>CANPYE010000117.1 GCA_947588005.1 uncultured Lachnospiraceae bacterium | reverse complement strand
GACTGTAAAAACAGAGCCCTTTTCCGGCGCTGTCAGAAGAATAAAATGTGAGATTTGTCAGAGGAAAAAAAGTTTGCAAAATACAAATTTACCTCTTGACAAAAGTCACTTCATAACAGGAGGAGATAGTTATGAAAGTCGTACAAGTAGGATACGGATATTGGGGAGCTAATATCTCAAAGAAACTGATGAATTCAAAAAAGTTCGAGTTGAAGGCTTTGTGTGAAATATTACCGGACCGAGCTGCAAGGGCCAGAGATGCTCTCCCCGAATCAGTGGCTATAAGTGATAATTATGAAAATTACCTGGATGATCCTGAGGTTGAGGCTTTTATTGTCGCGACGCAGACTGTGAATACGTTTGAAATCGGGATGAAGGCAATGGAAATGGGGAAGCATGTATTCATGGAGAAGCCTATAGCTACCACAGTTGAACGGACGAATCGACTGATCGCCAAGGCAAAAGAAAAAAATGTGATCATGCATTGCGACCATATCATGCTTTATAACCCATATTACCGTTATATAAAGAAAATGATAGATAATGATGAGTTGGGCGAGATCTATTATTTTGATGTTTCAAAGCTTAACCTGGGTCCGATTCGGAAAGATGTAAATGCCCTGATGGACCTTGCTGTCCACGACGTTGCGGTAATAGACTGGATATCAGGCGGCAAGGAGCCTTATGCTTTGTCGGCGTTTGGAGAGACGCCGTTTGGCAGACAGGAAACACTGACATATCTCACCATGAAATATGATGGCTTTATTGCCCATCTCAAATCTTCATGGGTTTCTCCGGTCAAGGTAAGGCAGACCATGATAGCCGGGACAAAAAAGATGGTGATTTTTGATGACATGCAGGAAGAAAAGGTGAAAGTCTATAATAGCGGAATAGAGGTTGTACGCGGCCAGGAATATGGGGAGTACGAGTTCCAGCAACGGACCGGGGACATCTTCATCCCGAACATAAAATTCGAAGATTCCCTGCAGAACAGCCTGGAGTTCTTTGAGAACTGCTGCCGGACAGGTGAACAGTCCAGATCCGGTCCGGAACAGTGCCTGCGAGTAATGAAGGTGCTGGAATGGGCCCAGCAGGAGCTGGCCAGAGTACCCGGGGGAGAATGATGGGACAGAAAGGACTGAAAGAGAGCATGATAGGTTTGCTGGTTTATGTATGTCTGTCGGCTGCCGGGCTGACACTGATAAAGATCGGCTTGGGCCGCGGGAGTTCGCTGATGATCGATAAGACCGGTTTTTTGCTGAAATTCAACTGGCTTCTCATTTTTGGGATGTGCATTTACATATTAAGCTTCCTGACATCCCTGCTGGTCATGAAAAGTATGAACCTGAGTATATATTACCCGATTTCCGCTGGTCTTGTATATATCATTGTCTGTATACTGAGCGTCGCTGTGCTGAAGGAGAAGATCACGCCGGTGCAACTGGTTGGGATGGCGATTATCTTTGCGGGGATTATCATTATGAATTTGGGAAAGGGGAACTGACAAATGAATGTAAAAATACTGGATCTGACAAGACAATATGAAGAGATACGCGAAAAGGTTGAAAGCGCAGTTGTTGAGCAGATGAGAAGCGGGATGTACATTGGCGGATCTGCCGTTACGGAATTTGAAAAAAGATTCGCTGGATATATCGGAACGAAGCATGCAATCGCGCTGAACAGCGGGACTGATGCCCTTGTGATAGCCCTGAAAGCTTTGGGAATCGGGGAAGGCGATGAGGTCATAACGACGCCGTTTACCTTTTTCGCGACAGCAGAGACGATCGCCATGGCAGGAGCCACGCCGGTTTTTGTAGATGTGGAAGAGGACACTTACAATATTGATGCGGGTAAGATCGAAGAAAAGATCACAAAAAGAACAAAGGCGATCCTACCTGTTCACATTTTTGGGCAGCCTGCTGACATGGAAAAAATCAGAAAGATTGCGGACCGACATAGCCTGTATGTGATCGAAGATGCCTGCCAGGCCGTCGGCTCAGCAATAGGAGATAAAAAAGCAGGCGCCTGGGGAGATGCGGCGTGTTTCTCATTTTTCCCGACAAAGAACCTCGGAGCATTCGGCGACGGAGGTATGATTACCACCGACAGTGATGAGATCGACGTAATCTGCAGGGCGTATAGGGAACACGGGAGCGCACAGAACGGCGCCATAGCACGCTCGATTCTTCAGGGGGTGGAAGAGCGGCTGGAGGAGGACAGGCCGGGAGACGCATTATATAATCCATATAAATACTTTAATTATCTTATAGCATATAATTCGCGGCTGGATGCGATCCAGGCGCGAATTCTTAATATAAAGCTGGATTATCTGGATGGTTTCAATGCCAGACGGACGGAGATTGCCCGGATTTATAATGAGGCATTATCAGATGTCCCCGAAATAGATATCCCTGCCGTGCGCGATGGGGTTCTGCCTGTCTGGCATCAGTATGCGTTCAGGTGCAGCGATAAGGATGCGATGGGGGAATTCCTGTCGTCAAGAGGGGTGGGGAGCGCGGCATTTTATCCAGTGCCCCTTCATCTTCAGAAAGCTTTTGATTATCTGGGCTATCGGGAAGGCGATCTTCCAATAGCGGAGAAGATAACAAGGCAAACCGTATGTCTCCCGGTTTTCCCTGAACTGACTCAGGATGAACAGGCATATGTAATTTCATCAGTAAAAGACTTTTATAAAAGATAACTGGAGGCACATCATGATAAAAGCAGGAATCATCGGGTATGGCTACATGGGGCATTTTCATCACGACAAAATGAAATGTTTTAGAGAAATCCAGGTAGTGAGTGCTTATGATATTATTCCAGCAAAGAGGCAAGATGCATTTGAAAAGGGTTTAGCAGTATACGACAATCTGGAGGACTTCCTGAAGGATGACCTGGATCTTGTGGTCATCGCTACGCCGAACCAATGGCATGAACGTTATGCTGTCGCGGCAATGAAATCCGGAAAGAATGTTCTCTGCGAGAAGCCGGCGACTATGTCCGTGGCAGAGATGGAACATATCATGGATGTGTCCCATGAAACAAACCGATTCTTTACCGTACATCAGCAGCGGCGTTTTGACCCGGATTATCGGGTGGTAAGGGATATCATAAAGAGCGGCGCCATTGGAAATGTAACGACGATAGAATCCCGTGTACTGGGGGAAAGGGGAGTATGTTTTGGCTGGAGGGCTGATCCGGAGTATGGCGGCGGGATGCTTTATGATTGGGGCGTGCATCTGATCGATCAGATTCTGCAGTTGTATCCGGATGAAAGGGTAACAAGTGTTTATGCAAGAGTACTGAGTGTGCTGACACCGGCAGTCGATGATTTCTTTGAAATCGTGCTTATGTTTTCTAACGGTGTGTGCGCCAAGATCAATGTGGGTACATTTGCGTTACAGAAGCTGCCGAGATGGTTCGTTTTCGGCGACAGAGGGACATTAAAGATTGATGATTTTTCGGGTAAAAACGGCGGCGCGGCAAGGATCAGGGGCGATGTTCGGGGGTTTGAAAGCGTGGTCGGGCAGAAAGTGCTTGGTCCGAGCCGGACAATGGCCCCCTTAAAGCCGGAATACCTGGAAAAGATAGATATCCCAGACGAAGAAGATATGTCGATGGCATTCTGGACAAACATTGTGGAAGCATTCGCGGGAATAGGGCAATTGAACGTGACCCAGGATCAGATCTTAAGGCAGATGAAGATCGTGGAGGCATCTTTTCAATCTGCTAAAGAAAACAAGGTTTTGGTGGTCAGAATATAATGGACAGAAAAGATTTGGAGAGAAAGATGAAATCACAGAGAAAAGTGGCAATTGTTCTTGCCGGCTATAATGAAACGGCGATAGTTGACAAGGCAATGGAGGAGACGTATGGATCATTAAAGGACAATTTTGATACCTTCGAGTTAATATTGGTTGATGATGCGTCTAAAGATGATACATATGAAAAAATGGATCATTTTGCACGCTGCCATGAAGGGGTAATATTTCTGCCTAATCTGGTAAACCTGAATTTTGGTACTTCAGTGTTAAGAGGCATGATGGCATCAAAAATGGATTATGTTACTTTTAACGCATGCGACCTTGGTGTCCGGCCTGATGTTCTGGTGAAGTTACTGAAGGATATGCCTGATGATACGGATGTGCTGGTAATGGAGAGGAAAAAATACAGGGCTACCGGATGGAGAACGGTAACATCAGGTGTTAATAAAATGCTGCAAAATATTTTATTTCCTAAACTCATGAAGGGAACGCCAGTGTTGAATTACTCGCAAGTTTATAAAAGGGATAAGTTGGATAAAATCTTACCGCTGGCGAGAAGTCCTATATTTGTGTGGCCGGAGCTGATATTCAGAGCAAAGCTTTTGAACCTGAAATGGATAAATGTTCCAGTTGTATGTAATATACAGAGTGTAAGAAAAGGAGCATTTGGGCATCCTCATGATATTATATGGGGAATTTATGAAATGCTAAGATTCAGATTAAAGGTATGGAAAAATAAGTATTAATACAATTATAAAGGTGAAAATATGTATATAAGTGAATGTTTAAGTAGATATATACCCGGACTGGAATATCGTGTGCTTGAGGAAAAAGAGGTTGTTTCGCTAGGCTTTTTAAATGCAGAGGCGGATAAGGTATGTTCATTTGCAGCAGAAAAGAAATATGTCAGTATATTATCGGAAAATATTAAAATGCTCATAACATCCGATGAGGTGGCGAAAACTATAAATCTAAATAAAACGGGTTGTATTATTGTGGATGATCCAAAGCAGACGTTCTTTGCATTGCATAATAAGATGAGGGAAGAGAATCAATATGTAAGGGGGAAGAAAAATACATACATTGATCCAACCGCACAGATAAGTCCTCAGGCATTTATCGCAGATAAGAATGTTGTTATTGGTCCACATGTGATTATAGAGCCTTTTGTCACTGTATATGAGAATTCGACCATTGATGATGGATGTGTATTACGTTCGGGATGCCGGATAGGTGGGGTCGGTTTTCAAGAGAACAGAAACGGAGATACTATTGAAACAGTGGAGCATTTTGGAGGAGTCCATTTACACGCCCATGTGGAAATGCAGAATAATAGCTGTATAGACAGAGCCTTATTCCCATGGGAAGATACCGAAGTAGGAGAATATACGAAGATTGACAGTTTGGTTCAGATCGGACATGCTGTGAAAATTGGAAGGGCATGTTTAATAACAGCAAATGTAACGTTTGGCGGGAGAGTTAATGCTGGAAGCAATGTCTGGTTCGGGTTGAACAGCACCATTAGAAATGGCATCATTATTGGGGATAATGCAAGAATTAATATGGGGAGTGTTGTAGTTTATGATGTGAAAGAAAATGAGAGTGTCAGCGGAAACTATGCAATTCCTCACCAGAAGTTTTTGTACAATCAACTCCATATGTTAAGCGGAAATTAACATAACCTCTGCATGTGTATGACATATGATATGCCATGATATATGGGAAATATATAATTATATAATGCAAAAAGAAAAGGAGAATTAACATGAATATTGCGGAAAAAATCAGAAAAATCATCGCAGAAATTTTGAGAGTCAACGAGGAGAGCATTCAGGAGGATACGGCCATCGGCGATATCCCCAGTTGGGATTCCTTAAACCAGCTTCGGATCTTAGCAGCGGTTGAATCCGAGTTTGGGATCCAGTTCACGCCCGATGTATTGATGGAGATGGAAGATTTTTCCGACATTGTCCGTGCAGTTGAGGAACGGGCCGGCAGATGATCGGATGTTAACGCAAAGAGGGAAAGACATAAGCTGTCATATTAGGGAGTAACGGAATGGAATTGTTGAAACTGAACATTTGTGATACGGAAAAACCCGTCGTCCAGAGGGTACTTGAAAACGCAGCCGCGCAGCCGGGTGAGACCGCTGTTATCGCGAAGGAGAAGGAAACAACGTATCAGGAACTTGCCGACATGATCCTTTCCGTCCATGGCTGGTTAAAGTCACAAGGGGTCAGGACGGGTGACTGCGTGGCTGTGCAGGCAATCCATGAGGATACCTGCATAGCCTGTTATTATGCCGTGCATCTGGCTGGGGCCATCCTTGTCCCCCTGGAAAAAAGCGCCTCCCCGGAGAGGATGCGCGAGATCGCGGATGAGACGGGGGCAGTCCTGGTCATCAGCAGCCAGGACAGTGGTCCTGATTCCCGGTGGGCCGGTTATGATACCGTCCGCTCCATTTCCCATAAAGTGGTCTTTTCCCCGGGGGACAGTATTGCTTATCCGAACATCGACTCCCCCTGTGAGATGGTGTTCACCACAGGAACCACTGGGAAATCCAAGGGGACCCTGATGTCCCACCGGAACATTTCCTGGTACGCCTACAGTATTGCCCGGTGTGTCGAGATGAAGGAAGGGAACCGGTTCTTTATCACCACTCCTTTAAACCATGCGGGCGGCCTGCGGAGAACCCACCTGTCGCTGGCGAACGGGTGCTGCGTCGTGTACCTTGACGGACTGGGGAACCTGGCAAGGTATTTCCGGTATATCCGGGAATACCATGTCACATCCCTGTACCTTCCCCCGGTGGCGGTCCGGATCCTGCTGTCCAGGACGGGGGAAAAGCTGGCCGAGTTCAGGGACCAGATCGATTTTGTGTATTCCAGTTCCTCCGCGCTCCCGGCAGGGGACTGTGAGAAGCTGAGGCTCCTGCTGCCTAGGACGCGGCTCTACAATGCCTATGAGGCATCGGAGACTCCCGGGGTCAGCGCGTATGACTATAATGCGGGCGGCGTCCTTAAGGACTGCATGGGGGCGGCCAACGAGGGTGTCGAGCTGGGCATCCTTACGCAGGCCGGGACGATCGTGCAGGGCGGCGGGGAAGAGGGCCGGATATGCGTCAGGAGCCGGATGAACATGATGGAATACTACCGGGAGCCGGAACTGACCGCCTCGGTATGGAAGGACGGATGGTTCGTATCCAACGACCTGGGCCGCATGGACGGGCAGGGAAGGGTGTATTACAGGGGACGCAAGGGCGACGTCATCAATATCGGCGGCTACAAGATCGCGCCCACGGATGTGGAGGAGGCAGCGCTGCTGAGCGGGCTTGTCAATGAGTGCGTCTGCGTGGAGGACAGCGACAGCAGCGGGATGTCTTTCCTGAAACTGATCGTGGTGCCGGATGACACAACGCCCTTTGATGAGAAGGAACTGGTACGCTTCCTTGCCGGAAGGCTTGAAGGGTACAAGATCCCGCAGGAGATTGAATTATCCGACAGGATAGCGAAGACCTTCAACGGGAAGATCGACCGGAAGGCATACAGGCGGCCGGCGGAGCATTAGGAAGCGGCCGGGGAGGGAGAAGAACCATCCATGAAGGAAATACTACAGAACAGCAGCATCCTGCTGGTATTTGCGGTGGCCGCCCTGGGTTATATCCTGGGGAGTGTCAAGGTGAAAGGAATGTCCCTGGGGACAGCTGGTGTGCTGATCGTGGCCCTGGTATTCGGGCATTTCGGGCTGACGGCCCCCGGGATCGTGCAGGACTTCGGCCTGTGCTGCTTTGTGACTGCGGTTGGTTTCATCGCCGGGCCGGGTTTTTTCCGGAGCTTTACCGGGAATGCCGCGGCCTATGTCGTACTTGGGATCGTGGTCATCGCGGCGGGTGCGGCGGCCTGTCTCGGCGTGATCCTGTTTGCCGGAGTCAGTACAGACCTGGCGCTGGGGCTCATGGCAGGCGCCCTGACAACGACGCCGGGGCTGGCGGC
Source organism: uncultured Lachnospiraceae bacterium (assembly GCA_947588005.1). Classification (GTDB taxonomy): domain Bacteria; phylum Bacillota; class Clostridia; order Lachnospirales; family Lachnospiraceae; genus UBA3402. The sequence continues at coordinate 1,153 of CANPYE010000117.1, read as the reverse complement.
CGCGATGGAAGCGACTGGCTCCGACCTTGTGTCGCTGGGGTACGGGATCGCGTACCCGTTCGGCGTCATAAGCGTGGTCGTATTCGTGCAGGCAATGCCCAGGATCCTGCATGTTGATATCGGGAAGGCGCGGATGGAATACCGCGCGGTCAACGACCTGCCCCGTCAGAGCTCCCAGGTGAAGCTGTTCAGCTGTGACTCCAGGGGCTTCTTCGGATTCTCCCTGGCGGTGGTGCTCGGGGTCCTGCTGGGGAAGGTTACGGTCCCGCTGCCTGGCGGGGCGGGCTTTTCCCTGGGGACATCCGGCGGGCCGCTGCTCGCGGGCCTGCTCCTCGGCCATTTCGGGCATATCGGGAGGCTGGACGTTTCTGTAAAGAAGGAGGTCCTCGTCACGATGCGTGAATTCGGCCTGGCGATGTTCCTCATCGGCGCGGGAACGAAGGCAGGCGCGGGATTTGTGGAGATCCTGATGGAACAGGGCGTGTCCCTGTTTTTTTATGGCGCGCTGATGGCGGTGGTGCCGATGCTGGCAGGGTATTTGGTGGCATCGAAGATATTTAAAATGGGGATCTTCAACCTGCTGGGAGCCATCTGCGGGGGAATGACGAGCACGCCGGCCCTCGGGACCCTGATAGAGGTGGCGGGGACGGATGACGTGGCGTCCGCCTACGCGGCGACGTATCCGGTGGCACTGGCGGCCGTGGTGCTGGCGGCCCAGTTCATCGGGGTCTATCTGTGAACGGAACATGTTGGTTTAAATTTATGGATAAGTGAGGGAACGGTATGTGGAAACCACAGAACATCTATTCGGATTACCTGCTTTACCAGCCCACGGTTCTGTTCGGAAGGAATTCGGTCAGCGGACTGGCTTCCTATCCGTGCGCGCGGGTGGCGGTCATATGCGGGAGTTCGCTGCATGGGGAGGATAAGGAGCTCCTGCAGAGGACGTTCAGGAAGAAATCCCTGCATTTTGTACGCAGGAGCTGGGCCGGGGAGCCCGACCTGGAAGGACTGAAAGGGACGGTAAACGACCTGGAAAGGATAAAACCGGATACGGTCATAGCAATCGGCGGCGGCTCCGTTATAGACGGCGCGAAGCTGTGCAGGCTGTACTATGAGTTCCCGTTTTTTAAGGTCAATGAAACCAGGCTGC
>CANPYE010000116.1 GCA_947588005.1 uncultured Lachnospiraceae bacterium | reverse complement strand
TATGCACTATGCGCATGAATCGGGCGGCGGGCGGCCGGATTTTCGGCCTTGACAAATGCCGCGCCGCCTGCTACAATGACTATAATTTCATGACGAAAAGCGATGATAAGAACAAGTAGCAGCAGGCAGCAGCACACAGAGAGCAGCCGGGCGGTGAGAGGCGCGTGGAAAGTCTGCTGTGAATACATCTTTGAGCTTCACACCAAACGGCGTATGCCGCCGGGACATTTTCCTGCAGGCGGCAGAGCAGGGCGGAGGCGTCTGAGGAAGCATTTCGATATATGCGGAGGAGATGCGGTGTTCTCAGATACATCCCGCGCAGGCGGCGCCAAGTAGGCTGTGACGGATTCCTGCACACGTTATCGTGCTAGGGTATGAACGGAAGGTTCGGAATGTTTCCATGGGGCTGCATGACAGACAGCGCTATGCTGGATGTGGGAGCGGAACCGGCGCCGTCAGTACCCGAAAAGGCGGAGGGACGCGAGTCTCTCTGTGAACATTAGGTGGTACCACGAGGCTTGCGCCCCGTCCTATGGATATGTAGGACGGGGCTTTTTGCGCGAAGGCAAATTATTACAGCGCCGAGAAAACGCGAAGCGTTTTCGAGGTGCCGGCGCGAACTGCCGCGTGCCGCTCAGAAAGCAGTCGCTATAGAAGGCCTTCATGTACTGCCGCAAAGATGCCTCATCCCGGAAGGCATGGAAGAACCCGACACATTTTTAATCTATATCACAACGAAAAGGAGAATGCGTTATGCAGTGTTACGATGAACTGGTCGCCCGCGGCCTGATCGCCCAGGTGACCGACGAGGATGAGATCCGGAAGATGGTAAATGAAGGAAGGGCCGTCTTCTACATCGGCTTCGACCCGACGGCCGACAGCCTTCATGTGGGTCATTTCATGGCGCTGTGCCTGATGAAGCGCCTGCAGATGGCAGGCAACAAGCCGATTGCGCTGATCGGCGGCGGCACCGGCATGATCGGCGACCCCTCGGGCCGCAGCGACATGCGCCAGATGATGACGGTGGAGACCATCGAGCACAACTGCGAGTGCTTCAAGAAGCAGATGAGCCGTTTTATCGATTTCTCGGACGGCAGGGCCCTGATGGTAAATAACGCCGACTGGCTGCTGAACCTGAATTATGTGGAGCTTTTGCGGGAGGTAGGCGCCTGCTTTTCCGTCAACAACATGCTCCGCGCCGAGTGCTACAAGCAGCGCATGGAGAAGGGGCTTAGCTTCCTGGAATTTAACTACATGATCATGCAGAGCTACGATTTCTACATGCTGTTCCAGAAATACGGCTGCAACATGCAGTTCGGCGGCGACGACCAGTGGAGCAACATGCTGGGCGGCACCGAGCTGATCCGCCGCAAGCTGGGCAAGGACGCCTATGCGATGACGATCACATTGCTTCTTAATTCCGAAGGCAAGAAGATGGGCAAGACCCAGTCCGGCGCGGTCTGGCTGGATCCGAACAAGACTTCGCCCTTCGATTTCTACCAGTACTGGAGAAATGTGGCCGACGCCGACGTACTGAAGTGCCTGCGTATGCTGACTTTCCTGCCGCTGGAGCAGATCAACGAGATGGATCACTGGGAGGGCAGCCAGCTCAATACCGCCAAGGAGATTCTGGCGTATGAACTGACCACGCTGGTCCACGGCGAGGAAGAGGCGAAGAAGGCCCAGGAGGCGTCGAGGGCGCTGTTTAAGGGCCAGGGGAGCCTGGAAAATATGCCCACGTTCGCGCTCGGCGCCGATGATTTCAGCGCTGAGGGAACCATCGATATCCTGGCGGTCCTGCAGAAATCCGGTCTGGCTCCGTCGCGCGCCGAGGCCCGCAGGAACGTGGAGCAGGGAGGCGTGTCCGTGAACGGAGAGCCGATGAAGGATATCCGAAAGACGTACACGAAGGATGATTTCGCGGGCGACGGCATGATCGTCAAGCGCGGCAAGAAGAACTTCATGAAGGTGACGGCGTAGGGGTCATGGGAGACTCGCGCGGATGAGCTGCGGATTCTGTGCCTGTGATTTTGGCGGGAAGAAGCATTTGGAGGAAATACAAGCAAGGCGTCACTGGCGTCTTGCTTGCATGGAAATACAAACAGAGCGTCTTTGGCGTTTCTGTTCGGCAGGGAATGGCCGGTGTCAGGATTTTGACCGATCCTGGCACCGGTCTGTTTTCAAATTTCTGCTATTTTTTATAATATGGTACTTGACATTACCAAGTAGTTGGTATAATATGTAACCAGAGAAAGAGAGGGCCATTATGAATGCGCAGTTCAAAAAGGGAGTCCTGGAACTGATCGTGCTGGAATCGGTGCGTCAGAAAGATATGTATGGCTACGAGCTGGTAGAGGAAGTCTCCAAGGTGGTGGATGTGAACGAGGGAACGATTTATCCGCTGCTTAAGAGACTGACGAATGAGCGGTATTTTGAGACGTATCTGCGGGAATCGACGGAGGGGCCGCCGCGGAAGTATTATCATCTGACGGTAGCGGGGATCCTGTACCGGGATCGGCTGGAAGCGGAGTGGACGGAATTTGCCGGCCGGGTCGGCGCGTTTCTTGAGGAGCGGAAGGAACGGTAGAGCAGGAAATGTGCGGATTTTGCGGAAAGCAGGGAAATGACGGCGGTTCTGTCTTTAGAGGCAGGCGGAAGACCTGTCCGGGACGGACGAGCGGACAAACGAGCGGACGGACGAGCGGGCCGACAGGCGGGCAGACAGACAGGGGCGGCATGGCCGCGGAGAGGAGCAAACGGATGAATAAGAGCGAATTTCTGACGGCGCTTAAGCGGGCGCTGGCGGTTCTGGATGAAACGGAACTGCGGGATATTATAGATGAATACGAGCAGCACATTGATATGAAGATTGCCAGCGGGCTTTCGGAGGAGGAAGCGATCGCCGATTTCGGGGATTTTAAGGAACTGACGGCGGAGCTTCTGGAAGCGTACCATGTGCGGGCGGATTATGCGGAGATGAACGGATCGGAGGAAAGACGGGGCGCGGCCGCGGAGAGACCGGCCGAAAGGGAAGGAGAAAGCGTCCCAGGAGAGGCCGGGCGAAGCGGAAAGCCAACGGAACCCGCGGCAGCAGGCGGAGAGAATGCGGGAGCGGGCGCAAGCATATTTATACGATGGCGGAACGTGGCGGCCGGGGTGTGGATGCGGCTATGGCGTGGCGTGAAGGGCGCATGGAGATGGTGTCGGAGGAATATGAAAGCCGCAGCAATCTGGATATGGAGGGCTTTTCTATGGTGCTGGCGGCAGTTATGCAGGCCATTTGTGTGGATGGCAGGACTTTTAGGGATCGGCGTATCCGCGGCGGCGGATGACCGGACTGTTCCGGCGGCAGAGGAGCCGCCTGCGGCGGAGAAAAAGAAAGGCGGCAGAGTACAGAAGATGGAGAGAAGAAGTATCTGGGCGGTTATTGGAGGCGGAATCGCCGCGTTCTGCAAATGGTGCGCGGACGTATGCGTCTGGTGTATCCGCATGGCATGGAATGCGTTCTGCATTATAAGCGCGTTGTCGGTCGGATTTGTCGGGGTGTGCGCCCTGTTTATGTTCGGGATGCTCTTAATACTGGTGATCGGCGGATATCCGCTGGGAGGCGTGGTGATCGGAGCCCTGGGAGCGACTGTAAGTCTTTTCGCTGCAGCAGGCTTTGTGATGACGCTGTTATGGCGGAAAAGGAGGCCGATCCCGGCAGTCGTGCCGGTTTTGGAGGCCGCACCGGCTGAATCAGAGGAAGGTTCGGCAGGGGCAGAGCCGATCACGGCGCAGGTTGTGAGACCGGTCGCAGAGCCGGTCACGGCGCAGGTTGTGAGACCGGCCACGGAGCCGGTCACGGCGCAGGTTGTGAAATCAGCTGCCGTACTGGTTATGGAACCGGGTGCGCCGGAAGAAACAGAGACGAATGGCGGAGAGGAGGAGAAAGAGCATGCGTAGGCTGAGAATTGTATTGGTTGCAGCATTTCTCGCAGGAGTGCTTCTGGCAGGAGTCGGCGCGGGTCTTACGATGGTGGAGTGGTCTTCGCTCGAATACGGAGGAACGAAGCTGCTCGACAGTGAATATCTTGTGACGGAAGATTTTGATTTTGCGCTCAAGGACGACGGCAGTATAATTATCCTGGGCGAAAGCTACTATACAAATCGTTATCTGGACGGCATTGAGGAAGATCCGTCCGTTCCGGAAGGGATCGTTCGCTATCAGGTGACGTACAATCAGGCCCAGGTGGAGCCGTTTCTGCAATATATGCCATATGACAGGACAGTAGAAGCTGCGGACGAGTCCGGGCAGGAACCGCCGGAAATGTCAGGGGGAGAAGCTGCGGACGAGTCCGGGCAGGAACCACCGGCGGTGTCTGTGGAAGAAACTGAGGACGAATCCGGCGAAGAACCGTCGGAAGACAGCGCACCGGTTGTCGACGGCGTACTGCGCCTGATGCGTTCCTATTATGGAGATGAGTTCCGGCTCTTTATGGAAAATAAGGACGAGATGCTGAGCGACCTGAAGAATGGGAAGCTGTCAAGCTATGAGATCGCGGATATCACCGGCGTGAAGATCTTGGTCAATCCGGTGACAAGACCGCGTGTGAAGGATGAAACCAGGTATTGAGAGCAGGATGCGCAGCCGACCGTGACCTGCGGGACAGGGGCTGCAGAGCATGAGCAGGAACCGCAAACGGCGGCAGCTGTCCGATTAGAAAAGACGGCCATCCGCTCAGCCTGGACGGCCGTGAGCCGGTACGCTTCGGCGGGTGCGAAATCCAGGTCAGGCAAGCAGATGCTCCAGAAGGATCTTCGCGCCGATCACGATCAGGATCGCGCCGCCGACGATCTCTGCCTTCGACTTGTACCGCACGCCGAATACGTTGCCGACCTTTACGCCGACGATGGACAGACAGAAGGTGACGGCGCCGATAAATGACACCGCCGGAAGGATATGTACGCGCAGGAAGGCGAAGGTAACGCCCACGGCCAGCGCGTCGATGCTGGTAGCGATGGCCAGGGGGAGCATTTCGCGGAAGGCGACGGAATCGCCGCAGTTTTCTTCTTCCGGATTCAATGCCTCCCGGATCATGTTGCCGCCGATGAGGGCCAGCAGGATAAACGCGGCCCAGTGATCGTAGGTGGTGATGGCTTCCTGAAAGCTAATGCCCATCAGATATCCCATAAACGGCATAAATGCCTGAAAACCGCCGAAATACAGGCCGATGATAACGGCGTGGCGCACATTCAGCTTCCTCATGGACAGGCCCTTACAGATGGAGACCGCGAAGGCATCCATAGACAGGCCTACGGCGGTCAGAAACAGTTCGATCAGCGACATAGATAACTCCTTCCTGATAAAAAGAGACTTATCTGCAGCGCAAAAACCGCAGATAAGTCTCATCATGTCCATGCGGGCAGAGAGCCGGTGACGCTCTGCCTGTATTTCATATAGGACCAGGCATGTGCGGGAAACCGCTCTGCCAGCATGTTGGCCCTATCGCGCGGCACCTGGCCGCGCCGACTACTCCCTCATCTGAAAGATGATTGTAGTCTATTTGGGAGTATTTGTCAAGAATTCCGGGTGTTTTAAATGCGTCCAAGTGCTTAAATGCATCCGCGTCCGGGCGGGGCAAACAGCAACCCCCGGGTAAGTCCGGACGGTTTACAGATATTCCCGCAGATCCCTGCACAGGTTTTCTTCCATGCCTGCCAGGCGTCCGCAGATGTCGCGGGAAGCCGGATCCGCGTCCCGGTACTGGTTCATATAGCGGTGCAGGGACTTGACGCCCATATTGCAGCCGTCGGTGATCAGGCTGGCCACGGTGGAATCGCTCTCGTCGATGCCCATTTTCATCGTGGTCTTCATCCACGACATAGTCTTCGCTACAGGATTCGGATCCTTTTCATCGCTGCCGTGCTCGTCCAGAAGGGAGTGGATCTCGTCGCCCAGCTCCTCATGGCTGGTCTTGCTTTTCTGAAGCAGCTCCTTCATATCGGAATTGCGGATCCGCCCCAGCACGTCGTCGAAGGAAGCGACTGCCATCTTTACGCCGGCGTCGCATTCTTTTAAAAGCTCTACGGTATCGCTGTTGTTCATTTCATTTCACCTCCGTTGGAAATTTCTCTTAGTTTGCGCAAAAATAATGCTTTTCATTACGGCAATTTGTGATATGATGAAAGCGATGCGCCGAAGACGAACCGGAAAGACGTTTCCGCGCGCCGGACGGCGCCGCGGCCGGCTGCATGGGATCCATGCAGAATGGCGCGATCGGAGGAATTTTATGACGAGCTTAAGCACCCTGTGCTACATAGAGCGGGACGGAAGCTGGCTGATGCTGCACCGCACCGTGAAGAAAAATGATGTAAATAAGGACAAATGGATCGGCGTCGGGGGACATTTCGAGGCAGATGAAAGCCCGGAGGAGTGCGTGCTGCGGGAAGTGAAGGAGGAGACCGGCTATACGCTGACCTCCTACCGCTACCGCGGGCTGGTCACATTCGTATCCGGGGACGGAGTGACGGAATATATGTCGCTTTTCACGGCGGACGGATTTGAGGGAGAGGCGATTGCCTGCGACGAGGGAGAACTGGAGTGGGTGCCCGTAGAGAAAGTCTGGGGACTGAATCTCTGGGAGGGAGACAAGATCTTCTTCCGCCTGCTGGACGAGGGGGAGCCGTTTTTCTCGCTGAAACTGGTCTATAACGGCGCAGGAGTTCTGGTCAGCGCGGCCCTGAACGGAAAGGCTATGGAGCTGTTCGATATTTTGAATGAAGACGGCACAAAGAGCGGCGTGGTCCGGGAGAGAGGCGTCGCGCACCGGGAGGGAAGCCTCCATCCGACGGCTCACGTTTGGATTGTCCGTCCCAATGAAAAAAGCGGCTACGACGTGCTGCTGCAGAAACGGAGCCCGGACAAGGACTCCTATCCGGGCTGCTATGATATTTCTTCCGCGGGGCATGTGGCGGCGGGAGACGATTATTTGGAGACCGCGGTCCGCGAGCTTAAAGAGGAACTGGGAATTACGGCTGCGGCGGAGGAGCTGGAGCCTGCGGGCCGGCATAAGGTCTATGCAGAGAACAGGTTCTACGGCCGGATGTTTAAGGATGCGGAGCTGTCGCAGGTGTATGTGTACCGGAAGCCGGTGGACATCGATGCTCTGACGCTGCAGGAGTCGGAGGTGGAGAGGGTCGTCTGGATGGACTATGGGGCGTGTTTTGAGGCGATCCGTACCGGCTGCATGGAGAACTGCATCAATGAAAATGAGTTCCGGACATTGGGGAAGTATCTGGGGATCCGGGGTTTATGAGCGGAAGCCGGATTGCGGGATCGTAAGGTGAAAAAGCGCCGTATGGCGGCAGAGCAGCGGAACCGTATCGGAAAGGCGAACCGCCGGGCCGCAAGATGAAAATAGGAAAAGGAACACTGCAGATTATGAAAAAGAAATGGTTTGAACGTCCGCCTCATTTTAAGAAAAGACTGGCTATGATGCTTACGGGCGTATTTTTTCAGGGCTTCTGCCTGTCGCTTCTGCGGCAGTTTGATTTCGGAACGGATCCCTGCGCGCTGTTTACGACGGGACTGACGTATCATCTGCCTTTCAGCTTCGGCACCTGCCAGCTGCTTACGAATCTGGTGATGATGGCGTTCGTGCTGGTTATGGACGCCAGCTATATAGGCTACGGGACCCTTGGAAATATGATCGTCGTGGGATATACGTCGGATTTCTTCTGCTGGGTCTGGGAAATGCTCCTGCCTGCCGGTTTTCTGTCGCAGACGCTGGTGGAGTGGATACTGATTCTGCCGGTGCTGGCGTTTTTTATCCTGGCGGCGTCGGTGTATATGAGCGCCGGCCTGGGCTCGGCGCCTTACGATTCCCTGCCGTTTATCCTCTTGGAGAGGCAGAAGAAGGTGTCCTTTCGGACGCTGCGCATGCTCTGGGATATCGGATTTACGGCCGGAGGGGTGTTAATGGGAGCGCGTCTGGGGCTTGTGACGGTTATCATGGCCTTCTTTTTGGGGCCGGTGATCGGGGCGGTGCGGGCGAAGATCGAGAAGATGTTTGCATGAGCATTTCCAAGATATTTTTCTTGACAAGATGCCCGCTTCTGTCTATAATGGGTAAGACATGTTAAAAGACTGAAAGACATAGACGGAGACAGTAGCCCTGTGGGAACGTTCCAGCGAGCCGGCGGCGGTGCGAGGCCGGTATCAGTAGCACAGAAGCGAAGATCACTCCCGAGTCGCAGGCTGAAAAGACGGCCGCAGCCGGACAGGCGCGGCGAAACTGCCCGGTAGGCCCCGCCGGTTTCCACCGTTATATGGAAGCATGTGTCAGTATGGTAATAGGTGGTACAGCGAAGTACGTTTCAGCCTTCGTCCTCATTTCCGGGGATGAAGGCTTAATTTATTCATTGTCTGAAACGGCTTCGGCGCCGGATAAGCGGAGGCGCGTCCGAAGCGTGCGGCGCGCCCGGTTCGCTCAGTTACCAGTTTGGAGGTTGAGAGATGCCAAAGTATGCGAAGGTTTCCACGGATCTGAAATTCGTGGAGCGTGAGAAGGAAGTGGAGAAGTTCTGGAAGGACCAGGACATCTTCGAAAAGAGTATGAAGGTGCGGGAAGGCTGCCCGACCTACACCTTCTACGACGGGCCGCCCACGGCCAACGGCAAGCCCCACATCGGCCATGTGGAGACCCGCGTGATCAAGGACATGATCCCCCGCTACCGGACCATGAAGGGTTATATGGTTCCCCGCAAGGCCGGCTGGGACACCCACGGACTCCCGGTGGAGATCGAGGTGGAGAAGCTCTTAGGGCTTAACGGCAAGGATCAGATCGAGGAGTACGGCCTTGAGCCGTTCATTGACAAATGTAAGGAGAGCGTCTGGAAATACAAGGGCATGTGGGAGGATTTCTCCGG
>CANPYE010000115.1 GCA_947588005.1 uncultured Lachnospiraceae bacterium | reverse complement strand
GTTGTTGAGAACATGAAAAAATATGATGTAATAGCCGGAAAGATTGCCAATGATGCGACGAACGTCACGATTCTGACGTATTTGATAGGAGCTTATGGTACAGTTGGCAGTGAGGAAGCAGATCGTTTGTGCATAGGGAGATTAATCCCGGAACGTTTAAAAGATCAGTTCTGTTTCAAGACAGAAAAAGGCCTGCAGTGTTTGTCATTTGAAGGAAGTGAGCGGATATGGAAAAGTTAACAGATGTCACGGAAGATCAGAAAAAGTTTGCGATTGATGCAATGATCACATTGGTTGTCGAAGAACTGGCAGAAGAATCCAATCGCGCTCCGGATGCAGTCTTAAAAGAGTTCATTTCATCAAAAACGGGAGCTTTATTGTATGATGAGTCATCGAAACTTTGGTGGAATGGTCCTGCTTATATAGCGGATATGTACCGTAACGAGAAAAATGCGGCGAATGCTTGCGGAAATACTATATGAATCTGAACTAACAGAGGATGAACATGAATAAGAATGCCATTCAGCGCTTTATTGCTCTGCGTTTCATGGACATCAAGATTTTATCTGCCACGTATATCCGCGTGTACTCGGACACCTCTGGCAGGTTTAAACCGCAGATTTTAATCAATGCGATTCATAAAGCATATGCTCGAAATAATGGCAAAATAGTGGAGCCAATAATAAACAACTTAGGTAATTGTTAAATGCTGTTTTTACTACTGGGTATGCCTCATAAGCCATCCGTAAAGGCAGTTGTTAAACGAATTAGTAGAAAAGGGACTTGTTTCGAGTACAGCGGCTACAAAAAAGAGAAGATATGTGAGAACAGGAGATTCTGCGCATGGACGCCGATAGAATAACCCAGGACTTGAAAGAAATGTTTACCGCCCCGCTCTGGGACTTCTACCAGCGCCGGATCATTTTCTGGCATGACGAGGACCGTGAGTTTGAGGATATGCTGGATGAGCTGGAGATACCGGGGGTCACGATCGTCAGGCTGACCGGCACGAACAATTTTGCGGTCAAGAAGCTCCTGCTTCATGACGACCCGACAGGGAACTATCTCATCTACGATCCGTTCGCCTATGCGCAGCCGCAGGATGATTGGCTGCGGGACATCGAGCGGTTCAGCGAGGAATATCGCGCCGATTATTATTCACTCCTGATGAGCGAGCTGAACATTGACGCGAAACCGGCCATGCGCAAGACGGTCAAGCTCTATGCGGATTTCTTCCGGAATAAGCAGCGCACGGACCGATTGAAACGGATTGGGCGGGTCTATGAGACCCCATTGCAGCTTCACATCGATATAATGGCGGTTCTTGTGGGGCTTTCCGGCGGTACGGCGCAGGATGTCATCATCGCTGTGCTGGAGGGCGGTCTGGATGAGGAAAATAACGGCGCGCTGAATGCCATCCGGCAGTTTGGCAATATTGAGGCGTTTTGGCAGCTTGTCCAGAAATATACCGGTTTTATCCACGGAGACGATAGGCCGCTCAGTTTTCTTGCCTCCCATATCCTTTTGACCGCGCTCTCTCAGACAATGAATCCGGGCGTGCTAAAGGGGCTGGAGCGGTTCCTCTCGGAGTCCAACAAGGCTTATTGTTACAGTATTGTCCATGAATGGCGCAGCCGCGAGGACAATTCCGAGCTGTTTCGCCTTTGCCGTGTCGTGGAGGAAGAACTGAAATTGCCGGCACGCTTTGAGAAGCAGGAGATCGAGACGCTGCTGACCGGCGACATTTTCCCGGCGATTCATGAGGCGATCCTGAAACGCTTCTTCACGGAGGTGGCGGAGCAGGTGGTCAAGGTCGATCTCATGCTGCGGACGGCGGACAACCGGCGCACATCCGGATGGAGCGAACGGTACGCGGATTATTACGACTGTCTCTACTACATTGCCAGGATGCAGGAATTTTATCAGGCGAACGTCGGGGGCTTCCACGTCGTGGAGCCGAAAAACGTCTGGAAACTCTATATGGACAAAGCTTATGAGATGGACAGTTTCTACCGCCATTTCCATTTTGCGTTTGGGAATTCTCTCAAAGACAGCAATCCGCTGCTGGAGGACAGCTTAAAGCACGCTGCCGGTTATGTGGAGGGGCTTTATCAGAACTGGTTCCTGGCAGAACTCTCCGAATGCTGGACGAACGCCGCCGCGGATGATCTGACGCGGCTCGGATATGTGTCCGAAATCGGCAGGCAGCGGGATTTCTTCCGCCATTACATAAAGGGAATTGCGGATAATTCCCGCGTCTTTGTCATCATTTCCGACGCCCTCCGCTATGAGGTGGCTGTGGAGCTGTGCGACTGCCTGACGAGGACGACCAGAGGTTCGGCGAAGGTGGAGGCTGTTCAGTCGCTCTTCCCGTCCATCACAAAATTCGGGATGGCGGCGCTGCTTCCCGGCAAGGCGCTGGCTGTGAATGACAGCATGGAAGTCCTTGTGGACGGGATGCAGACCCGCAGCACCGCGGAGCGGGAAAAGGTTTTTCGTGCGGCCAACGAGAACAGCATTGCCGTTACGTACAGCGATGTATTGAATATGAAGCGCGCGGAGCGGAGGGAGCTGGTCAGCGGGAAAAGCATCATTTAGGCCGGCATCAATTTCAAGGACAAAGACGGCATCCAGATCATGAAGGACTATATGGCGTCCGGCTCCTTTGCCCGCGGCAAGGAGGAAAAAGCCGCATCTGCTTCGATGGTCTTTGTGGGCAATATCAATCAGAGCGTCGATGTATTGCTGAAGACATCAAGTCTCTTTGACCCGTTCCCGCCGGAAATGGGAACCGACACGGCGTTTCTTGACCGTATCCACTGCTATATTCCTGGCTGGGAGATCCCGAAATTCAGGCCGGAACATTTTACAGATGACCTGGGTTTCATTACTGATTATTTGTCTGAATTTATCCGGGAACTGCGCAAGGAGCAGCAGGGCGACGCGCTGGACAGATATTTCCGGCTGGGGAAGAACTTAAATCAGCGAGATACGATCGCCGTCCGGAAGATCGTCGGCGGGCTTATTAAGCTTCTGTATCCTGATGGGGAGTATAGTAAGGAACAGTTGGAAGAGATCCTCGTATTTGCTTTGGAAATGCGCCGCCGTGTTAAGGAGCAGCTGAAGAAGCTGGGCGGCATGGAGTTTTACGATGTGAATTTCTCCTATATCGACCTTGACACATTTGAGGAGCATTATGTCTCAGTGCCGGAACAGGGAGGCGGAAAGTTGATTCCGGAAGGAATGTGCGGTCCCGGTCAGGTCTATACTGTGTCGCAGGGCAAATCCGGCATGATAGGCGTATTCCGTCTGGAGTCCCAGATGCTGCCCGGCAGCGGCAAGTTTGATCGGACAGGTCTCGGTTCGGATACCAAATGCAAGGAGGCCGCGAATACCGCTTTTAATTATCTGAAGGCGAATACGAACCGCATCAGCGGGACGATCAGCACCACCACAAAAGATTACATTATTAATTATCAGGATCTGCAGGGCATCGGGCTGACGCAGAAACTGGCGCTTCCCACGCTGATCGCGCTTGCCTCCATCGCGATGGCCAGGCCGACAGTCAGCGGCCTGGCCGTGTTGGGCGACATCAGTATCGCGGGTACGATTATGAAGGTGGATGAGCTCGCAAATACTTTACAGGTGTGTCTTGACAGCGGGGCGAAGAAAGTCCTGCTTCCGATTACCTCGGCGGCCGATCTCGGAACCGTCCCTTCGGAACTGATCGGATGTTTCAACCTGATCTTCTATCAGAGCGCGGAGGACGCGGTTTTCAAGGCGCTTGGGGTAGAGTAAGTGTATTAAAGAGGATTATATCTAAATGATAGTAAAGCGAATCAAAACGCACACGGAAAGGATGACGGAGATGCCGGAGAAGTTCAGCTGGAACGATCAGTACCTGATAAAAGACGGACGGCCCTGGATGCCGGTCATGGGCGAGATGCATTACAGCCGTTACCAGGCCGGACTGTGGGAGGAGTCCCTGCGGAAGATGAAGGCAGGCGGCGTGTCGATCGTGTCCTCCTACATTTTCTGGATCCATCATGAGGAAGCGGAAGGCGAGTTCGATTTCACAGGCTGCCGTGATCTGGGCAGATTCGTGCGCCTGTGCCGGAAGGTGGGACTGTATGTGTTTCTCCGGCTGGGCCCGTGGGTCCACGGGGAAGCGAGAAACGGCGGCTTTCCGGACTGGGTAAAGAAAATGGGCGAGGAAGGCGTCGGGCTGCGCACGAACGATCCGGTCTATCTTGAGAAGGTGGAGCGCTTCTGGAAGAAGCTCTATGAGCAGGTGAAGGGGGAGATGTATGCCGCGGGAGGCCCCGTCATCGGCATACAGATCGAGAACGAATACGGCCATGTGGGCGGTCTGCGCGGCGAGGAGGGCAATGCGCATATCCGCCGGCTTACGGCAATGGCAAGGGAGATCGGGTTTACTGTGCCCTATGTTACGGCTACCGGCTGGGGCGGAGCCGTCATCGGCGACGCGCTGCCGGTGACCGGCGGCTACTGCGACGCGCCCTGGGATTCATCGAGGATGAAGCTGGAACCGAACCCCAATTTTGTATTCAGCCGGATCCGGGATGACGGATTGATCGGGAAGGAAGAAGGCGAAGGGGATCCGCTTTCCTATGATCCGTCGAAATACCCGTTTTTGACGGCGGAGCTGGGCGGCGGCCTTCAGGTGACGGCGTACAGACGGCCTGTCGCCCGTGGAAAAGACGCCGCGGCCATGTCGGTTGCAAAGCTTGGCAGCGGGGCGGCGCTTCTGGGCTATTACATGTACCACGGCGGCAGCAATCCGAAAGGGAAAATGACGACCCTGCACGAGCATAACGCAATCGGCGGATATTCGGAGCTGGGCGAGATCAATTATGATTTCTTCGCGCCCATCCGCCAGTATGGGACGATCTCGGATACATACCGTCAGCTGCGGCTGATCGCCTGCTTTTTGCAGGATTTCGGCGAGGATCTGGCGGGGCTTCGGGCGGATCTGATGCCGGATCATGTAAAACCCGGCGATCTTGCGGCGCTTCGTCTGGCCTGCCGCCATGACGAAGAACATGGATATTTATTTTTCAATAATTACCAGAGGCTCTATCCGATGGCGCGGCATGAGAATGTGACGTTACATGGAATCTGCGGGGGCGGCGGCGTACCGTTTCCGCCGGTTACGCTGGAGGACGGAGAGTTCGGATTCTTTCCGTACCGGATGAAGCTGGGAGACGCGGTGTTAAGAAGCGCGCTGGCGACTCCGCTGTGCCGGCTTGCGACCGAGGACGGGCCGGTGTGGGTGTTCTATGGGGACAGGGATCCGAAGTTTGAATGGGAAAACGGCGTACCGGCGCGGATACTGCATCTGTCCCGCGACGAGGCGCTGCGCGCCTGCAGGGTGAACCGGAAGTATCTGATCCTTGCGGATGATTTCGTCTGGGAGGAGGAAGGAACGGTGCGGGTGACCGGCGGTGCGGATACGGTGATCCGATGCTTCCCGGAAGCGGCGGAAGGAATGCTGCCGGGGTTTGAAAAAATCGGGTCGGACGGTGAGTTTACAGTGTACCGGCGGACTGTGGAGGAACAGCCTGCGGCGGCAGCGGTAAGACTGCTGGAAGCGGATGAGCAGAAAGCGGTCTATGAGATCGTCGTTACTTATTCGGACAGCGTAGAGGCGGCAAGGACGGCGGATGCCGCCGGAATCGCGGCTGCGTCAGATGCCGCGGAAGCTGCGGATGCGGCGGATAGGATCGGAACCGCGAGTACACGGCGGCATACGGAAGATTCGGGCAGCCGCACAGAAGGACCCGGGAGCCTGCACGAAGCAGGCCCGCTTCGTCTCGCCGGGAGGGATACGCTTTTGCAGCTTGCCTACGCGGGCAACAGCATGGATGTATATTTGGATGGAGAGAAGATCAACGATCATTATTATACAGGGGAAGAAGTCCTTATAAGTCTCGGATATTTCGGCTTTCCGAAAAGGCTTGAGGTAAAGGTCGATCCGCTCAGGGCCGGCGCGGACATTTATCTGGAAAAATGGCCGGAGATGACCGGCGGGCGGGCCTGCGAGTTAAAGTCGGCCGGTATCCGTGAACAATATTGTACCGCAAAGCGTGTAAACTGAACTATAAAAGGATCGGAGAGGTTTTGCCATGCAGACAAAAGAAAGATCATCCGCGAAGGATATGACCACAGGAAATATTATTCTTCTGCTTATTGAATTTTCCGTTCCGCTCATCATCGGCAATCTGTTTCAGATGATGTACAATACGGTGGACTCCCTCGTGGTGGGAAATTTTGTCGGGAAGGAAGCGCTGGCGGCGGTCGGCTCGACGACGATGATCGTCAATATGCTGGTCTTCTTCTTTAACGGCGTGTCCGTCGGAGCCGGCGTGGTGATCAGTCGTTACTATGGAGCGAAGGATCAAAAGGGGCTTCACAAAGCGGTGGAGACGACGATCTTTGTGACCTTTGTCTGCGGCGTGCTGTTCACGGTCATCGGGATATGGCTGGTGCGGCCCATGCTGGTCTTTATGGCGACGCCGGACGACGTGATGGACGCGGCGACGGTCTATCTGCGCATCTATTTCGCCGGGATCATCGGCCTTCTGGTCTACAATATGGGCAGCGGCATTCTGCGGGCCGTGGGAGATACCCGCAGGCCGCTCCTGTTCCTGATCTTCACCAGCGTGGTGAACGCGATCCTGGATCTGGTATTCGTAGTGGTCTTCCACGCGGGGATCGCGGGCGTGGCCTACGCGACGATCATCGCTCAGTTTATTTCGGCGGTCATGATCCTGGTGCTCCTTACGAGGACGATGGACGAGTACCGGCTGACCTGGAAGGATCTGCGGTGCGACATGCCGATTCTGGGACAGATCTTCATGATCGGCCTGCCGGCGGGGATCCAGTCGGTCATTACGGCATTTTCCAATGTTTTTGTGCAGTCCTATATCAACAGCTTCGGATCGGCCTGTATGGCGGGATGGAGCTGCTATAACAAGCTGGACATGTTCATCATGCTGCCGATGCAGAGTATCGCGCAGGCGGCGACTACCTTCGTGGGACAGAATATCGGCGCGGGGAAGAATGACCGGGTCAATAAAGGAACTGTGGACTCGATGCTGCTGGCGGTGGGAGTGACCGCGGGGATCGCGGTATTTCTGTTTATTTTCGCGGCGCCGGCGACGCGGCTTTTCATCAGCGACGCGGATGTGATCCGGTACGGCGCTATGTTTTTGCAGACCAATGTGTTCTTCATGCTGTTCAACTGTGTGAACCACACGCTGGCGGGCGCCCTGCGCGGACGGGGAGATTCCACCGGTCCGATGGTCATTATGCTTCTGAATTTCGTGGCGGTGCGGCAGGCGTATCTGTTCGTGGTGACGCGGTTTATCAGCAATACGGAGCGGCTGGTTGGTTTCAGCTATCCGGTTGGCTGGACAGCCTGCTGCATCATGGAAGTGGCGTATTTCTATCTGCGGTGGGGAAGAAAGACGAACAGGGCGTGAAAATGATTCCCGGAATGATCCGGCGGAAGAGAGCGGCAATGAACTAGGAATATGCCTGTTTCTCAATGCGAAACAGATTGAGAAATAACCGGCGGAATAGCCAGGTCACTGTTCAGAGGTCAACTTGAATTGAGAATAGCCAGCGAAATAAGAGGGAAAGAAATGTAAAAAAATATTTACAAAGAGCGTCAGCGGATGATATACTGAAAAAGACGATTCCGGCGCGGATGTGCGGGCGTTTGTTGTGGTACGGATACAGCGTGTTTCGGCCGGATCTGTCGCAAAATAAAACAGAAAGAGCACGTACAGTGTAAGGTGAGGAAATGATCAGCAGATAGTTTAATTTAGGTGCAGCACATTGTTTGCAAGACCTGTTCGGACAGGCCTTCGCCGCGTGGCGATCCGGCGGATGAGTTTCGGGGACGCACGCGGGCCGTGTACGCTTAAATTAGATGATCGAAGAGATCGTTTCCTCCTAATAGTATGCAGGGAAGGGCGCCGGCGGCGCGCATTCTCTGTGATTCTATGCGTGATGAAATATAGGGTCTCTTTTGCGGGTCTGTTTTGCGTATGCGGAGCGG
This sequence comes from uncultured Lachnospiraceae bacterium, assembly GCA_947588005.1. Taxonomy (GTDB): domain Bacteria; phylum Bacillota; class Clostridia; order Lachnospirales; family Lachnospiraceae; genus UBA3402. The sequence goes on along the minus strand of CANPYE010000115.1, from coordinate 872 downwards.
GCCCGTTCCGGTACAAGGAAGGAGGAGACCATGATACAGATAAACGGACTCACCGTCGCGCACAGGAAAGACCTGCGCGTGATACTGGACAATTTTAATCTGGTACTGAACGACGGCGATAAAGCGGTGATCGTCGGCGAGGAGGGAAATGGCAAATCCACCCTGATGAAATGGATTTATGATCCGGCGCTTACGGAGACATATGCGGAGACCGAAGGGGAGCGGATCCTGGGCGGAGAACGGCCCGGCTATCTTCCCCAGGAACTTCCCGCCGCGGATCAGGGAAAGACGCTGTATGATTATTTTGCGGAAGAGGAATGCTTCTGGAACCAGACGCCAAAGGACCTGGCGGCTCTGGCTGTCCGCTTCGGCGTGGAAAAGGATTTCTTTTACCGCAGACAGAGGATGGACAGTCTTTCCGGCGGGGAGAAGGTGAAGGCGCAGCTGATGCGGCTTCTGATACGGGAGCCGACGGTGCTGCTTCTGGACGAGCCTTCCAATGATATCGATATCGCGACGCTTGAGCTTCTGGAGGAGCTGATAAACGGCTGGAAAAAGATCGTTCTCTATATTTCCCATGATGAGACGCTGATCGAGAATACGGCGAATATGGTGATCCATCTGGAGCAGATCCGGCGGAAGACGAAATGCCGGTATACCGTTGCGAAAATGCCCTACCGGGAGTATGTGCGGGAGCGTCTTAAGCGCTTCGAGAAGCAGGAGCAGTTGGCGCTTAATGACCGCAGGGAGAAGCGGCTGCGGGATGAGCGATACAGGCGGGTCTGCCAGAGCGTCGAGCATGCCCAGGCGACGGTCTCGAGGCAGAGTCCGGGCGAAGCCAAGAACCTGAAGGATAAGATGCATACGGTCAA
>CANPYE010000114.1 GCA_947588005.1 uncultured Lachnospiraceae bacterium | reverse complement strand
TTTCTGGATGACTCCGCCGTATGGCTTGCCATGCTGAAAAAACGCAATAGCCTGACGCATATTTACGACGAAGATGATGCAGACGAAATGATCCTGCTTATTCGCGACAGCTTTATACCTGCGTTTCTTGTGTTGGAGAAGACGCTGCGGGATAAGCTTGAAGAAGCCGAAGGGGATTTTTGATTTGCGATATACAGCTTCCGGAAATGAGAAAAGCACGGCAGAAATTCAAACCCTCGGCAGCAGGATGAGGCTGCGGCGGCCGTTCTCCTCGATGGCGCGGAGCCGGACAGACCCATAGACCTTGGACAGAGCCGCTTCCATATCGGAGAGCCGGTCCGCGGCGGGATGCAGAATGGCGGTGCAGACGCCGTCCTTCAGAAGCACCAGGCGGCTGCAGTATTCCAGGGCCAGCTGCGGGTCGTGAAGCGTGACAAGGGCGGCTTTGCCGTCAGCGCAGGATGGATCCTGCCCGCGGATGATCTCTGTCAGCAGTTCCATGACCCGGTGCCGGTGCGGGAAATCCAGAGAGCTTTCCGGCTCATCCAAAAGAAGCAGGGAAGCGTCCTCCACGATCGTGCGGGCCAGGATGCAGAGCTGCTTCTGCCCTTCGCTGAGCGTCTGGTAGTCCTGTTCGGCGTAAGATTCCATGCCCACGGCGCGAAGCGCGTCGCGGGCTTTTTCTTTTTGCGCGCGCGACGGCTGCTCCAGCAGGCCGAGCACCGGATTAAAGCCCATCAGGACCACGTCGGTCACCGGCATGGAAATGGCGATGCCGCTGCGCTGGGGAATGTAGCTGATCTGCCTTGCCAGCTGGCGGGAGCTCATCTGCTCCAGAGGCTGGCCGTTTAAGAGGCAGGAGCCGGTAAATGGAAGCTGGCGGCAGAGCGCACGCAGAAGCGTCGTCTTGCCGCAGCCGTTGGGCCCCAGAAGACCGGTGATTTCGCCCTGCTTCGCGCAGAAGGAGACGTCTTTCAGGATCAGAGAGCGGCCGTAACCGGCGCTTAAGGAGGATACCTGAAGGCAGATGGGAGGTTCGGCGGGTTCGGCTGGCTTGGCTGATTCAGATGCCAGGGTGTTATGGCTGGAAGCTGAACCCTGTATTGAACGGAAATCCGTCCGGCGTTGTGAAGACGATGTCTGCCGGAATATGGTATCTATTGAGGAATTCTTGTGTATGTTATTCGACATGTCTGCCGCCTCCATTTCCGTTCATGATCAGATACAGCAAAAACGGCGCGCCCAGGAGCGATGTGAAAATGCTCACCGGCAGCTCAGATGCGGCCGCTGTACGCGCCAGAATGTCGGCCACAGTCAGCAGAATGCCGCCAAGCAGTCCGCTTAAGGTCAGCGTGTGGAGCCGGTTATCACGCGTCAGAAGCCGGGCAATGTGCGGGGCCAGCAGGCCGATGAAGCTGATGACGCCCGTGACACTGATCACGGAGGCGACCACCAGGGTGGCCAGCAGCAGGATCAGCAGGCGCATTTGCCCGACAGGTACGCCCAGCATCCTGGCCTCCGCTTCGTCCACCGACAGCAGAATGATCTGTCGATGGAGCAGGAAAAGTCCGATCAGCCCGATGACGCACACGGCGCAGTAAAATGGAATCCGGCCCAGTGTGATCGCGTTTAGGCTGCCCATGATCCAGTATTCGATGGAAGCCAGCTGGCGCTCCGGGTCGGCGGTCAGCTTCAGGACCATAAGGACGGTCTGTGCCAGTGAATGAACCGCGATACCGGCCAGGACAATGCTGCCGCTGCCGGCGGCGGAGGCTAATCCAAGAGCGATTCCCACGGCCAACAGGCCGCCCGCGAAGGCGGAAAGCGTGACTGCGGCGGCCGACGCCGGAAGGAACAGAATCGCAAAGGCGGCCCCTGCGCTGGCGCCGGAGGAAACGCCGATCATATCCGGCGCGGCCAGGGGGTTGCAAAACACGGTCTGAAATACGAAGCCGGCCGCGCCTAAAGCGAAGCCGCCAAGGACAGCCATAAGCGTCCGCGGGATCCGAAGCGTTAAGAGAACCTGAAGCTGCATGGCGTCGCCTGCGAGTATTTTCTCCAATGAGAGCGGATATTTACCGGCCAGCAGGGAGAGAACGCAGGCGGCGAGAAGCAGAAGCGTGGTAAGATAAGGAGCGGCGCTGTGCCTGGTATAGTTATGTCGTGCCGTGTATTTCCATGCGAGGAGAGCGCCGGTGACGCTTTCCTCATATTTCCATGCAAGCAAGGCGCCAGTGATGCCTTGCTTGTATTTCCATGCAAGCAAGGCGCCAGTGACGCCTTGCTTGTATTCTGGATTGTGCTGCATAGATTCACGGGGCGCTGAATCAGAGCCGCCGGATACCGGAGCATGCAATGCGGCAGAATCAGGCCGATCTATCTGTGAGTGCTGAAGGCTGTCCTGATTCTGTGCCGCGGGGGGCGTATTCTGTTTTGCGTTTTGCCTTTGCTTTGTACGCATATCTGGTCCTCTGGTTTCTCCGATACTTCTGATTTCTGCTGTTTAAAGGATTTCTTTTTATGATTGGTATTTCAAAAACTTCAGGATAAACTGCCGGAAGCTGAACGGCAGAAGCAGTTTATATTCGGGGTTCGCCGTGAATGGCGCTTATTCCGCCGCGCTGTACAGATTCTCCAGATCCGGCGTGAATCCGTAGAATGTCTCATAATACTCCGCCGCGGCCTGCTTCCAGCCGTCCGCCGGATCGTTATCCGGGTGAATGACGCTGGCCAGCCACATGCTGCCCAGGATACTGCTGGGAACCGGGCTGTCCCAGGATTCGATGGCGTTGGGGAACTGGTATACATTGCCGTTTGCGATGGCTTTCAAGCCCTTCAGATTCTCGTCCTGCAGGACGGAGTCCACGGTGTATTCCGCGTCGGCGGCCAGAATGATGTAGTCCGGATCCCACGCCAGAAGCTGCTCATAGGAAATGTCCGCCCAGTAATCGTCGGTGATCTCCGCGGCCGCGTTCACGCCGGCGGCCTGCTCGATCAGGCTGTTCTGGTACATGGCCGGTCCGGCCACAGCCAGAAGGGAGCTGTTGCTGGAAAGATACACTGTGGGAGCGGACGCCGCGTCGATACCGGACAATGCTTCCGTCAGGGGCTTCAGCTGCTTATCATGGAAAGCCAGAAGCTCATTGGCACGGTCCACCGTATTCGTGGCGGTTCCCAGAATGGTCACCGCTTCCTCCAGAAGTGCCTTGTCCTCCGGATTCACGGCGATGACGGTCAGACCCAGTTCTTCCAGAGACGGAATGACATCTTTCAGCTTGGCCGGAAGCACGATCAGATCCGGTTCGAGAGCGGCGCAGCCTTCCAGATCAAATTCCTTGGCGGTGCCGACGCTGGGAAGATCGATGACCTCAGGGGCGCTTAAATGGTAAATGCTGCGGCTTTTCGCCTTGGCTTCGATGCCAACCAGCTTGTCCGTAAGTCCAAGCGCGATCAGCAGACTGGTGGAAATGTAGTAGCCGCTGACTAAAGTTTCCGGTTCCTGCTCAATAACAACCTTACGGCCGATCTGATCTGTAACGGTTACAGGGTAGGTTACGGAGGCTGCCAAGATTGCCGGGGCCTCGCCGGATGAATTTCCGGCAGAGTTTTCTGCTGCCGCACCGGCCGGAGAGGTGGTTTCGGCTCCATTTCCTCCTGCGCCGCAGCCGGCCAGAAGGATCATGGCTGCTGACAGTACGATTGCAAGTGTTCGTCTCATAAATAAATCTCCTAATCGTTATAGTTTCAAAACAACAACGATATTCTATCAGCGGATAAGTGATATGTCAACTGTATTAAAAAAGCAGATTTATTTCAAAAGCGCAGCGGTATTAATAGAAATTTATCGTCTCATATGGTATACTTTTTCTGTGCCAATTTAAAATCCACAGCACGGGGGTACTGCGATGAAAGGTTCTGAATGCAAATTTGTAAAATACATGGAAGGGTCCGACAAGCGCTTTGTTATTCCGGTTTATCAGCGAAATTACGACTGGAAAATGGACAACTGCAGGCAGCTTTATGATGATCTTGTAAAAATAATTAAGGGTCATCGCAGGAGTCATTTTTTCGGCAGCCTTGTTTCTGTCTATAATCCGAACGGTCATAATGAAGAATTTCTTATCATAGACGGACAGCAGCGGCTGACCACAGTTTCCCTGCTGTTTCTGGCTATGTATAACCTGATGGACAAAAAGATCATTGACCCGCGAACAGCGAATCTGAAGCAGCGCATCTATGAGGAGTATCTTGTAGATAAATGGCAGCCGGAAGACACCCGCATCAAACTGAAACCGGTCAAGAATGATCAGCAGGCATTTGGGAAACTTTTTGCCGATCCGTCCGAATATATCCGGGAATCGAATCTGACTGTGAACTATCAATATTTCTATAATCGGATTCAGAAGCAGGAAATCACGATTGACGAGCTCTATGATGCGATCTGCTGCCTGGAAATCATCAATATCCGTCTGGATCAGGAGGACAATCCGCAGCTGATTTTTGAAAGCCTGAATTCCACGGGTCTTGATTTGAGCGAAGGCGATAAGATCCGAAACTTTATCCTGATGGGACTGCCGTCCAAAGAACAGGATGCGTATTATGACAAGTACTGGAATAAAATTGAGATTTGTACAAAGTATGATGTCAGCGCTTTTATCCGGGATTATCTGAGTGTGAAGCAACAGGCGATTCCGCAGCAAAGCAGGATTTATATTAATTTTAAGGAATATGTGGAGCTGGGCGGTATTCAGACAGAACCGCTTTTGATCGAAATGCTGGCGTATGCCAAACGGTATCAGATTCTTTTGGATGGAAGGACCGGCAGCACGACTTTAAACGCCTGCATCTTCCGGCTGAACCGGTTGGAAACGACAGTCACCAGGCCGTTCTTTCTTGAGGTGCTTCGCCTGTATGATGAAAATAAGCTGTCAATGGAACAGGTTGCGGATATTTTTGTGACCACAGAGAACTACCTGTTCCGCAGGAGTATTTGCGATCTGCCGACCAATGCGCTGAATAAAATTTTCCTTATGCTGCACCGGGAAATCATGCGCTATGACGGCACGGAAGCAGACTATGTGGAAAAATTCAAATATGCGCTTCTGTCCAAAAAGGAACGCGCCCGTTTCCCGGGAGACGAGGAATTTGCCGATGCTTTTACCCGCAAACCGATCTACTTGATGAACAGTAAGAATAAGATTTATATTCTTGAACGGCTGGAAAATTTTGGCACGGCCGAGGATAAGGATGTTTACCGCCACTGTGATGAGGGTACATACTCGATCGAACATATTATGCCGCAGCACCTGACTCCGGCATGGCAGAAGGAGCTGGGGACGGGATATGAGCAGATACAGGAGGAATGGCTTCATCGGATCGCCAATCTGACGCTGACAGCCTATAATTCTAAATATAGCAATAGTTCTTTTTTGGAAAAGAAAACCATGCAGAACGGATTTGATGACAGCGGCATTCGCATGAATACCTGGATTGCAAAGAAAGACAAATGGACGCTGGCAGAACTGGAGGAAAGAAGCGGCTATCTGAAAAACCGTGCATTGACGATATGGAAGCTGCCCACAACCGGATTTCAGCCGGAACAAAGGCAGCTGGATTCTTACACGCTGGATGATGATGTGGATTTCACTGGTCGTCTTCTTGCCCGTTTTACGTTCAAGCATACAGAGCAGCCGGCTGCAAGCTGGGTGGAGATGTTTCAGAAGGTTATTCAGATCCTTTATGCGGAAGATAAGACGATTATCACGAAGCTGGCGCTTTCTGACGAGGACAATATTGCCTTTCATTTCAGTGTAAAGCCGGATGCATTTATAAAAAGCATGGAAATTGGCGACGGCATTTATGTGTGGACGAATACCAGCACACAGAGTAAACTGTCTGTTCTGAGCCGTCTGTTTAAATTATATGGGGAAGATCCGACAGACCTGGTGTTTTATCTGCGGGATGAGAGTGAACTGACGACAGACGAGCCGGGCAGCCGATATGAACTCCGGCGGCGATATTGGACATATGCGCTGCCGATCATCCGGGAAGCCTGCGGGGAGGACGGCCCTTTCTCGAATGTCAGTCCGAGCAGAGACAACTGGATCAGCGGTTATTTTGGTATCAGCGGCTTTTCCATTTGCTGCGTCGCGAATTACGATGGAGCCCGTGCGGAGATTGTTTTTCAAAAAAGCGGGAAAGAAGAGAACAAGAAGGCCTTTGACGCGCTGCAGGCGCACAGGGCAGACATTGAGAATTCATTAGGCGCTGCTCTAAATTGGAATCGGGCTGAAGACAAAAAGGCATCGAAAGTATACATACAGCTTTCCGATGTCAGCATTGAGAATGAGGTGGACTGGCTGCAGATGGCCCGATTTCACGCGGAGTGGAGCAGGAAATTCTATGATGTGATGGTTCCGATTATTTTGGAAATGCAATAACGGATCCGCAGGAATTTTGGATATCGGAATGCGGCAATGGGAGATTTCCGGCATGCAGGGAATCTCCTTTTTACAGTTTGCTTTGTGCCGGCGTGAATCGACAGTTGCCGATAAGCAGCAGGACGCAGCTGTGTAGTATGAAAAAAGAAGTTGTTTTTACGCGGTTCTTCATTTATGATAGGATAAGAACGAAAAGGCGGGACAGATGAAAGAATATTCTTTCTACGGCTGTAAAACGGCGGATGCTCCGGCAGAAACGCGCGGAGCGTTAGCATTGCAGTGACGGTGGTGGCGGCAGAAACGCGCGGAGCGCTGCGGGGCAGCAGTACCGGCGGAAGAAGGAGACACGGATGATTTCAATTAAGGAATACAGAAAAGCGGAGAGCCTGGATGAAGCCTGGGAGCTGAACCAGAAAAAGGCCAACCGGATCATCGGCGGCATGATGTGGCTGAAAATGAGCCGCGGCCGGGTGCAGACGGCTATCGATCTGTCGGGTCTGGGACTTGACACCATCGAGGAGCGGGACGACGCCTTCGTCATCGGCGGCATGGTCACGCTGCGGCAGCTGGAGACGCATCCGGGCCTGAATGCGTATACGGACGAAGCTGTGAAGGAAGCGCTTAAGCATATCGTGGGCGTCCAGTTCCGCAGTGGCGCCACCGTGGGCGGGAGTCTGTTCGGACGGTACGGATTCTCGGATGTGCTGACCCTGTTTATGATGCTGGACGCTGATGTGGAATTATATAAAGGCGGCGTGATCTCGGCTGCTGCTTTCGCGGAGATGTCCTACGACCGGGATGTGCTCGTGCGTGTGATCGTGAAGAAGAAACCGGAGAAATATTATTACCAGTCGGTTCGCAATACGGATACCGATTTCCCGGTGCTGACCTGCGGGGCGGCGCTCACAGAAAACGGCGGTCTGCGGCTCTGTTTCGGGGCGCGACCGCAGAAGGCGATGGTGCTTCTGGATCGGGACGGTGTGCTGGCCGGTCTGTGCGCAGGAGAGAATTCTGTCGGGCGTACGGGGAGCAGCGCCGGAACCGAATCAGAGAACCACACTGGAGTTGAATGGAAGAATAAAGCCGGAACTGAGCTGGGGAGCGGTGTCGGAACCGCCTTGGAGAGTCATACCGAAGGTGAACCGGAGAGCCTTACCAGCGCCGGACCGGAAGACGCCGCTATGAAACGCGCCGAGCTGATCGGCGATTACGCGGCGGAGAACGTCCCCACCGGCTCGAACATGCGTGGCAGCGCCGCGTACCGAAGCCACCTGGTGAAGACGTTGGCATCGCGGGCAGCGGAGCATTTTCTGACGGAGGCACTATGAAGATACAGTTTACATTAAACGGCAAAAAATACGAGCAGGAGATCCGTCCGGATCTGCTTCTCATCGATCTGGTCCGCTCTCTGGGCTGTTACAGCGTGAAGCGGGGCTGTGAGACGTCCAACTGCGGCCTCTGTACCGTCTGGCTGGATGGGCAGCCGGCGTTGTCATGCTCGGTCCTGGCGGCGAGAGCGGACGGCCGTGAGGTCACGACGCTGGAGGGCCTGCAGGAGGAGGCTACCGAGTTCGGCGCATTTATCGCAGATCAGGGGGCGGAGCAGTGCGGTTTCTGCAACCCGGGATTTATGATGAACGCGCTGGCACTTTTCCGGGACAATGAGGACCCGTCCGAGCAGGAGATTCAGGAGTATCTGGCGGGAAATCTCTGCCGTTGCTCTGGGTATGAAGGACAGCTGCGGGGAATGATGAATTTCCTGGAGTGGCGGAAGACGCGTGGGAAAGCGGCGTCGGAAGATGACGCGGCAGCCGACACGCCCCCTCAGACCCACCATGAAAAAGAAACCTCCCAGCCTTTGCGCACGGTCAACAAAGCCGTCCGCAAAAAGGACGCCATGCAGCTTCTCACCGGCCAGCCGGTCTACACCGACGATCTGGCGCCGGAGGATTGTCTGATCGTGAAGGTCCTGCGATCGCCCCACGCCAATGCGCTGATCGAGCGCATCGACACGGCGAACGCCATGAAGGTGCCGGGGGTGGAGGTCATTTACACATGGGAGGATATCCCGGCGGACGCGAAACGCTTCACCTGCGCCGGTCAGACCTACCCGGAGGCCAGTCCCCACGACCGGCTGCTGCTGGACCGCCATGTGCGCTATGTGGGCGATCCGGTGGCTATCGTGGCCGGCGAGACGGAGAAGGCCGTGGACCGGGCGCTGGCCCTGATCAAGGTGACGTATCAGGTGCTTACGCCGGTTCTTGATTACCATACCGCCCCCGACAATCCGGTGCTGGTGCATCCGGAGGACAACTGGGAAAGCCTGTGCCCGGTGGGGGCGGATAACCGGAGAAATCTGTGCGCCCACGACGAGAGCCGGGGCGGCGACATTGATAAGGTGCTGTCCGAATGCGATATCGTTCTGGACCGAACCTATCACACGAAGGCGGCCCAGCAGACCATGATGGAGACGTTCCGGGCTTTCTGCACCATCGACGCTTACGGGCGGCTCCATGTGACCAGCT
>CANPYE010000113.1 GCA_947588005.1 uncultured Lachnospiraceae bacterium | reverse complement strand
GCATTATCCGGTTCAAGTAATGAGGGTCCGGCTCGCGCCGCTCTCAGCCTTGGTGGCTCCCCTAGCATGTCTGTTATATTTGGTTGTGAAATGCGGCGGTGCCGCGTTTCCGTTACGAAGGAAGTATAGCGCGGGAGGGAGGAAATGTCAAGCGCAGATTTCGCGGATAATATGACAGCGCAGATTTCGCGGATAATATGACAGCGCGGATTTCGCGGATAATATGAAACCGATAATATGAAACGGTTCGGACAGCAAAGGGAAGGCCGCTTAAAAAAGATACATAGGATTTTTATTTCAGGGCAATCTATTCTGTAAGAAAACGGAAACACAGAAGGAGATTGCATATGTGGGGATTTTTGATCGCGCTTCTTTCGGGCGCGCTGATGAGCATACAGGGAGTTTTCAATACGCAGGTGACGGAGCAGACCGGCATCTGGGTCTCGGCGGGCTGGGTGCAGCTGACGGCATTTCTGACCTGCCTGATCATGTGGATGTTTACCGGACGGGAGCAGATCGGCGGTCTTATGCAGGTGCAGCCCTGGTATATGCTGACCGGCGGCGTCATCGGCGCATTTATCACCTATACGGTGATCAAAAGCATGGGAAGCCTGGGACCGGCCCGGGCGGCGCTTCTGATCGTGGCAGCGCAGATCCTTGTAGCTTATGTGATCGAGGTGTTCGGGATGTTTGGAGTGGAGAAGGCAGGCTTTGAGTGGAATAAGGTTCTCGGAGCGCTGGTGGCCATTGCGGGGATCGCGATTTTTCAGTACTGACTTTAAGACATTTTTAAGAGAATTTCCGCTTGTATTTACCGGATGATTTAGGTAGAATAGTATTGCAGACGGAAGGCGGTGCTCCTTTTTCGGTAAAGGAGGAGTACCATGAAGAAATATTTCCGGTTGGCCGTGACTGTCATATGCGTGTTGGCTGCAGGCGTATGTTACAGCTGCGGCGGTGTGAACGGCTACAGGGGAGCGTCCGGAGAGCGGACGCTTATGCTTGATGCGGATGATTCCGGTGCCGCGGACGGGCGGCTTTCGGATGCGGATGCTGCAGACAAGCGGTTCTCGGATGCGGATGAACGGTTTGCGGATGCCGCGGGCGGGCAATTCTCGGATGCGGATGCTGCGCCGGGAAAGGCCGGGGCGGACGATCCGGCGGATGCGGACGCCGTTTCCGAGGACGGGCGGGATCCGGCTTTTGCCGCGGGCGCGGCGGATTCCGGGGCTTATGGAAAAGAGCAGACGGCGGAAGCCCTCTGCTATGTACATATCTGCGGAGAGGTCGTAAGACCGGGCGTGTATGAGCTGCCGGAGGGCAGCAGGATCTTTGAGGCAGTGGAGAAGGCGGGCGGTTTTACGAAAGAGGCCGCGTCTTCCTATCTGAACCTGGCGCAGGAGATCGCGGACGGCATGAAGATCGTGGTTCCGTCGGAAGCGCAGCTGGCTGCGGAATCAGAGGATGCTGCGGGAAGCGGAGCCGCATATACCGGCGTCTATGGAGTATTTCCGGGGACCGGCGAGGCGGTGGCCGCGGTTCCGGCGGCGGATGGGAAAGTGAATATTAACACCGCCGGCAAAGAGGAACTGATGACGCTTGACGGGATCGGAGAGGCCCGGGCGGAGGACATTATCCGCTACAGGGAGCAGAACGGGCCGTTTCAGACGATCGAGGATATCATGAAGGTATCCGGGATCAAGAGCGCGGCGTTTGAGAAGATCAAAGACGATATAATCGTATAATACAAAGAGGTGCAAGATGGCGAAGGTTCTGGTTGTAGACGATGAGAAACTGATCGTGAAAGGAATCCGCTTCAGCCTGGAACAGGACGGCATGGAAGTGGACTGCGCGTACGACGGCGAGGAAGCGGTGAATATGGCCCGGGAGAAGGAGTATGATGTGATCCTTCTGGACGTGATGCTTCCGAAGGCGGACGGCTATGAGGTATGTCAGGCGATCCGTGAATTTTCCGAGGCCCCGATCATCATGCTGACCGCCAAGGGCAGCGATATGGATAAGATCCTGGGACTGGAGTACGGCGCGGACGATTATGTGACGAAGCCGTTCAACATCCTGGAGGTAAAGGCGCGTATCAAGGCCATTCTCCGGCGCAGCGCCAGGAATACCCGCCAGGCGAAGGAGCCGGAGCGCCGGGTCGTAACGGCCGGTACGCTGACTCTGGACCGCGACAGCCGCCGCGTATTCGTGGGGGAGAAGGAGATCAATCTGACGGCCAAGGAGTTCGATCTTTTAGAGCTTCTGGCCTGCAATCCGAATAAGGTCTACAGCCGGGAATCGCTTCTGGGTTATGTCTGGGGCAATAAAGCCCTGGATTCCGGCGACGTGCGTACCGTCGACGTCCATGTGCGGCGCCTTCGGGAGAAGATCGAGCCAAGCCCCAGCGCCCCCCAGTTTGTACATACGAAGTGGGGCGTGGGATACTATTTCCGGGCACAGGGATGAATACAGGGAAGAAGGCCGCTCCGGCAGGTTCGAATAACATCTGCCGGAGCGGAAATATTTCCATGCAGGCAGCATTTATACAGGAGCAGTAAGCCGAAAGGAGCGAACCGGTTTGGACCGCGCAGGGACGTGCGGCCGTGCGCCGGCGGGTCGGAGAAGTGAAGATTACGGTTATAGCGGTCGGCAAGCTGAAAGAAAGGTATCTGGAGGAAGCGATCGCCGAATATTCGAAACGGCTGAACCGTTACTGTAAGCTGGAGATCGTCCAGGTGGCGGATGAGAAGACGCCGGAGGAGGCCGGCCCGGCGCAGGTGCGCCAGATCAAGGCCAAGGAAGGCGAACGGATCCTGGCCCATGTAAAGGCGGGCGCTTATGTGGTGGCGCTGGCGATCCGGGGACAGATGGTAAGCTCCGAGGAGCTTGCGGCCCGGATCGGAAAGCTGGGGGTGGACGGCCGCAGTCAGATCGTATTTGTGATCGGCGGTTCTCTGGGACTTTCGGATGAGGTGCTTGCGCGGGCGGACTGGCTTCTCAGCTTCTCGCCTATGACATTTCCGCATCAGCTGATGCGGGTGATCCTTCTGGAGCAGATCTATCGGAGCTATCAGATCCTGGCGGGGACGCCGTATCACAAGTAGCTGCAATATCCAGCATAATATCCATATGGAATCCAGCTATAATATCCATGTGGAAATCGTTGACATTTTCCGTGGTAATCATTATAATTATATGTAGTTAACAAAACTACATATAATAGTTATGAACACGGAGGGAGTATGGGATATAAAATTATCGGCGACAGCTGCATGGATATTACGAAAGAGATGCGGAAGGATCCGCATTTCCAGATCATACCGCTGACGCTTCAGGTAGGCGGCGTACACGTCATTGACGACGAGACGTTTGATCAGCAGGCGTTTTTAAAGCTGGTGCGAGAGAGTCCTGACTGTCCGAAGACGGCCTGTCCGTCGCCGGAGACGTTCAAGCAGGCTTATATGTGTCCGGAGGAGAATATATATGTGATCACGCTTTCCAGTCCGTTAAGCGGCAGCTATAACAGCGCCGTGGTGGGCAGGAAGATGTATGAGGAGGAGTTCGGACCGAAGAACATCGCGGTCATCGATTCCTGGTCTGCGTCTCCGGGAGAGATGCGGCTGGCCATGATGATTCAGGAGTACAGCGAGGCCGGTATGGCGTTCGAGGAGATCGTGGAGAAGGTCGAGGCGTTCAAGACGGATAAGCTTCGCACCTATTTCGTTCTGGAGAGCTTGGACGCGCTGAAGAAGAACGGCAGGCTGACGGGGGTTTCCGCGTTTATCGCCACGGCGCTCAACATTAAGCCGGTTATGAGCGCGGAGAAGGGCGTGATCATCAAGCTGGATCAGGCCCGCGGGATTAACCGGGCGCTCGCGAAGATGTGCGCCGCCGCGGTGAGCCGGGCGGAGAAGCCGGAGGAGCGGATCCCGGTGATCGCCCACTGCAATAACCGGGAGCGCGCGGAGCTTGTGAGAGCGGAGCTTCTGAAGCTGGCTGATTTCAAAGAGGTTCTGATCACGGAGACGGCCGGCGTGGCCACGGTCTATGCCAGCGACGGCGGAATCATTCTGGCAATATGAGATTGGAATGCTGCGGGAGCAGGGGCGTTTTTCGGAAGACGAAAGACGCCTTTTTTGCGCCGGTATGTTTTGCAGCATGTTTATTTTATAAAATATTTGATAAATTCGCGGGATAGAGTTATGATATATTATGAGAATTTGTGCTTAGGGGCAGCATTTTAATACAAAGGAGGCAGAAGCTTATGAATATACGAAACTGGATTGCCCGGCTCCGGCTCCTGGCGGGAATGGCGGCGGCTGTGTGCCTGCTGGCCGGCTGCAGTATGTATGGGGCGTCTGTCGATACGCAGCTGAAGGTGAACGCAGATCTGTCCGGCGTCCGCGTCATGGATGTGACGGTGCCGGCGAGCATGTTTTCCAGCAAGTCCCCGCTGACGCTCGAGGCCCTGAACCGGCTGATCGAGGAGAACTGCCCGCAGGATCTGACCTGGAGCTATGTGAAGAACGGAAATACGGATCAGTACCATGTGGAGCTGGCGTTCGATTCGCTCGCCGATTATATGATGAAGGCGAAGGTGCTCACCGGCCGGAGCGTGCAGCTGGAAATGGAAGTGTCGGATTCCGTCTGGGAAAAGGGAATCCGGGTCAGTGAGGATTTTACAAGCGTGGATCTGCTCGCGTGGCTGAAGAACGCGCTGGTATCCGAGGGGCTGGTGACGGCGGATACGGCGGAGGGGATCCTGCGGACGGGTTCTACCGCGCTGGTATACGGAGACCGGACCTATAAGACGGATTCCATGATCCGGGTCGACGAGATGGTAAGCGCGCCTCTTGAGAAGATCGACGTGCTGACAGACATTAAGGGCATGGACCGGTACGACAGGGCGTTTGTGATCTATGTGCCGCAAACGTCCATGAAGGCCAACGGCGAGGAGCTGCGGGCGTATCTGGAAGGAATGGTCCCGCCGGATGCCATTTTCGAATGGGGACTTTACGGAAACGGCGCGGCGCTGACGGTGCGGAAGGAGGATCTGAGCCTTCTGGCGCTGAACGCTTTCAGCCAGACGGTGCTGGCGTCTGAGGAGAGCGGCGCTGAGGTGTCGGAGACAGCGCCCGGCGCGAACGTATTCGCATTTACGGACCGCTGGAAAGAGGAGATGGATCTGACCGCCTATGGCTGCGGAAATGGCGAGACCATTTATGCCGGGTATTATGTGAAGGCGGACAGCGGCATCCAAATAAGCGGCGCGGCGGAGCTGTCGGACGGGCTGTCGGCGGAGCTTAGCGGCGATTACGACGGCTATCAGCTGGCCGCGGGGGAACGCACGGACAGACTGTCGGCGGAGTTCGGATTTTCGAGAATCTACCGGACCGCTCATACGGATATCCGGACGGCGGTAAAGGACGGAAATATCCTGGAGAGGGAGATCAGGCTGACCTTGCAGGAAACGCCGGAGGAAGCGCACCGCGAGCAGATCGTAAACCGGCTGCGGGAGCGGAGCGCGGCGGGCGGAGACGCCGGAGAGTGCGAGATCAGCGCCGGAGCGGACGAAGACGGCTTTGCGGCGGTCATTTCCATGAAGGGCGAGCCGCTTGTGATAACGGAGCTGTCCGGGCGGATCCTGGGCGGCACGACGGAGATCACATGGAAGACGGAAGGCGGACCGTTCAGCTTCCGGAAGAAATTTTCTTACGCGGAGACAGCGGATTACAGCGAGTTCCTCGCGGATGCGGCGGCGGATCATTCGATCGCATATGTGCTTGTATTTGACGGCGCCGGCGGGGCTGTGGCCGAGCCGGACAAGGCGGCGCTCAAGTCCCTGGAAACGCAGGGGATCGCGCGCAGCGCGGACGGCAGAACCGTTACGCTTACGATCAGCGGAACGTCCTATCAGATAGAAGAAAGCGGTTTGACGGTCAATGTGCCGGGAATCATTCTGTGGGTCGTGATCGTGCTTCTGCTCGTGATCGCCATAGCCGTGGCCGTAAGCCGCGGAGCGGCGCGGAAGGTAAAGGAAAAGGCGGATATCCGGCAGCTGCAGGAGAAGATGGATGAGAAAGAACTGCGGCGCGCGACGGAAGCAGCCGATCAGGCGGAGGCGAAGGCGCGCGAGGCGGCTATGCAGCTGTCCGGGCAGAAGCAGGAATTTCAGATACCGGAAAGCGCCGCCGGAGCAATAGAGAGCGGGACGGACGGTGAGGCGGAAGACGCTGCTAAGGCAGCAGACGCGGGGACCGGCGTCGAAGCGGAGGCCGCAGAGCCGAGAATCGGCGCGAACCCAGAGATGGCGGAAAGTGCTTCCAAGGCAGCAGACGCGGGGACCGGCGCGAACCCAGAGATGGCGGAAAGTGCTTCCAAGGCAGCAGACCCGGGAACTGGCGCGGAACCGGGGAAGACGGAAAACAGCGCAGCCCTGGGGCCCGGCGCAGAACCGGCAGACACGGAAGACAGCGAAAGAAACAGCTGAGCGGGCGCGAATCCCTGGCGGCAAAAAAGGACATACCGGCCATAAATCGGCCGCGGAAAGGAGAATATATGGAGATCGGCAAGGCATTGACACAACTGGAATCGGAGCAGGCGAAGGAATTATTCGGGAAGCTGTACGGGGACAAGGCCGCGGAAAACATTGTCCGCTATCAGAACCTGGTGCGGGATTTCGCGGAAAAATACGGCGGGAATGAGGTGCGGCTGTTCAGCTCTCCGGGACGTACGGAGATCAGCGGCAACCACACGGACCACAATCACGGAAGGGTGCTGGCCGGAAGCATTAATCTGGACTGCGTCGGCGCGGCGGCGGTCAATCATACCGATAAGGTCCGCATCGTCAGCCAGACCTTTGACCAGGAATTTACGATCGATCTCAATGACCTGGCCCCCAGCCCGGCGATGGCCGGCACCGAGGACCTGGTGAAGGGGCTCCTGGCGGGCTTTAAGAGATCGGGCTATGAGGTGGGCGGCTTTGACGCGGTCATCACCAGCAATGTGATCAGCTCCGCGGGAGTCAGTTCCTCAGCGTCGTTCGAGATGCTTCTGTGCTCCATGCTGAATACATTTTTCAACGACGGCCGCATGGATACGGTGGCCTACGCCCATATCGGCAAATATTCGGAGAATAACTACTGGAACAAGGCGTCGGGCCTTTTAGACCAGATGGCCTGCGCGGTAGGCGGCCTGATCACCATTGATTTCTATGAGCCGCAGGCGCCGAAGGTGGAGAAGATCGAGTTTGATTTCGCGTCGCAGGATCACAGCCTGATCATTGTAAATACCGGCCGCGGCCACGCGGATCTGAGCGAGGATTATTCGTCGGTGCCGAATGAGATGAAGAAGGTAGCGGAATTTTTCGGGAAAGAGGTCTGCGCCGAGATCTCGGAGAAGGATGTCTTAAACCGCCTGGCGGAGGTGCGCGCTTACGCCGGCGACCGTTCCGTTTTGCGGGCGCTGCATTTCTTCGAGGAAAATAAGCGCGTGGACGCGGAAGTCGCGGCCTTAAAGGAAGGGCGCTTTAGCGACTTCCTGGCGAATATCACCGCATCCGGCAATTCTTCCTGGAAATGGCTCCAAAACTGCTATACGGATTCCAACGTGCAGGAGCAGGGGATTACGGTCGCGCTGGCCCTGACGGAGCTTTTCATCGCGGAGAAGCAGCGGGGCGCCTGCCGCGTCCACGGCGGCGGTTTCGCAGGCGTTATTATGGCTATGCTGCCGAATGATATTGTGGACGAATATGTGGAGATGATGGAGAAGGCCCTGGGCGAGGGCAATGTATACCGGATGAGCATACGGCCGTACGGGGCGGTGTGCGTGGATGAATTATTGTAGGAACCAGGCACATTTTCAGAGAGCAGCTGACCGTGACAGAGAACGGCTGAGCGTGACAGAGAGCGGCTGAGCGTGACAGAGAACAACTGAGCGTGGCAGAGAGCGGCTGAGCGTGGAAGAACGGCTGCATCTGTGGCTGGGCTGCTGCACAAACGGAACGCCGGTGACGCTGCTTTGCTCATAAGTTAAAGGCGGGAGCGAGCGATTCGCTTCCGCCTTTTGATATAGAAGTCATGGTTTTGATAGGACACCGGCCGAAACCAGCCGTGCGGCCGGAAATGCGTTCGGTACCGAACCGATCACATGCGCCGGGCCAGCCTACAGCCCTTCCGCGATATCATAGATCAGCTGTTCGGATTCCTCCCACCCCAGGCAGGGATCGGTAATGGACTTGCCGTAGCAGTGCTCGCCGATCTTCTGGCTGCCGGGTACGATATAGCTTTCCACCATAACGCCCTTTACCATCTCGCGGATCTCGGCGGAATGGCGGCGGCTGTGGAGCACCTCCTTCACGATCCGGATCTGTTCCTCATACTGCTTCCCGGAGTTGGAGTGGTTGGCGTCCACGATGCAGGCTTTATTCTTCACGTCCCGCTCCTCATAGAGGCGGTGGAGAAGGATCAGGTCCTCATAGTGGTAGTTGGGCAGGTACTGGCCGTGCTTATTGACCGCGCCGCGAAGGATCGTGTGGGTCAGCGGATTGCCAGGCGTATGGACCTCGTAGCCCCGGAAGATAAATTCATGCGCCCCCTGGGCGGCCACGACCGAATTCAGCATAACCGTCAGATCGCCGCTGGTGGGATTCTTCATGCCCACGGGGACGTCGCAGCCGCTGGCTACCAGGCGGTGCTGCTGGTTCTCCACCGAGCGGGCGCCCACGGCGATGTAGGACATCAGATCCGACAGGTACCGGAGATTCTCCGGATACAGCATCTCGTCGGCTGTGGTCAGTCCGGTCTCCTGAACCACCCGCATGTGCATCCGGCGGATGGCAATGATGCCTTCGTACATGTTGGGCTTCTTCTCCGGGTCCGGCTGGTGCAGAAGGCCCTTATAGCCCTCGCCGGTGGTCCGCGGCTTATTCGTATAGACGCGGGGAATGAGGATCAGCCGGTTCTTCACCTTCTCCTGGATCGGAACCAGACGGCTCACATAGTCCAGCACAGAATCCTCG
>CANPYE010000112.1 GCA_947588005.1 uncultured Lachnospiraceae bacterium | reverse complement strand
GCGTCTTCAAAGAGGAAGCGGTTCTTCCCCTTCGTTCCGATCTCGGCGTATTTTATTAAAAATGACTGATAAAGCATGTTGTTTTCTCTCCTTACCTGTTGGTTCCCGTCATCGCGTCGCTTCCGGTGACCCGGCACTGTACCCGCACGCCGATGAGATTTTCACCTGCCTGCCGGTACTGCCGCGGTTTTACAATCGATACGCTGCCTTTACTTCCTGTGCCTTCCGGTACTGCCGCAGTTTTACAATCGATACGCTGCCTTTACTTCCTGGAAAAACGCCTCAGTACCGGCAATATTTCTTCCAGCTGCTGCGCCGCGTAGTCGATTTCTTCCTTCGTGTTAAACAGCCCGAAGCTGAACCGCAGGGTAGAATCCAAAAGCTCCTGCCGCACGCCCACGCCCTTCAGCGTTCCACTTAGACCCGGATGGTTCGAGGAGCATGCGGATCCGGAAGACACATAGATCCCCTTTTCCTCGAGCGCATGGAGAAGCACCTCGCTCTTTACGCCTTCGAAGCTGGCGCTCACGATCTGCGGCGCGCCCTCGCGGCCCGGAGGATTGTTAAGCGTCACGCCCGGAAGCTGCGAAAGCTTCCTTTCCGCGTATTCCTTCAGCTCATACAAGTGATCGATCTTCTTCGGATGATCCTTAAACATCTCCTCCACAGCCGCGCCCATACCGGCCACGCCCGGCACATTTTCCGTACCGGAACGCAGGCCCTGCTGCTGGCCGCCGCCGTAGATCAGGGGCTTTATCTTCACCCGGCTGTCGATATAGAGGAAGCCGACGCCTTTGGGGCCGTGAAGCTTATGGGCGCTGACGCTTAAGAGATCGATTCCCTGGCGCTTCGGCCGGATCTCGTATTTGCCGTAGGCCTGGATCGCGTCTGCATGAAACAGCGTATTGGGATTCTTTCTCCGGATGATCCGGGAGATCTCCTCCACCGGCTCTACCGTGCCCACCTCATTATTTACATACATGACGGAGACCAGGATCGTCTCCGGCCGGATACTCTCCTCAAGCTGCGTAAGATCGATATGCCCCGCGTGGTCCACCGGCAGATACGTAACCTTGTAACCCTGTTCTTCCAGAAATCCAAGCGGGTTATAAACCGACGGATGCTCGATATTGCTGCTGATAATATGGTTTCCGGCCCGCTTATTGGCCATAGCCGTTCCGATCAGCGCCATATTGTTGGATTCGGAGCCGCCGGAGGTGAAAAGGATCTCCTTCTCCTGCACCTTTAAAGACTTCGCGATCACCGCGCGGGCGGCGCGGATATAATTCTCCGCTTCCATCCCTTTTCTATGTCTGGCCGAGGGATTGGCGTAATCCTCAGTCATTGTTTTCACCACAATATCCCGCACGCTGTCAAATACCTTCGTAGTGGCGGAATTATCAAAATATGCCTGCATGGGTTCCTCCAAAACTCTATGGCACAATGCCGTATAGGAATGATATCTGCGATCCGGCATTATACCAGGGCTTACCGGGCCGCGGCGCTGCCAGGTCCCGCCTGCGCGGAATACGCCTCCAGCTGATACATAAGAATCGACAGCACAGCGATCCCCGCCGTCTCCGTCCGCAGGATCCTCCGTCCCAGCGAAACCGGCGCAAACCCGGCTTTGCGGGCCGCGGATACCTCGGCTTCCTCAAATCCGCCCTCCGGACCGATCAGGACGCCCGCGGACATGCCGCGCTTCACGCTCTCCACCGCCTGCCGGGCCGAGGACATACCTCTGGCGTTCTCATAGGGGATCATCTTCACATCGAGCTCCGCCGCATAGGCAAGCGCCTCGTTAAACTCCATCACCGGCGTCACCTCCGGCACCAGAACGCGCCCGGACTGCTTGGCGGCGCTCTCGGCAATGGCGTTCCAGCGGCGGACGCGGGCTTCTTCCTTCTTCGCGTCCAGCTTCACCACCGTCCGCGATGTATTTACCGGAATCACCTGATATACGCCCAGTTCTACGGCTTTCTGGATGATCAGCTCCATCTTGCCGCTCTTGGGAAGACCCTGGAACAGATAGATCCGCGCAGGCAGCTCGGTACTCTCCGCCCGCGACAGGATCCCGGCCGTCACCTGATCCGGCGCGATCTGTTCAATGCGGCAGAGATAATCCGTATCGGTCCCGTTTCCCACCAGAATTTCTTCGCCCGGCTTCATGCGCAGCACGTTGCGGATATGATTTACGTCCGGCCCGGTGATCGTGACCATGGCCGCGCCGCCGTCGATCTGCTCCTGTTTCACAAAGAAATGATACATTTCACTTTCTCCTGGCGGTAACAGACACCCATTCGCCCTGGCGCGTGGTCTCAAGGATCTCCAGCTCCGCATTGGCTTCGATCGCCTTCTTCACCGCATCCTCTTTCATATCAATAATGCCGGATGTGATAAAGATTCCTCCGTGCTTTAAGTGGGGCGGGACCTCCGGCGTCAGCCTGATGATCACGTCCGCCAGAATGTTGGCGACAACGATATCGTAGCGCTCATAACCTGCCCAATCCTTGATAACCCTGTCGTCGATCAGGTTGCCCCGAACTACATGGAACTGCGCCTCGCCGATGCCGTTGGCTTCCATATTCTCGCCTACGGCCGTGATCGCATTCTCATCCAGATCCGTGCCGCAGACCTCCCCGGCTCCCAGCTTAAGCGCCGTGATGCCCAGGATCCCGCTGCCGGTGCCGACATCCAGCACCTTCGCTCCCGCCGTCATGTATTTGCGAAGCTGGCGGATACAAAGCTGGGTCGTCTCATGCTGTCCGGTACCGAACGCCGTGCCGGGATCAATTTGGATCAGAAGCTTGTTCTCCTGGCCCTCCGGAATCGTCTCCCAGGTCGGCTTAATCAGGATATCGTCCACTGTAAACGGCTTAAAATACTGCTTCCAGTTATTGATCCAGTCCTTATCCTCGGTCTCCGAGATTTCCATGGTCCGTTTTCCCAGATCCACGAACATGGACAGCTCGTCAAGGCCTTCATCCACCGCCTTTAGGATTTCTTCCTCCCTGGAAATGTCTTCCAGATAGAAGCTGACCTTCGCGACGCCCTCATCCGGCGGCAGCTCCGGCAGGATATCGATGAACATGCCCTTCGTCTCGCTTTCCGTCAGGGGCACATTGTCCTCGATCTCGATGCCCTCGATGCCGATCTCGTCATACATGCTGCTGATCAGATCCACCGCTTCCGTGGTAGTGGTCAGCGTATATTTTCTCCATTTCATAAATGCCTCTCCATTCCGCTGCCGTGCTGTTTCCTTCCGCTGCTCAGATCCTTCGCCGCTCAGGACTTCCGCCGCGCGGCTCTTCCGCCGCTCAAACCTTCCGCTGCGCGGCTCTTCCGTCTCTCAGACCGCACTGCTTTCTCATTTGCAGTGAACCGCCCTATTGTCTCACAGTCCGCACAGATAATCCTCCGGCCGGCAGAAGGTAATGCCCTCGGCCGCATGCGCCTGCGGATCGTCGCAGAGAATGAATCTCTGGCGGATCGTTCCGAAACGCTTCTCGATCTGATTGTATTTGTCGGCGTCCGCCAGACGGCGGTACTGCTCCGGCGCCATCCGCCCGCCGCTGCGCAGCTCGCAGATAAAGCAGTCGTTCTTTGCCGGGTCATAGACCACCATGCCGAACACGCCGGCGTTGATCTGCAGCTTGTACACCTGGCGGCGTCCTCCGGCGGCCTTCTCGGTCTCCAGCAAGATAATGTCCTCCAGCATCCTGGCGCGCACATCCGCCATCACCTTTTCTACCAGATCGCGCTTATTGAGCTCGCTCATACCCATGAACTTATCCGTTCCCATCAGATCCTCCATGAGGCTCCTGATCTGGCAGTATCGGATGCCCGGCTGCGTAAAGATCACCCGCTCAATCGGCTCGCTGCCCGGCTGCGGCATCTCCGAGGGGCACTCCACGACCATATCCATCTCCACAAGCGCCTGTTTGACCTCAGACACATGGGTCCGGGTAACGCCGGCCGACTGTTCCTCGCGGGCACGATCGTTCTTTAAATTCCACGCGGCCAGCCGGAGATTCTGGTACATCGGATTCTTCGACAGGATCAGAAGCAGGAAATTCAGGTTCATGCTGACCATGACCCTCTCTGCGACTTCCATCAGATCGCCGCTGCCCTGAAGCTCGCGAAGCGCCCGGAACTGGCTTAAATCCTTGCTTCCCACCAGGGAGCGTTCGATATTGCGGCAGACGGCGCTCGCAATATATTCCTTCATGGAAGCCCCGTCGCGGAAGGTCGCGTTGACCGTGCTCAAACCTTCCGGCGCCGGTTCGCCGGCGCGCAGCGTCCCGCCGTAACGGATATATTCATCCACATCATCGATGCCTAGAAGCTGCCTGTGCTCCCTAAACGGAATAAATGTGGTGCTGATCGTAATCGCCCGGTCATACAGCTCCTGCCTCAGCGCCAGGCAGAAGGCCAGAGAATCGGTCCCCGTCAGGACCAACCGCATCCCCTGCGCCGCGTGAACATCCGAAAGCAGGGCCGCGTCGTCAATAAAATCGCTCATCAGCGTGATCTCGTCGATAAACACATAGCGGTAGCCCATATCATAGAGCAGCCCCAGGTCCCGGTTCAGCTTCTCCATATTATCGGCCGCGGTGATCTTGATATACGCCGCTTTGGCCGCCTGTTCCGGCGTCAGGCCGCGGATCGCCTGCCGGATCATCGTGGTCTTGCCAGTCCGCCTCAGGCCGGTAATCAGGCACACTCTGCCGTCGTTTCCGATCCGTCCCTCCAGATAATCGAGAAGCGTTCCGTGACAAAGTCTCCGCTTCTCATCCGTCAGCCCGCCGGTCAGACCCTCCAGGGCTTCCCCTATGACAACGTTCGTGCTGAATTTCTGTCCCTGGTACCTGCCGCCGCGGTTAAAGCCGGCACGGCCCTTCACCGCGCCTTTCGCCGCAGCCTGACGGGCTTTCAGCTCCTTTAGCTGTTTCTGCAGCCCGCGGCGTTTTTCAATGCCTTCCTCCAGGGCCTCCAGCTGGCCGTCCTTGATATACTGGCTCTTAATCTTGCCGTTCTCCGTCCACTGACGATAAAAGCGCAGCTTCCCGTGGATCATCTTTCTGGAAATGTAACCTATCGGCAGTTTGGCGATCTGCTTCTCCAATTCCGCAATAACCTGCTCGTCCGTTTTCCCCTCCGCCGCGCCGTCCGGCTCCGAGCTGGTTTGGGAGACCGTTTTCTCCGCTTCGGCTGCAGCATTTTCATTCTCTGCTATACTCCAGGCATCCATGTGAATACCTCCTTTCCTTCTTTCAACATTGTAACCTAATATAACCTGACTGTCAACCGGGTACTGCGCCTTTTTGTAACCTGTCATAATACCCTATCATCTACGCTGTTATATCTGCTTGCGGCAGCGCAGAAACCTTCCTCTGCGATGCGAAGGCCTTCCGCTGCCGCATGGTGGCCTCGCGCTGCCGCACAGTGGTTTCCTCTGCCGTGCGGTGACTTCGCGCTGCTGTGCGGTGGCTTCGCGCTGCTATGCGGTGGCTTCGCGCTGCCGCGCGCCCAGCATTTTCCAGATCATTTTTTTATCGTGAATGCAATAAAACGCGCCGTTCATGCATTAATGTAGTGAACGGGTGATATACATTCCGCCCTGCCGGCGGCCCCTGTTAAACGAGATCACGACATTGACGAAAGGACACTTTACGAACGAAAGATACCCCGGCTGCGGCCGGGCAGACAGAAAATTTCATATAGAAGCTACGTTCCAAAACAAAGCATAAAATCCTGAATGCATTACATTACGACCTCAATCACGCTTACCTAACGGCCGCGTCTGTACCCCCAGGCGCGCCGCAAATATAAAACCGTATCCAATCGGGAAGGTACCAATGACGATGAGATACAAAAGAAGGAAGCATACGAAAGACGATAAGGTACAAAAGAATGCTGGCAGGAAGGAAAACGGGCAGAGCGTCACCGGCGCTCTGCCCGCATTTCTATTTCTTTCTCTCCTGAATCGCGCCGAGCGCATCGATCACCGCCGCGCGGAAGCCTTCCCGCTCCAGGGCCGCCACGCCCGCGATCGTTAAACCCCCCGGTGAGCAGACCGCGTCCTTCATCGCTCCCGGATGGTCCTTCGACGCCTGCCAAAGCTTTCCGGTACCCACGATCATCTGGCTGGCCAGCCGGTACGCCGCCTCTCGCGGAAGTCCGTAGAGCACCGCGCCGTCCGCCAGCGCTTCCAGATACAAAGCCGTAAACGCCGGGCCGCAGCCGGTCAGATCGCCTGCGATCCCGAACTGGGATGCCGGCAGAGTCTCTACCAGGCCCAGCCGTGAAAACAGTTCTGTAAATTTTTCAAATTCAGTTTCCGTAAGCGTATGCTTCTGCTCACAGAGAATGACCCCCTCGCCGACGGATACCGGCGTATTCGGCATGACCGTCAGATGATGGATCCCCTCTGGAAGAAACGTCTCCAGGCGGTCGCAGCCGATACCGGCGGCTACGCTGATCAGGATCTTTCCGCGCAGAAGCTCACCGACAGGCGCCAGCACTTCCTCTACCAGATACGGCTTTACAGCCACGACCACCAGATCGGACTTCTCCGCCACTTCTGCCGCCGTACGGCAGGGATTTACGCCGCGGTCTGCAGCCGCAGCGATCAGCTTATCCCAGTTTTTCGCGCAGACAAAGATCTGCCGCGGCTCTGCCGCCTTCATTAAGATCAGGCCGTCGGCCAGCGCCCGGGCCATATTTCCGAAACCGATAAAACCAATATTCATATGAGGCTTCTCCCAATTTTATCTGCTCCGTTATTTATTTAAACAATCCTTTTTTCCGTTTCCCATCGCCGCCGTCGTCGATCTTGCCGGTCATCAGCTCGTCGAAGCGCCGCAGCGCCTGCCGCTGCTCCTCATTCATCCGCTCCGGTACCTGAACCACCAGCGTCACGTAATGATCGCCGCGGATGTTTTTATTGCGCACCGACGGCACGCCCTTGCCTTTCAGGCGTACGCGCGTATCGGTCTGGGTTCCGGGCTTCACCTCGTATTCCACCTGACCGTCCACGGTCTTTATAAGGATCGGTCCGCCCAGCGCCGCCCTCGCAAATGATAGCGGTACTGTTGAATAAATATCCATATCCCGGCGGATAAAGATCGGATGCTTGGACACTACGGCCTGCACCAGCAGATCGCCGCGCTCGCCGCCGTTGACGCCCGGCTCGCCGGCTCCCACGCTTCTCACGCTCTGTCCGTCGTCGATGCCTGCCGGAATCGTCACCTTCAGCTTCTTCCTGCGGGTAATGTAGCCGGTGCCCCGGCAGTCCGGACATTTCTCACGGATGATCTGGCCCGCGCCGCCGCAGTCCGGGCAGGTGGTCACATTCTGCATGGTTCCGAGAGGCGTCTGGCGGGTATACACGATCTTGCCCTTGCCGTTGCACTTGCTGCAGGTCTCCTTGGATGTACCGGCCCTGGCGCCGCTTCCGTGACAGGAGGAGCATTCCTCTTTATAATTGATCTCGATCTCCTTCTCGCAGCCGAATACCGCCTCCTCGAAGGTCAGGCGGACGCTTGTCTGGACATTGGCGCCCCGCATGGGGCCGTTGTAACCGGAGCTTCTGGAGCTGCGGCCGCCGCCGAACAGATCGCCGAAGATATCCCCGAAGATATCTCCCATATCCGCGCTGTCAAACCCGCCTCCAAAGCCTCCGAATCCGCCAAAGCCGCCGTAACCGCCGCCCGCGCCGCCGTCAAAGGCCGCGTGGCCGAACTGGTCGTACTGCTTCCGCTTCTCCGGATCGCTCAGCACCGCGTAAGCCTCGGACGCTTCCTTGAACTTCTGCTCCGCCTCCGCGTTGCCCGGATTGGCGTCCGGATGATATTTCTTAGCAAGAACCCTGTACGCTTTCTTTAAGGCCGCGTCGTCCGCGTCCCTAGGAACGCCCAGGACTTCGTAATAATCTCTTTTGGTCTCTGCCATATGTTATGCTACCTTTCTCTCCCGCCCGTGCGCGGACTGCATCCGCATCCGGAAGGCTTCGCTTCGTACCGCACCGGCAGTTTTACTTTACGCATAACCGCAGAAAAGTGTTGTAGCCAATTATACAACACTTTCTGCGATATGCTGTCCGGCCTGCCGCCTGCTTAAGAAAATGCAGACGGCCCGCGCCGATATTTATACTTCCTTGAAGTCGCCGTCGATCACGTCGTCATCCGGCTGGGACGCGCCGCCCTGGGCATTTCCGCCCATGCCGCCGCCCATTCCGGAACCGGCTCCCGCGCCTGCTCCGCCGGCGCCCTGCATCGACTCATACATCTTTGTGAACAGTGCCTGCGCGCTGGCCATCAGTTTCTCCTTGCCGGCCTTGATGTCCTCCACCTGCGCGTCGGTCATCTGATCCACCGGAGCACGATTGATGGCTTCCTTCAGGGCGTTCAGGTCCGCTTCCACCGACGCCTTGTCGCTGGCCGCGATCTTGTCGCCCACATCCTGCAGAGCCTTCTCGGTCTGGAACACGATGGAATCAGCCTCGTTGCGGGTATCGATCGCTTCCTTGCGCTTCTTATCCTGGGCCTCATACTCGGCGGCTTCCTTCACGGCCTTCTCGATGTCGGAGTCGGACATGTTGGAGCCGGAAGTGATGGTGATGTGCTGCTCCTTGCCGGTGCCCAGATCCTTCGCGGATACATTTACGATACCGTTGGCGTCGATATCGAAGGTAACCTCGATCTGCGGCATACCTCTCCTTGCGGGCGGGATCCCGTCCAGACGGAACTGGCCGAGGGTCTTGTTGTCGCGGGCGAACTGTCTCTCGCCCTGTACCACATGGATATCGACCGCTTCCTGATTATCCGCGGCCGTGGAGAAGATCTGGCTCTTCTTGGTCGGGATCGTGGTGTTGCGCTCGATCAGCCTGGTGGCTACGCCGCCCAGGGTTTCGATGGACAGGGACAGCGGAGTTACATCCAGAAGAAGGATATCTCCGGCGCCGGCGTCGCCCGCCAGCTTGCCGCCCTGGATAGCCGCGCCGATCGCCACGCACTCATCCGGATTCAGGGTCTTGCTGGGCTCATGGTTGGTCAGCTGCTTTACTTTGTCCTGCGCGGAGATCATTCGGGTGGAACCGCCTACCAGCAGGACCTTGCCCAGCTCGGAGGCCGTGATGCCCGCGTCGCGCAGCGCGTTCTGCACCGGGATCGCCGTCTT
>CANPYE010000111.1 GCA_947588005.1 uncultured Lachnospiraceae bacterium | reverse complement strand
GTACAAATGCAGCTTCATCGGCGATCACCGCCCGTCTGCAGCATGATCAGCGTATCGGAGATCTTCTCGTACATCTGACTCTCGGTGGCGCCGCCCCGGTAGATCTGGTGGAACACCTCTCCGTCCTTGATGAACAGCACCCGCCCCGCGTGGCTGGCGGCCTTGACCGAATGGGTGACCATGACGATGGTCTGGCCGGATGCGTTGATCTGTCCGAACAGAGCCAGAAGCTCGTCGGTGGAACGGGAGTCCAGGGCCCCGGTCGGCTCGTCGGCCAGGATCAGCTTCGGTCCCGGGATCAGCGCCCTGGCGACGGCGGCCCGCTGCTTCTGGCCGCCGGACACCTCATAGGGGTATTTCTTCAGAAGCTCCGTGATGCCAAGCTGAGCGGCGATGGGCCTTAAGCGTGCTTCCATTTCCTCATGGGGCTTTCCGGCAAGCACCAACGGCAGGTAGATATTGTCCTCGATGGAAAAGGTATCCAGAAGATTAAATTCCTGAAAGACGAAGCCCAGATTGTCCCGGCGGAAGGCCGCCACCTGGGACTCCTTAAGCTTCGCCAGATCCTGACCGTCCAGAACCACCATACCGGCGGTGGGCCGCACCAGGGCCGCCAGGATATTGAGAAGCGTCGTCTTGCCGGAGCCGGACTCGCCCATGACGGCCACATATTCCCCCTGCTCCACGGAGAAGCTTACATTTTTCAGGGCTTCCACCTTGGAACCGCCGAAGCGGGGCGTATAGATTTTCTTCAGATTCGTTACCTGTAAGATCGTCATTGAAAATGATTCCTCCTGTCATGTGGATTTGACAGTCCGGGCGGTGCGCCTCCCGGCTGGTCCGTTCCCCCGGCGCGCGAACCGGTACGGAAAAGGGGAAAATGAAGCCCGCGCGGCCCGGAGACGGCGGCAGACGCGCGGCCGGACTGTACATTACACATTATAGGATTTATGAAAATGGAACTCCATAGAAGCGGCTTACAGTTTGACTGGAGAGACTTACAATATTGTAAGAAGTTGCTGTCCGTTACCCGGCAGCAATACATACCCGACAGCAACACATCCCCGGCAGCCCCTGCTTTCGATACCCCCGTTCTGCCTCAGGCAGTATAAATCTGCGCTGCGCACATTCCTACTCCGGACGGACGTTCTTCTGCGACAGATCGATAAAGATCGTGGTCCCTTTCCCCGGCTCCGACTGCGCAGAAATGGAGTGGCCCAGATTCTCGCAGATCCGGCGGCAGAGATAAAGACCAAGGCCGCTGGCCTTCTTGTCGGCGCGGCCGTTATAACCTGTATAACCTTTTTCAAATATCCTTGGCAGGTCCTCCGGGGCGATCCCGATTCCGCTGTCGCGGATGCAAAGCGTCTTCGGCGCCTCAAGAAATATCTCAATACCGCCGGTTCTCGTGTATTTCAGGGAATTGGAGAGAACCTGTTCAATGACAAAGCAGAGCCACTTCTCGTCGGTAACGGCCGACACGCCGACCGGCGTATAATTTAACCGCAGGTTACGGCGGATGAACTGCGGCGCGAATTTGCGGACGGCCTGACGGACGACCGCGTCCAGGTCGCAGGAGCGGAATACATAATCAGTGGAATCGGAATCCAGCCGCAGAAAGGCCATGACCATTTCCACATACTGCTCGATGCGCAGCAGCTCCTCTCCCACCAGACGGGCGAAATCGCTGTCCTCGTTCTGCATGTTCAGCCGGATCGCCGCGATGGGCGTCTTGATCTGGTGGACCCAGACCGTATAGTAATCGACCATGTCGTCATAGCGCCGCTTAAGAAGCGCCGTCTGCCGGTCCAGCTCTTTCGCCAGCAGGCAGACGATCTCCTGATAGTCGGCCTCGGCCTGATTATCCGCCGCCGGAAACGGCCCCTGGACGCCGTCCGCCCGCCGCTGCGGCTTTAAGCCGGACGCTTCCAGCGTCCGAACCGCCTCGGTAATCGTCTCAAGCGACGCCTGCAGCCGCCCAAGCTGCAGGTGCATGCGCCAGACGCGGCGACTGTCGTACCAGAATACAGCCAGCCCCAGCGCGCCGCAGAGCAGCGCCGGATAAAGCGCCGCCCCCAGCGGCAGATGGTAAAGAGCGAAAACGACCGCGAAGATCGCGCAGAAGACCGCATAGAGAATAATCCCGCGGTAATGATATCTCAAATACCGCAGATAGAATCTGACGTATTCTGCAAACCGGCGCGGCCGCGCCGGCGTCCCGTCCGCGAACGCCGCGCTTCCCGAAATCTGTCCGCGATCACCGCATTCACGCGAAGCTTCTGACTGATGCCTATTATCCATCGTATGCCTCTTTATTCTCTTGCTCTCCCTGCTTCTCAGGTTCTCTCCGTTTCCGTTTAAACTGTCCGGATTACTCCACAATATATCCCACGCCGAATTTCGTCCCGATAAAATCCGTAAGTCCCGCCGCGTCCAGCTTCTTCCGCAGCCGGTTCACATTGACCGTCAGCGTATTCTCATCCACGAAGCTGTCGGTCTGCCAGAGGCGTTCCATCAGCTTCTCGCGGCTGACCACCTTCCCTTTGGATTCCATCAGAGACAGCAGGATCCGGTATTCGTTCTTCGACAGCTCCACCTTCTGCTCCTGCCAGTACAGCGCCTGGTCCCCGGTGTTAAGCATCGCCCCCCGATGCTCCAGAATCGGCGCGCTGCCGCCGAAATCATAGGTTCTGCGAAGCAGCGCCTGGATCTTCGCCATCAGCACTGCCTGGTCGAAGGGCTTCGCAATGAAATCATCGCCGCCCATATTCATCGCCATAACGATATTCATATTATCCGACGCCGACGAGATGAAAATGATCGGCACCTTCGAAACGGCACGTATTTTCCCGCACCAGTAATATCCATTATAAAACGGCAGAGCGATATCCAGAAGCACCAGCTGCGGATCATACGCCGCAAACTCTGCCATCACACCCGCGAAATCGCAGACGCATTTCGCCTCAAGCCCCCACCTGGCCGCCTGCCGGGCGATCGCCTCGGCAATGCCCCGGTCGTCCTCTACGATCAGGATTCTGTATGCCATCGTCTTCTCCCCTGTCTTATGCCGTGAAAAATAACTGGTTCAGCCCTGCCGAACGGATCCGGCAGGGCTGTCATACCATTGATTCGCAGAACGCCATTGCTTATAAAACGCCTTCCGCAATATACTATCCATTCCTATTCCGACCGGCTTATTCCACTTCTGCAAGCTCGTACTCCCTGCTGCCGATCCCAAGCGCCGCAACCGCTTCAACCGTATGGACGCCGTTGCGGCTCTCGATGCGCTCCAGAAGGTGCGCCTGGCCGGGATCGTCCTTTGCCGCGTAGACCAGATCCAGGCACGCCTGGTCGATCGCCACCGGATCGAGACTTACCAGAATTCCGATATCCTTCATGCAGGGATCTTCCGCCACATCGCAGCAGTCGCAGTCCACGGACAGATTCTTCATCACATTCACATACGCTATATTGTCGCCGAAATGCTTCACCACGCTGGAAGCGGCGTCCGCCATGGACTCCAGAAACGCGTCATGGTCAGCGGTCCAGATCTGATCCGGATCACCCGCGCCGTGGATCCAAGCCTTTCCGTAGGAAGAAGCCACGCCGATCGAGAGCTGCTTTAACGCTCCGCCGAAGCCGCCCATGGGGTGTCCTTTAAAATGGGACAGCACCAGCATGGAATCGTATTTCGCCAGATCCTTTCCCACGTAGTTCTTCTGAATCCGCCTGCCGTCCGGGATATCAAGCACCATGTCCGGGCCTTCCGCATCCATCAGATCCACGTCAAAATAGTCGTTCCATCCATGCTCCTTAAGCGTCTTCAGATGACGCTTTGTGGTATCGCGCGAGCCCTCGTAAGCCGTATTGCACTCCACAACGGTTCCGCCCACCGCTTCCACCACCGGCTTCCAGAAATCCGGCCGCAGGAAATTCTGATTGCCCTTCTCTCCGGAATGTACCTTGACGGCCACCTTGCCCGGAAGCTCCTTGCCCAAAAGCCGGTACATCTCCAGTACCTTCTCCGGGGTGATCGTCCTTGAAAAATAAACCTTCGCGCTCATGTATCTTACCTCCTTACCGCATGTTCGCGTTTTCCGCCGCATACCGCAGTGCGGTCGGCCGCCTGGTTTTGGGCCGCCACGTTCTTCGCGGCAGATATAACTATAGTACCACAATCATTTTTTTCTGCCAACTGATTTTTATGCGCAATCTCACGGCACAATCTTTTTCCTGCCGGGCGAACGCCATGACCGGTTCAGATCCCCATCCGCCGCAGGATCCCGTCCAGATCCACGCCCGGATGGGTCACATAGAGACGGCAGATCTGCTCCGTCAGTTCATAGCTTAGCCCGGTTTTCTTCGCGATCTCCGCGACCGGCCGTCCGCGTTTCATCTCCTTAATGACTAACGGCACCAGATCCTGAATATTCGCCGGAAGCTTCATCGCGTCGTCTTCCGCTTCTTCCGAAGCAGCCGAAGCTTCGTCCCCCGCCGTCCACACGCCGCCTGCCGCCGACGTGCTTCTGCACGCCGTCGCGCGCCGCCTGAGGATTCCGCCCTTATGGGACAGATCGATCCGTTCTACCCGGCAGCTTCCATTTTCCTCGATCTCCATAACCGCCATCGTAATCGGCTGCGCAAACCGCCGCGGCCCGCAGCTTCCGGGATTCAGCCACAGACGGCTGCCCGTCCCGCTCTCCCCGCACAGCTTGCCGCACCGTTCCTCGTACCGGTGGGAATGACCGTAAATCACCACATCCGCGCCGTCCAGATCCTCGCGCGCGATCATTTTCCGGTTATGGATCATGAAAAATGTCACCCTGCCGAAAGAAACCGTCAGCGTCTCCGGAATGTGCTCCGCCCATTCCTTATCATTATTCCCGCGCACCGCATAAACCGGCGCGATCTGCTCCAGCTGATCCAGTATCTCCTGACGGTTAATATCCCCGCCGTGAAGAATAGCGCCGCAGCCTTTCAGCGCCTCTGTTACATCCATTCGAAGAAGTCCGTGGGTATCCGATAGGATCCCGATCCGATATCCTGCAGGCATAGCTTCTCTGTCTCCTGTTTAAGACCGCAGATATTCTTCCGCGGCTTTCTCAGACAAATGATATTGCTCCATAATCCCACTTTTTATCTCATGGTCATCAATTTTCATATTCCGAAGGATACTGACCGTTCCGCGAATACCCTGGCTGATCCACTGTTCCCTCTCCTTATCCACTTCTCTCTGTATCACCGGCTCCATAAGCTCCAGTAATGCTCCGCTCATTTCTTCTCCTCCTTCCAGCAGCAGCGCTGCCACAAAGCCCGGATGCCATTGTACTTTCCTGTCGCCCATAAAATCCCCCCCGCAGCAGTCAACATTACTACCATCTCTGCCCCTATTATACTGCACCCAGATGCCCCGATGCAATGACTTTTTACGCATATGTAATGTTATAGTTTGGTGAAAGAAGGCGTGTCATTGGCATGCCTTCTGCATACTGACGTAAAACAGACCGGACATCATCTTTCATGACTATCCGGCCTGCCGCCTATTTTTCCCGAACCTTCATCTCGCAGGTCAACCTGCCCCTTCTGCCTATTCTCTCCAGATCCCGTTTCGGTTCACATAATACTCCCCGATCCAGGTATTCGTCTGCAGCGAGCCCTTGGTTCCATCCGATTCTTCCTTGAAATAGTACCAGCTTCCATCAATCTGCTGCCAGCCGGTGACCATATGCCCCTTTAATCCATCCGATATAGGGCTTAAATAGTACCGGTTTCCATCCGTATCCGTAAACCACCCGGTCACCATGTAGCCGTTCTCGTCAAAATAGTACCACTCCACTGCACCCTGGTACGGCAGGTAGCACCACTGTCCCGCGGGCCATGTGCCGTCCGGCAGACGGTACCACCAGCCGGTCTCATTCTGTACCCAGAACGTATCGCTGTACAGGGACATATCTCCATTATAAATGAGCGGCGGATTCTTCGTCGGGATACTGTTTCTGGAAGAAGAACTTCCACTGCCGGAGCTGCTGCCACTTCCAGAGCCGCTTCCACTGCTGCCGCCGCTGCTTCCGACATTCATCCGGAAGTTCTGGGCGGTACGCTTTAATGTTCCGACTGTCTCCACGCTGCCCGTACTGCCGGAACCGGAGCCGCCGGAACCGGACGTTCCGCCGCCGCTCTGCCTTGTACGGAACTCGGCCGCGATCGTGTTATTGCCGTTCAGGTTCGCCTTCGTGCGGAAGGTCTGCGCCCGAACCGTGATCCTGGTGCTGCCGCTCTCCGCCGTATAGTCCGCATCGCGTACCAGCCTCTGGCCGTTCAGCCACACGTCCACGAACTCCGCATATTCACCGGACGATACAAACAGCTGGTCGCTGATCTCGGACAGGACATAGTCGTGAGACCCGGCGGCTGTCTCAGTACCGATGAACTGTTCAACGGCGTAGCCGTCGTCGGACGCGCTGTAGACGTTGCTGTTCGTATTTTCAAGCACCGTCAGAACAAAACTTCTCGTTGACGCATCAAATCTTTCCTCACTGTACGAAGCAGTCACTTCAATTGGGAAATCTCCCGCTTCCAGCGGAGTACCATAGATCTCGCCCGTCCTTGGGTTCAGGCTGAGGCCTTTGGGAAGCTTGCCCCCACTCAGATTAAAACTGACCTGATTCTGCATATCCATATTATCTGTCGAAATCATGTAAGAATAGGGAACGTACTTAACAGCTTCATCCAAATCACGTGCGGCAATCAACGGATTCCCCGCATATCCGCTTAATTCAATATAGACTGCCTCCTGCCCATCTGCGGTAATTTTCAATGTCCCGGCAATTTTACCCTCCTGTACAGAGCCGTCATCACCCAGAATCGGACGAAGACGGATCTTCGCAAGACTTGTCATATACCCGTTCTGTATATCAAACTTCGGTATCGTACTATTATCTGTCCCGCCAACCGTCCAATAGCTGTCGATCTGAACATTCTGCAGGCCGATCGCCTCTACATTCAAATTTGTCAATTCTGTATTTCCTACATTAGCCAGCAGAATATCGTGCTTATTATTTTCTTCTGTGTCATTAGAAAGCGAAACGACCCGTTTGTTCCTTCCGCCCGGCGCTGAATTCACCGGCCCGTTTACATACAGCTTCGCGGTATCCGATTTTCCAACGTAGGAAACCATATAATTCTTAATATAATCGCCTATACTGACCGTATATAATACAGGACCGTTCGAGAAATCCTGAACCGACTGTTCGGATTGCTGTATACTGCCTGCGTGAACTATGCCTGGCTGCAGAACCCAGAATTTCGGCCGGATCTCAGATAGGTTCACATCCGTACTGTTAATAAATACTGTCTGATAACTGCTAAATAGTGAATCAAGTTTTATCTCCGCTTCATCCGCTACAAATATCTGATCACGAGAATACCCGGCGGCTCCATTCATATGCAGCCATTCTCCCTCCGGCAGAGTGATTTCAGAATCGGAACTACTGCGCTGGAATACTACACGACACTCTATATTGCTTCCATCCTTAAAAGTAATTCTGTAGTCTCTCGCATCCAGTGTATCTAAAAGAATTCCATAAGGCAGTTTGCTCTTATCCGCCGAAATCTGTTCTGTCACATCATCAAAACCATAGCTTGGATAATGCGTTATAGCTTCAATTTTTACAATATCTTCGTTACGATCGAAAGAAAAATAATATTCTCCATTCATCGGATAATTCCGGTCTACCGAAAGATATAAGTATGAATAGGAACCATATGCTACCGACTCATCAACACCCACAAATCTTCCATTCAAGCGAATATCCCATGTAAAGCGATCTTCACTGTCATTCCATTCATAAGCGCTGACAACGCTTTGCATCTGCCCCTTCTCATAAGAATATAATCCGGCACTTAGATTCAGCGCGCAGTCTTTCTTTTCACATACAATAAACCGTATTCCCTGATATCCAAGTATCTTATCATTTGTCACATCCCTATAAATAAAAAGGAACTCATTTTCTTCCGAAAATTCGCTTGAATCTGACATTCTCAGTGGAAATATCCCTTTATATCCGGCAGAAGACTTTCCCACAATCTGATCCGTAATTTCGCCACTAAACACTGGATTGGCATTATGAATCTTATTTATCTCACTTCCCGGATAGATTTCCAGTTTAACTTCCGGGAACCCTTCTTTTCTGTCAAGATTATAACTGGATGCAATATAAGAATCCACTTTCAAAGAATATTCCCGTCCTACAGACTCAGGATCAATCACAAAATATACATTATATGTACCACCGGTTCCAGGAATATACTGCCTATACCTCACCTCATCCGGCTGGACCTCAACCCCGTTTTCATCGTATAGAAGAAAGTTTACATCTTCCCGAATCGCTCCGGAGAGAACCTTTACATGATACTTTGTCGCATTGGCGTCCAACTGAACGCCTTTTCCTACCAGAAGTTCCATCGTATATCCCGCACTCTCAAACAGGAAATCAGATAAATCAACCGTATCCGAGCGCTCCACAACCTGATAGTCATCACTTCCTCTCCATCCGCTCTCGCACCACGCTATCTTCGCATTCGGATCTATCTGTATTGACCGCCCATCAGCATCCACCAAATGCTCCAGAATATAAGATACCTCCACCGTCTCCAGCTCTGTATCCCCATATTCCGGCAGAAGCAGATATGCATCTATTTCCTGCGCGGGAGGCAGCAGCGACATCAGCGCCGGGACCTGGGAATTGTCCACTTCATCTTCCGACTCCAGCGCATTCGAGCCGGATGCCGCCGGGACATTCTCTCCGTCTCCCTGCTTCTGATTTTCGGTACCGCCAGACGGCTCTGTCTCCGAATCCGACTGCGTTACCTCTTTCGGCGCAGTTGTCCCCTGTTCCTCTGCCAGCGCCGTCATCCCCGGCGTGAAACAGCTCAGTGCCGTGAGCGCAAGTGCCAGCGCCATAGCCATGCGTTTTCTCATTCTTTTCATCTCCACAATACCTCCTGCAATATAATTAAGCCTTGATTTGCAAGCTGGTTTTATTATATCGTCACAAATTCTATTAGGCAAGTATTAATTCTATTAGAATTATTAAAAACTGCATAAACTCTGCATATATATTCCACCAAGCCGAAATCGAGTAGGGCGGATTTTCTCCGCCCTCTCACACCACCAGTACGTGCCGTTCGGCATACGGCGGTTCAACATAA
>CANPYE010000110.1 GCA_947588005.1 uncultured Lachnospiraceae bacterium | reverse complement strand
ACCGCCTTGTCCGCGGGCAGGTACCCCATCCGGGCCGTCGCCTCGCACTGGCCGTACATGACCACGAACTTCTTCCCATGCTCACAGGCGTACTCCGCGAACTTCTTATGCAGCTCGGGGAGCAGTTTCCCTCCCGCCTGGGTCATGGTCCGCAGGCTGGGCAGATCCATCCGAAAGAACCGGAGGCGGTCCAGCATCTCATAAGTGTAGGGTACGCCCCCGAAGGAGGTCGCACCCTGCTCCCTGAAGAACTGCCAGAACTCCTTCTGCATCAGGCCTTTATCGGTCACCAGGATAGTCGCTCCCACAAGCAGGTGGCTGTTGATGATGGACAGGCCGTAGGTGTAGTTCATGGGAAGCGTAGTGATAGGGCGCTCTGTTTCATCCAGTTCCAGATAGTCCACGATGGACCGGGCGTTCGCCAGTATATTGGCATAACTCTGGCGGACGAACTTGGGGCTGCCCGTGGAGCCGGAGGTCGTGAGCAGGAGAGCCAGGTCCGGATGGAGCGGGTACTCTTTTTCATACCCTGTCCTAAGGAGGACATAGCCATAGGCGCCGTATACCGGCTCCATCCCAGCAAAGTCCCCGGCCTGCGCTTCCGGCGCCCACAGGTACTTCGGCTGGTAGGCCGCAAGAAGGCCGTCCAAAAGCCCCCTTTCCAGGTGCGCGTTCAGAAGCACCGGGACGATGCAGGCGTTCAGAAACGATACATATCCGAAAATGGAACCGACTTCATTGCTGCACAGGCAGAAGACCAGGCACCGCCTTCCCGTTACCTCAGCGAGGATCCGGCCCTCGCCCTGCAGCGCCCGATACGTCATGGACCGGCCATACTCATCCATTAATGCCGTATTTTCACGGTATTTCCCAAGATCCCATAGCATAAGGTCCCTCCCGGAAGGAAATTGCATTTGCAATCCCTTCCCTTCTTACTGAATAATTTCTAAAATTCAATCTTGTAATTCTTAGACAGTATTTCCTTCCCCTTCTCAAAGGAACTGAAATCAATGATGTCATCCGTGTCCATCATGATGTCGAAGGTATCCTCCAGTGCCGCGATCAGGCCCATATGGCCTACGGAATCCCATTCGCTGATTGCTTGGTATTCCAGCCCTTTTGCTTTTTCTTCGTCAACCCCAAACGTCTCCGTAAATATCTTCAGATACTTTTCAAAATTTGTCATAATGATTCCCTCCATTATTGTTTTTTATCTGCATTCAAGGTCGGATTCGTTGATCACTGTATCCGCTTCGATATTGCATTTCGCCTTTCGTCCCACCAGTTCCTCCAACCGTTCAGGAGGAATCCCTGTACCGGGGCGCTTCACATCAAGGTCTTCCCTCCGCAGGGTCTCCCCGGCGGCTATGTCCCTCACCGCTATGACGCTGCGCCGCATGTTGGCACGCTGCGCATATTCCTCCGGCAGGACCGTCCTTTCTTTCGATCCCAGCGCCAGCTGGATGTCCCGGCACTTCGATACCAGTTCCCTAAGCGCATCCGGCTCCATCGCCATCTGGTTGTCCATGCCGATCTTCTTTGCATCAAGTGTGATGTGCTTCTCCAGTAACGCCGCACCCAGTGCCGTTGCCGCCACCGCCGCCGCGTCACCCAGCGTATGGTCAGAAAAGCCAATCGGGTAGTCCGGGAACCTTTCCCGGAGGCCAATGACATTGTTCAGGTTTATCGTCTCCACTTGCGCCGGGTAGATGGACACGCAGTGGAGCAGGATGATCCGCCGGTTCCCCGTATCCTCGATCGTCCGGACCGCCCGTTCCACTTCCCCCGTCTCCGCCATCCCTGTGGACAACACGACCGGGAGCTGTTTA
Organism: uncultured Lachnospiraceae bacterium; assembly: GCA_947588005.1. GTDB lineage: Bacteria > Bacillota > Clostridia > Lachnospirales > Lachnospiraceae > UBA3402. Next base: position 7,442 of record CANPYE010000110.1, on the reverse strand, counting down.
TTCCCTATGTACCGAAGAAATTCCAGGTTATTGATCTCCATCGACGCGATCTTAATGAACGGCACACGGCATTCCCCGGCTAGGAAATCCACTTCTTCTTTGGAATAGGGCGTGGAGGAAAAACCAATACCCTTTTCCCTGCAATAGTCCGACATTTCCCTCAGCTGTTCCGACATAAGGGAGAGTTTTTTCACAAACCGCTCTGCGATCGGGTTCTTTTTATAATAAGTCCTTGAATAAAGGGAGCCCGCTGACCAGGACTGGAACTTAACACAGTCGCACCCCGCGTCTGCCGCGGCGTCGATCATCCGCCTTGCGGTGTCCACGTTCCCGTTGTGGCTGCTGTTCACCTCGGCAACCATATACGGTCTCCCATAATCGGAGACCGTTTTCCCATCCTTCAGTATGATCTTTCCCATATGTACCTCCCTATTCTATCGGTTCAACAAGCATCTCCCCCATAAACAGATCCCTCTCCATAAAAGGCGAAAGGTCCTCGATCGGCCGCCTCACCAGGCGCCTCGCGCTGTTCATGGCAAAGGAACTGTGCAGGTACGGCTGGTCTTCCCGGCACATCACCTCGCAGATGCAGGGTGAATCCATGTCGAGCACCCGCTGGATACCAGGGGACAATTCCTCCTCCCCCCGTATCTGCGCGTACGGGATCCCAAAGCTCTCCGCGATCCGCCTGAAGTCCGGAGCGCCAAGGCCATCCGACGGGTCGTTCCCGATCGTCCTCTGCCGGAACAGGTCCTTCTGCCTTCTGCGGATGACCGCGTACATGTTGTTGTTGACCACAAAGATCTTCGCAGGGATCTTATGCCAGCTTATTGCCTGCAGCTCCTGCATGTTCATCATGAAGGAGCCGTCCCCGACTACTGCAATGACATTCTGTTTCCCCGCGAAATACGCCCCGATCACGGCAGGGATCGCGTATCCCATGGCCCCCTGGGCGGCTGGGAACAGACACCTCTGCCCTTCCCGGTATTTGACCGTGGATGGGATGATCAGTTCCTCAAACCCTGCATCCGTCACCACGGCTGCGTCATCCGGAAGCAGCCCCGAGAGCACATCCGCGAAATGGTACAGGTCCAGTCCGGCAGCCCATTCGTCCCGGCCTTTCAGGAATCCTTCCTGCGAGACATCGAACACTTCTTTCCAATGGATGCACCTTTCCGTCCATTCCCGGCAGGTCACAACGGGCCTGCACTCCGCCAGGCATTCCAGAAACTGCCCGGCATCCCCCTCAATCAGGCGGTCAATATTCACACCTTTCTTCCTATGCTCATTCCCATCTATATCGACCACCGTAACCTTCGCTTCACGGGCAAACTTCTCCGGTTCTGCCCCGACCGTCTGGGAACACAGCTTTGACCCCAGGACAAGAAGATAATCCGCGTTCTGTACTGCAAAATTTCCAGCCCTGCTGCCGCCGAGGCTGCCAACGGCTCCGATGGAAAGCCGGTTCCCGGAACCGTAAACATCTGCTGCAGATGTTGAAAAGACGACCGGCAATGGGCATATTTTTAAAAAATCCTTAAGCAGTCCCTGCGCCCCCGCGCCCCGTACGCCTCCGCCGACAAACAGGATCGGACGTTCCGCCTGCTGCAGTTCCATAGCCACCTGCTGTGCGGATTCCGGGAGACTCTGTCCCTTTTCTCTTACATTTTCCGGCACATACCGTCTGAGGCTCTCCGGCTCGACCCTCATGTTCTGGATATCCAGAGGGATGTCGATCCATACCGGCCCTTTCCGGCCGGAATTTGCAAGATGGATGGCCTTATCCATCTCACAGGCTACGTCCGCTGCATCCGTCAGCATGACCGCATATTTGGTCACCGGCTTCACAATACTGACGATATCCGCTTCCTGCGAACCGTAGGTACGGATCGGCAGGCCGGTATACCGGGTCGTCTCATGCAGCATGTGCTGCCCCGACAGGAAGATACAGGGGATGTTGTCCTGCCATGCGCACAGGGCAGCGGTCACCGCATTCGTGGCCGCACAGCCGGTGGAGACAAGGCATGCCCCCATCCCGTCCCTGGCCGACGCATATGCCATAGCCGCATAGGATGCCCCCTGCTCATGGTAAAGCGATATCCCTTCCATTTCACGGTTCTTCGCAACCGCATCCGTCAGGTAGAGGATCCCCCTTCCGGTGATCATAAAGATCCGGCTGATCCCCTCCTGCGTAAGTCTCCTGATTATGTAATCGGCAACCCGTTCCAATTCATCTACTCCTTATTTCCAATATTTCCGGGACTGTATCTCTGGATCTCTGCCGGTATCCCCATGACATAATCCGAGCGGCAGGCAAGCTGCCCCCCCACATGTCCTTCAACCGTCCCCGCTGCCACTCCCCCGCGGAAAGTCCGCAGTTTTGCTGTCAGCACCAGCTTGTCCCCGGGGATGATCTTCCTCTTGAACTCAACATTATTAATCTTCAGGCAGGCTGTTTTTGCCTTCTCATATCCAGGGATCGTGAGGAATGTCATCAAAAGGGTCTGTGACATGGCCTCGAGCTGGATCGAACTGGGGACATTTGGGTCATCCTCGAAATGCCCCGGAAAGAACCATTCGTTGTAAGTAAAGTTCTTTACCGCCCTCGCATATTTCCCTGGTATGATTTCTTCACAGTGATCGATCATCAAGCAGGGATATTTGCAGTTATGATACTGCATGATTCCCCTGATATCCAGATCCCTTAACGGCTCGCCCTTTCCCTCACAGATACCTTCAGCCATGGCTGTTCTCCCCTTTCCGTATCTTATTGTCAGCCCCTTTCGGCCTGAACTGGTTAAATACATCGGGGATGATGATGACGGATTCAAGTTCACATGCAAGGGCCCCGTCTATGAATCCTTTCACGATGCCTTTGCACAGCCCCCTCCGGAAGGACAGTATCTCCGCTTCCATGTCCAGCCTGTCCCCGGGCCTGACCTCCTGGTGGAATGTACCGGCATGCTTATAGCCATGCACGATCTTTCCCTCCATCCCGGGAGCCGTCAGGATCGCTACCGTCAGCATCTGTGCCATGGCCTCCACCTGCAGGCAGCCCGGCATGTTTGGATCCCCTGGAAAATGCACCGGTATCCACCATTCATTATTGGTCAGGTTCTTATATCCCTTTGCCGATCTGCCCGGGACTACCTCCGTAACCCTGTCAATCAGGAGGAACGGATAGCGGTTGGGCTGGTACTTTAAAAGTTCTGTCTCATTCAAGGAAAATGCCTCACGCTGCATATCTGATCTCCTTTCCGGCGACCAGAACGCCCACAGATAAACCACTCTCAACTATGAACTTATACGGAGGAATTACCCCCCCCGAACGGGGAATGAACTTCGTCATCACATCAGGGACAGCCACCTCAAGCTCCAAAGAACAGGCGGGTTCGCCATTGACGTATCCTTCCGCATGTCCTCTCGCCAGTCCATGCCGGAAAGAGTCCAGGCTGGCTTCTATGTCCAGTCTGTTTCCGGGGACGATCTTTTTTCTGAAACGTGCATTCTTTATGGATATAAAATCTGTCTTTTTCCCTTTATTCTCCGGCAATGTCAAAAATGTCATCAGGAACACCTGCGTCAATGTTTCTATCTGGATAAAGCCCGGCACGTTTGGTTCGTCCGTAAAATGTGCGGGGAAGAACCACTCGTTAAACGTGAAGTTCTTATAGCCTCTCGCTGATTTTCCTGGAACTGCTTCCTCAATGATGTCTACGAAGAAACAGGGATAGCGGTTCTGCTGGTATTGCTGGATTTCGTAAGCATCCAGGTTTTGTAATATAATCCCGTTCATTATCACTTCTCCTATCTCTAATGTGAAAAGACCCTCTTATTTTCATTCTTTTTCATTATTCTAGCTGGATTTCCAACTGCGATTACTGCATCCGGCAGATCCCGGAATACGATTGCCCCGGCTGAACATATGACATCGTTCCCAATCGTCAGGCCTTCTTTGGTCCCTGACAAAAAACCCATGTATGTCCTTTCACCGATATGATTCTGACCGCCAATTTGGCAGTTAGCCCCAATCACCGAATGGTTCCCGACCGATATATCATGTCCTATTACCGCATGGGGCTGTATGTAAGTATTGCATCCCAGTTTTACATCACAGGTGATGGTAACTCCTTCGCAGATCACCGTTCCCTCCCCAATGACTGTCGTACTGTCTATATATACATCTGGATGAATCAGCGTCGCGATTTTAATCCCTTCATTCTTTACCTTATCAAAGAGAATGGCCCTGACGGATGGTTCCCCTACCCCTATTACAATCTCCAGTTCTGAAAATTTCTCTTTTGCCTCTAAAAATGAATAGACGCTGGCATCAGCGGCATCCAAAGTCTCCGCGGCGTCATCTATAAAGATAATTTCATCCCATCTCTTTTCCATTCGGCTTATTTTATTCGCAATCACATACACTTCGCGCCCTAAGCCGCCATATCCATAGATTCCCAGAACCATTGATCCACCTTCCTATGTATTACTTCTTTTCTGTCCCCATAAATTCTTCTACTTCTATGCTGATATCATTATGCTTAAGCACAACGGCAACTGTTTCCAACAGTATCTTCATATCATTTTTTAATGTTATATGGTCGATGTATTCCACATCTAACTTTAACTTATCCTCCCAGGATATCTTATTCCGGCCATGTACCTGTGCCAGGCCTGTCAGGCCTGGCCTGACTTCATGGCGCCGGTGCTGTTCCTGACTGTATCTCGGAAGATACCGCACCAGAAGGGGCCTTGGTCCGATGAAACTCATATCGCCTTTGATTATATTAAAAAGCTCCGGCAGTTCATCTAAGCTGGTAGTTCTGAGCCATTTTCCAAACTTTGTAAGTCTCTTTTCGTCAGATAGGAAATTTCCTTCTGCGTCTTTTGCATTGGTCATTGTCCGGAATTTATATAACCGAAATATCTTTTCATCTTTTCCAGGCCTTTCCTGAGAGAATAACACCGGGCTGCCTAAATTCATCCTTACCAGTAACGCTATCACTGCATATAGCCACCAGAAAAGCAGGATTCCCATTAATGCGCATAAAACATCTAAAGGACGCTTGAAAAGTTTCTCATATATTCCATATGGTTTATGAATACCATTCCTTAATAGTTTCTTTTTAGAGTTTCTTGTTACCCCAACCAATCTTTTCATTTTCCTTTTCATATTATCCACGCGCTATTAATTTATTGTTTTCTTCCAAAATTCGATATTTCTTCTCTTTATTGTCGCTTTCTGAAACATCTTGCCATTTTCCCCCGCACGTGTTATGATATCTACATCGGCAGGTGCTCTGTCATCTGCCCCCTTATTTTCTTCCGGTATCTTGCACGGCACAGTCACCGGCGGATCCCACACAAAAGATTTCCCTGCGCGGAAGCATCCCGCAGGCAGCGAAACCACGGAAACCGTATGTAAAAAACAAAGAGGAGGAATGTATTATGACTTACTTTAACCCCGATGTCTATGCCGGCATCGACCTGTCACGTTTTAAAGGCGAGCTGCCCTTCCACCTGACCAACGACTATTTCTTCCGCGCTGTCATGCAGGAGAATAACCGTGTCCTCAAGGCACTGGTCTGCTCGCTCCTTCACCTGAATGAAGATGAGGTCCACGAGGTTCGCATCCTCAATCCCATCGAGCTCGGAAAGCAGGTCGGCGAGAAGGATTTCTTCCTGGATATTCGTATCCTTCTGGACAACCGCATGAGCGTCAACCTGGAGATGCAGGTCATCAACGCGGGCAACTGGGTAGAACGCTCCCAATGCTATCTTTGCCGCTCTTTCGACAGTCTGAACAAAGGCGCGAACTATAAGGATGTTCTCCCCGCTGTTCAGATCGGCATTCTGGATTTCACGCTGTTCCCGGACGCGCCGGAGTTCTTCGCTACCTACCGTCTGATGAACGTGAAATCCCACAAAATATATAGTGACAAACTGCGTCTTTCTGTGTTAGACTTAAAACAGATCGAACTGGCAACGGAAGAAGACAAATCCTATAACATCGATTATTGGGCGCGTCTCTTTAAAGCCACCACATGGAAGGAGCTGAGAAAGATGGCTGAGCAGTATCCCATATTTAACGAAGCTGCCCGGACCGCCGCCGTATTAAGCGAGGACGAGAAGATCCGCCAGCAGTGCGAGGCCCGTGAGGACTATTACCGAAGCGTGGGCTGGATGAACGACGAGATCACGCAGCTGAATTCCGAGAGGCAGCGGCTGAATTCTGAAAATCAGCAGTTGACTTCTAAAAATCAGCAGCTGAATTCTGAGAATCAGCAGTTGAATTCTGAGAATCAGCAGCTGAATTCTGAGAATCAGCAGCTGAATTCTGAGAATCAGCAGCTGAATTCTGAGAATCAGCAGTTGAATTCTGAGAATCAGCAGCTAAACTCCGAACTCCAGCGGCTGCGCCAACTCCTCGCGGATGCCGGCATCCAGGTTTCCCCAACAGACTAATTCTTATTTATGTCTTCATTCATCTGCCCCGCAGCGACACTGCGGGGCAGATATTTTATCCAAAGCAGCTCTTGACTATCCCAATAATGGCTTTTTGCTGCCCCTCCGTCATCTTATTATCACTCGGCAAGCACAGACCCCTCGCGAAGATATCCGCGCCTACATCGGCGACTGCCCCGGTATCAATATAGGCGTCCGACCTTGCCCTTCCGTTCCCGTCTTTTGTGATAAACGGGTTCATCCGGTACACCGGCTGCAGATGCATCGGCTTCCAGATCGGACGGCCTTCCGCGTTGTGCGCCGCCAGCTCCTCCAGGATCTCCGTCGGGCAGCTTTTGCCTTTCTCCGGCACATACAGCGAGTCCTTCTCCCCGCGTACCTGCCGGCACATCGCTTCCCTATCGATCACAAGGCAGCTCAGCCAGAAGTTCGGCTCCATCTCCCCCTCTATGTACGGGTTCATCTTCACCGGCAGATCCTTGAAGCCTTCCTTATACCGCATGTAGATCTCTTTCTTCTGCCGGATGTGCTCCCCCAGGTACCCGAACTGCCCGCGCACGATCCCAGCGATGATGTTGCTCATCCGGTAGTTGTACCCCAGCTCCTCATGCTGGTACCACGGCGCCGCCTCCCGGCTCTGCGTCGACCATTTCCGCGCCTTATCCGCTGCTTCCTGATCGTCCGTCAGAAGCATCCCGCCGGAGCTCCCGGTGATGATCTTGTTGCCGTTAAAGGAAATCACGTTGTAAAGGCCAAAATTGCCGGTCTGGACGCCCTTGTAGGTCGCACCAAGGGATTCCGCCGCGTCCTCAACCAGAAGCGCGCCGTGCCTCTTACAGACATCCCGGATCTCGTCCAGTTTTGCGGGCGTCCCGTACAGGTTCGCCAACACCACCAACCTCACGTCCGGATAAATGGAAAAGGCCTTCTCCAGCGCTTCCGGATCCATGTTCCAGCTCTCGTATTCCGAATCGATG
>CANPYE010000109.1 GCA_947588005.1 uncultured Lachnospiraceae bacterium | reverse complement strand
TGCTGGAATCGCCCTGCAATGCCTCCCAAAAGATCCGCAAGAGAACGGATGGCTGAAAAATACAGGACGAACTGCGCCGCATCCACCTCGCCCCTGAGGGCTTTATCCATCAGAAAAGCATAAGCGATCCCGTCCCGCACAAGGACGATCAGGAAATTCACAAAGGATTCCCAAACCCCGCGGCGTTCATGCTTTTTCTGCCATTCAAGAGCCTCTCCGATGTGCCTGGAAAGGCGCTCATGCAAAGGCTTTTGCATATGAAAAAGCCGGATATCCTTCTGATATTTGAGATCTCTTCCGGAAAAAGCCACGTAGTCGCGTCTGCGCTCGGCGGCGTTCCGCTGGTCCCGCTCCCCATAGCGCTTCCGCCACCGCCAGACAGACATCTGCCGGTTTATCACCGCGCCGGCGATCAGGAATACGACGACAGCCGGATGAAGCATGGACACCGTTGCGCCGAAGAGGAAAAATTTCAGGATCTCGCCTGCGGTTTCCGCGAAAGCCATGGGGAAATGCATTGCCTGCGTGTGATCGCGCAGCGCCTCTTCGGCCCGATTACTGATTTCCAGATAGTCTTTCTCATAATTCAGATACCAGTCCGTTGTGCGGTAAGCGACCTCCGCCTGATATACTAAAATACCAAAAACATTGTGCTCGGCGTTCCCGGTAATCGCCCGGAGCATCCTATCCGCAGCATCCGTGATCGCTTTCGCAAGAACGATCCCCGCGATCACAAGGGCCGCATAGCTGAAATTGCTGCAGCTTCCGATAGCGTTTAGGATCGCCGGGGCGGCATACAGTCCGAAGGCAGCCGAGAGGAGGGACAGCGGCACCACCGCAAGCCCCGTAAACACCAGAAACCGCTCATGTTCCCACAGCACGCCGTAAATATAACTCACACAGGAGAGCATGCCGTACTTTGGCTTCCGCTTTTGCTCCTTCTCTTTTTTTCTTTTTGTCATTTTCATCTCGCTTAACCCTTTCGTCTCTTTTAACCGCTCGCTCTTTTTTGACGTTTTTACCCTTTTAATCTTTCAGCTCTTTCAATTTTTGGCCTCTTTTAAGGTTTGCATCTCTTTTAATACTTTCATTTCCCTAACCACGATGAAGGAATATCTCTGCTTTCCAATCCAGATTATAGTACATTTAAGAGAAAAAATGTGAGTTTGTGGAACGAAATGATCTTTTTCGTGTACGAAATGCAAACTAAAATGGGAACCAGCTTCCTGGTTCCCATTCACAAGTTCCGGCTCCTTTTTTATGCAATTCCTGCTTTTTCAAAGGATTTTTACCCTCTGGCTCCTGTTTAACCCGCGTCCCCGATCCCGATCAGCAGCTCCGCCGTGAACCCGCCGTCCTCGCTGTCCGCGGAAAAATATCCGCCGTATTTCTTTACCGCCGACTCTGCCCGGGCCAGACCGAAGCCGTGCTCCACTCCCTTGGCGGACAGAAAACGGGAACCGGTTTTCGCCTGCTTCTTCCCGGCGGCGTTCGTGACGGAAAGGTAGAACTGCGTGTTTTTCCTGCCCATATAAATACGGATAAAGCGGGAATCCGCAGGGAGCCGCTTATTCTCCTCGATGGCGTTGTCCAGCAGATTTCCGATGATGACGCAGAGGTCGATGTCGGAAACCGGCGTGCCTTCCGGAATCTTTGCTTTCGCGTTGACCGGGATTTCGTTCTGGGCGGCGATGTTCAGTTTGCCGTTTAGGATCGCGTCAACCATCACCCGGCCGGTCTTGATCACCGTGTCCACCGCAGTGAGATCCTGATTCAAATCCGCCAGATACCGGTTCACCTCGTCATAGTTCCCCAGGGCCATGGACGCCTGCAGCGCCTGAATGTGGTTGTGGTAGTCGTGCCGCCACCCCCGCATTTTACGGTACATGGACTCCACCTCGTCGCAGTATTTCTGTAAAAGCTCCGACTGATACCGCTCGATTCTCCGGTTGATCATTCTGTCTATAAACATGGTATACTCCTAGAATAATTCTATGATCTTTTTTCCGATCTTATCCGCCATGCCACGGCTTATGGGCACCGCTTCCCCGCTTCTTAAGATCACTTCGGTACGGCTGATCCGCAAAACCTCCCGGAGGTTGACGATAAAGGAGCGCTGGACCCGCAGGAAATAACCGTCCAGCTGGGCTTCCAGCTCGGAGATCGGAACCTTCAGCCGATATTCCCCCGAAGCCGCATAGATCACCGAATACTGCCGCATTGCTTCAATATAGCGTATTTCCTTCAGCGGCAGCGCGGTCCTGCCCCCATTCGACGGCAGGAGGATTTTCTTTTCCGCCCTGGAAATCTTCTCCGCCGCCCGTGAAAGCACCTCCGCCAGCTTTTCCGGCGTCACCGGTTTTATGAGATAATGAAGCGCCTCCACCTCATACCCTTCGGCCATAAAGTCCGGATAACCGGTGATAAAAATAATCTGCGCCGTCTCCTTCCGTTCGCGCAGCTTCCTCGCCAGCTCCACTCCGTTCATTCCCGGCATCTCGATATCTAAAAGCAGGATGTCCGGCGCTCCGTCTTCCCAGGCGAACAAAAGCGCCTCCGCCGATGGATATTCCCGCAGGCAGATTTCAGCTCCCGAGAGGCCTGTCCCCGAGAGGCCTGTCCCCGAGAGGCCGGTTCCTGGGAGATCGGTCCCCGAAAAGATTGCCCGCGACTGGTCCGCCCAGCTGAGGACGAGGGATTTTATGTAGGCGCGCTCGGAAGCGTTGTCGTCGCAGAGAAAAATCAGCATGGAGCCCTCCCTTCATTTGATAAGCCGTTTTTGTTCCCAGATTATTATAATCAAGAATCCGTAATTTGCCAAGGGCATATTAACTCCTCATGATTTGCCGATTGCATAGAAACATGATTTGGATTATAATTTCGATAGAAAGCACGCCGGCGATGAGTTGTGTTTAGCAGTGACAGACATATTTTCGGGATTTACGAAGGAGACCGCATATGGACACGAATGAATTGTATCAGAGGATCGTGAAGAATGAAGAATACCAGGAGCAGCTCGTCCTTGAGAATCCGCACCCGGAATTTGCCGCTTATCTGGAGACTTTGATGGAACGCCGGGGCGTCAGCCGCGCCCATCTGATCCGGGTGCTGAACGTGGACCGGGTCTACGGCTACCAGCTGCTTAACGGCATCCGGCGGATGAAGCGTGATCAGGTGATCCTGTGCGGGCTATATCTGGGACTTGACCTGACGGAAATGGACCGGCTGCTGCGGCTGGCGGAACGGGAGAAGCTGTATGTGAAGGATCCACGCGACGCGAGGGTGGTATTTGCTGTCAGCAGGGGGATGAACTTTGAGAAGGCCAGGGATTTTATCTGGCAGGGGAGGGAAACGAATGGATGAATATGCTGAATTTGAGAAGTATTACAGCGAGATCCTGGCAGGGGAAGAACTGCCGGAGGCTGTGACCGCCGGGTATCGGATACTGGAATGCCTCCGGAGGGGAGAGGGAAAGGAACTCTATCTGGCCGCGGACAGGCAGACATACCGATATTGCGTGGTCAAACTGGCTTACGGGCGGCAGAGAGAGTTTCTTCGGCGGGAGGCGGAAAGCCTGAGAGAACTCTGGGCGTCGATAGAAGGAGAAGAAGGAACGGACGAAGCAGAGAAACCGGCAGGGGACTGTGACCCGAAAAGCGCTGCACGGGGGGGTATCGTGCGGAACGCGGGCCGAAGACTCCCGGAATCGTATATCTCTATGAATATATTGAGGGGGAAGAGTACGAGGCGCTGGTCCGGGAATACTGCGAGGGCGTGACGCTTAAGCAGCTGACAGACCTGCGGGGCCGTCTGACGGAAGCGGAGACGGTCAGGTACGGCGTTCAGATTTGCGGGATCCTTGACCGGCTGCACCGGATGACGCCGCCGATGATCCACCGGGACGTGAAGCCGGAGAATCTTCTTGTGACGGCGGACGGGCAGCTGGTGATGCTGGATTTTGATACGGCCAGGCGCTTTCAGCCGGAGAAGGAGAGGGATACCGTTTTTACAGGCTCGAAGGACACCGCCGCGCCGGAGCAGTTCGGTTTCCGTCAGACGGATGTGCGCACCGATATCTACGGCGCGGGACGGACGCTTCTGTATCTGCTCTGCGGGAGCTTTGATGAGAGACGGCTGGCGGACGCGGACTGTTCCGGGAACCTGAAAAAGGTGATCCGAAGAGCCGCAGCGTTCGAGCCTGACAGCCGTTATCAGGAGGCTGAACTGCTCGGGGAGGCTCTTCGCCGGTGCGTCCGGGCGGAGAAGGCCTTCCCGCCATGCCGCGGGAAACGGCGAAGGGGGCAGGCGTCCGCCGCGCTTGCGTGCGCGGCGGCTGGAGCGGTTCTGACAGCGCTTGCGTGCGCGGCGGCCGGAGCGGTTCTGAAGGCGCTGGCGTGTGCGGCTGTCTGGAAAGGAACCGCAGTGCCGGACATAACAGTGAGAACGGCCGAAAAATAATGCAGATTTGCTGACCTTTTGAATTCTCAGATATGCTATTCTTGGTATTGTGGGAAGGATTATGCGCGGTTATCCCGCGCATAATCTGTTCGGACAGGATATCAAAAAGATAAGGAGGAACGGTATGAGAGAATTCAGAAGGAAATTAAGTGTGATCCTGGCAGTCGCCATGGTTCTTGCGCTGATCCCCGGCGCGGGCGCACGGGAGATTACGGCGCGGGCGGCGGAGGCGGTCGAGGGACTGAATAGCCTTAGCCGTATTAGGGTGGGCTATGACGGCGTCCTTTACAGAGAGATGCAGACTGGCGGCGCTTATGAGGTCGAATTTGCAACCGCTTCTAACGCGAAAGAATTCATGGATGCGGTTAATGAGAATCCGGACGACGTGATTAAGATTGAGGTTGTTGACGAGTCGGGAAAGCCTGTAAAAGGATTTGAGACAGGCTGGTGGGAGCAGACAGCTTACTCATATGAAGAAGTGTACGGTGAGGAAGATAATCCAAACGTGATCATTTTACAGTATTCGATCACAGCCGGTAAAGATGCGCCCGACAGTGCGTTTGTCAAGACGACGGTGGGCAGTGCAACAGATACAGTGGGAATTGAGATCAGGGATATTCCGGCTGCTGAGAAGATCCAGGTTGCCAACTCACGGAAGGTGGAAGTGGGCAAAACTATCAGCATCCCGATTAAGGTTGACAATAAAGAAGCGCTCCCATTCGTATGGAGTGAGTCGGATGAGGAGAAAAATGATCGGCCTGAGAATCAGAGAATTATTGACTACTGGTGGGAAGATGAAAATACCGTTACTGTAGTGGGCGTAAAGGAGGGAACCTCAACAATTCGGTTCTGGGTTGAGGGATCTGATGACGTCGAAGTTACGACGACGATAACGGTAATGCCGCGTACGATGACGCTCAGCGATTCTGAAGTTACGATTGACATGGATAATGACGGATATCAAATCAGCATTGATGATATTGGCTTAGAAGATATCTTTCATAACGGTACGGTCGAATGGGAAGATGGAATGGACAGCATGCTGGTTTGCTATGGCCTTGGCGAAGGATACCAGCCTGTATGGAAGGTCGAGGATGAGACAGTAGCGGCGCTTGCCGACTTAGAGGGCAGCGATCCTTATGCTGTTTTCGCAAAGAGAATCGTTCCTTTAAAAGCGGGAACCACGACCATCACGGTGGAATGGCGCGGAGCAAAAGCGGAGGCGACGCTTACAGTGACCGGCCGTTCGCTTGACAGCGAGATTCACAGGCTTCTCGATGAATTCTATGAAGCACATGAAGGCCCGATTCTTGCGGATTGGCTGAGAGAGAAAGTGATTCCTCAGATATCGAATCTTGTCAGCGGGAAGGCCCTGACGAGTCGTGTATGGAATGCCCTGAACAGACTTAACGGTGAAGTGGGCAATTATGTCATCGCATACGATTACCGCCTTGACGAGAGCGAGAATACGGTAGGGCTGCTGGAGAATATCGAATACTTTGGCGCGAATATGCCACTTCCGGCTCAGGCTCCTGGAGAGGGTGAACCATGGAATAGATTCTGGGTGACTATGGGCGACGCGGCGGAAGCGGATGTAAACGCAGTTTCCGGTACCGGAAAAACTGGATTTGCTATCGGTTTCAAAGAAGGAATCGATGAGGAACATTTAAGCCCCATCACGGAACTGAAGATCCCTGTTCGGGTCACCCTGGCGATCCCGGAGGATCTGGCTGATGCAGCGGAGAAAGATCTGGTCGTCTATTATGTGGGCAGCGCTGCGGCAAGAAGCGCGTCCGGTGCGGCCACGGAGCTTCCGTCCGGCTATGTAGTGAAAAAGGGCGGCAGCATTCTGCTGCAGATCGATCAGCCCGGCACCTATGTACTGGCGAAGCGCATCAGCAAGACGCCGTCTTCATCCGGCGGTTACAGCTATAGCTCCGGCTCTGCTTCCAGAAGCCAAACTACCTATACTGCCGGCTGGGTTCAGAATGAGACCGGCTGGTGGTACAGGAATGCCGACGGCACATGGCCCGCGAATACCTGGGCGCAGCTGGCCTATAACGGCCGCACCGACTGGTATCATTTCGACGCCAATGGCTATATGCAGACCGGATGGTTTACCGATACGGATGGACGTGTGTATTATCTGAATCCGGTATCTGACGGCTGGATGGGTTCCATGTTTGTAGGAAACCATGTCATCGACGGTAAGAGCTATTATTTCAATGAGGCGTCTGACGGCTATAAGGGCGCGCTGGTGCAGTAACATATAGAGCGTACTGTCAGCGGAATGTCGAAAACGGTTTTTCCGCGCAGGAGTTAACAGGCGAGTAAAACGTAAATCGTGGCAGAAGCGGTTTAACGGTACAGATGTGCCGGTGAACCGCTTCTGTTTCCTTGCGAGAAGGACGGCCAGTGACGCCCTTCTTGTATTATGTCAGTATGCAAAAAGAGCGCCAGTGACGCCTTTCTTGTATTATGTCAGTATGCAAAAAGAGCGCCAGTGACGCCCTTCTTGTATTATGTCAGTATGCAAAGAGCATCAGTGACATTCTTTTGTATTTCCATGTAAGCAGGGTGCCGGTAACGGCAGATGAACTGCTGGTGATGCTGGATTTCGATACGGCCGGGCGTTTTCAGCCGGAGCCGCAGGCAGATTTTTGTTTATTTCCGCAGGCCGCTTTTTTCGAGAAATTCATCCAGATTTTCCGCGTGCCGCGCGATTTTCAGCCATGCCTTGAGCTGGTCGATATTTTCCTCGGCCATGATCCGCTTACGCCACATATCCGGAAGTTCGAAGGAGTCTTCCAGCATGTCGCAGATGTCTTCTGCCTTCCCGTATGCGTAATTTTCTTTCCGCTCCATCTTCATATGTTCTTCGAAATCATAATCCGTCAGGAACATCTCCACTACCTCCTCTGTGTGCTCTGCCAGGACGTCGGACAGAATCCCTTTCTGCAGGCAGACTTCCATGGTTTTACGCACAGCTGCTTCTAATTCAAGTCCTGTATCCAGCTGCTCCCGCACCATTTCCACAAATGTGGCATATTCCTCCAGGCGCCGGCACTGCCGCATCAGCTCGCGGTTCTTGCCGAGATTGATATTCAGCATGATTGCCGTTACCTCTGCGCAGGGCTCCGGAAAGCCGCTTCGCGGCCCAGCACTTTCGGATGCAGATGCCGTTTCAGCCGCATATTCTTCCGACTTCGCAAATGCGTCCGACAGCCGAAGTACCTTCCGGTCCGGTTCGTCCTCCCTGCCGTTATAAAAGACGATATACTGCGGGTAAGGCAGCGCCTGCAGGCGGCCGCTGTACAGGTTCAGCTTGTGTATCTTCGCGTATTTCTTATAAAGCCTCGCAAAATAAAACAGTCCTCTTACCGGCATGTTCGGATTCATTGTGCTTTGGTGTTCCCACAGGTGCAGTTCCGCCCCGAATAAGAACGCGACATCATTTTTCATGTTCATGTAAATGACGTCTTCCAGCGTCATGATCTCCAGCTGCTCCGGATCCGTGTAATGCGTCCCGTTCAGCGCGTTATAGAGCGCCAGCATTTTCCGACGGTTTCCAAAAATGAACCGGAACAGCCGATCCTTGTACTTCTTATTAATTTTCTTTCCCATTATACCGATTTTCCCCCTTAAGTTCAATGATTTTTTGCGAAAAGGACAATATATCCCCCTGCCTGCATCTTATACCTGAATCTGCGGCGGGCACGCCGAGAAACAAAAGATGTATCAGAATCCCATCCTGACAGAATGTCGGACGAAGATCATAGTTTTACTATAATTGATGGATTACCCTGTGTCAAGTAAGTTCGCGGCGAATATTGGAAGAAAAATCGGGTTGCCGTGCGGTGTGTCATATGTTATAATCTCGACAGAGATTATACCGCGCCGGTTCGGTGTCCGAACGAAGTGAGGACGAAACACCGGACCGAACCGTGCGCATCCCCCGGAGGGGCATGTCCGAAGGACATGTTATAATCTCGACAGAGATTATACCGCGCCGGTTCGGTGTCCGAACGAAGTGAGGACGAAACACCGGACCGAACCGTGCGCATCCCCCGGAGGGGCATGTCCGAAGGACATGGTATAATTCTTTATCAGTTCCGATTTTTCTGATTGCGATTCATGCGGACCGCCGGGAAGCCGGTACGTTCTGGCAGCTGCGAATCATGTGATTATCTGCGTATCTTCTGCGGAAGTTTCCGAGAGATCGAAAAGCGTTATGGAAGAAAAGGTGTGTCATGTTACGGAAAGATTCTGTGTTTTCGGCAAAAAAATCATGGAGAAGATTCACTCGCGAAGGCGTGTGGGACCGGAAGATCCGGCGCGTCTGTATCGCGGCGCTTACTCTGGAGGCGGCGGTACTGTTTTATCAGCATGGCAGCGCGGATTTCTTCGCGCTTCGCGCGGAGAGCGAGAGCAGGCAGTGGCTGAGCCCGGCGGGGAACGAGGATGAAACGGGCGGCGTCATGGAGGAGATTTTCGGCTTCCGCCTGCGGCTGCGGGACGGGGCCGTCGAGTTCTACCGGCAGGAAGAGAGCGCCGGGGAGGCGTGCAGTCATCCGTTCCTTGTATTCTGCGGAAAGGGTGATGCTTATGAGTACATATGAGGAGTTCATGGTCATTTTGACTGCAGCGCTGCTCATAGCAGCGATTTTGAATTATAGAAAATAAGCAAGCTGCCTCGTCTCTTGGCAGGAGAAGGCAGCTTGCTTATCAGTAACTGTTGAATCTGCGCCGGAGGGCTATAATTTTTGAGGATGATGAAATCGTACTTTTCTAAATGAAAAAAGACGGTCAAAGGCGGTTT
>CANPYE010000108.1 GCA_947588005.1 uncultured Lachnospiraceae bacterium | reverse complement strand
GAGTGGTCGGAGCTGGTGCGTGAGATCCTGCCGGAGGACGCGGTCCATGTGCGGATCGAGAAGGATGTGGACAAGGGATTTGATTATCGCAGGATCACGGTGGCGTGATTCCATGCGGGACGGGCATCCGGTGCCGCGGCCGGTGCGAAACGGATATCCGATTTACATAGCATTGACACGCAGTTTATTTAGAACATGCTGCAGAAGGCAGGCATAAGATCTGTAATAGTATAAGACAGAATGTATAACAGAATGGAGTTTCAGAAATATGAAGATTCTCGGTATTGAAAGCTCGTCCCTGGTGGCGTCCGTGGCGGTCGTGACGGACGATGTGGTGACGGCGGAATTTACGGCGAATTTCAAGAAGACCCACTCGCAGACGCTGCTGCCCATGCTGGATCAGATGGGGCAGCTGATCGAACTGGATATGAAGACGCTGGACGCGATCGCGGTGGCCGCGGGACCGGGGTCCTTCACGGGCCTGCGCATCGGCGCGGCTACGGCCAAGGGGCTGGGACTGGCGCTTGACAAGCCGCTGGCGGCCGTTCCTACGCTGGAGGCGCTGGCTTATAATCTTTGGGGCTGTTCCGGCGTGGTCTGTCCGATGCTGGACGCCCGCAGGAACCAGGTGTACACCGGGGTGTACCGGGTGGGACCAGGCCACATGGCGATGAAGATAGAGGAAGCTGGAAATGCCGCCGTAAGCAGCACAGCAGAATGGAGCGCAGTCGAACGAACAGACCGGATGGCAATTCCGGAGGTTATATTAGATCAGTGCGCCCTGGATATCGCCGAACTTATGCGAAAGCTGGAGGAGATCGGCGAACCGGTCACATTCTTAGGCGATGGCGTCCCTGTCTTCCGAGCGCGGATCGAGGCGGAACTGAAGACGCCGTATGCGTTTGCGCCTGCCCAGTGCAGCCGCCAGCGCGCCGCGTCCGTGGCCGCTCTCGGCGCGGAATATGTGAAGCGCGGGCAGACGGTGACCGCCGCGGAATTCAAGCCCGATTATCTTCGTAAGTCCCAAGCAGAGCGGGAGAGGGAAGAAAGGCAGGATATATGCGTCCGCCCCATGACCGTTGCCGATCTGCAGAACGTCTGGCAGCTGGAACGGGAATGTTTCTCCGACGCCTGGTCCATGAAGCTGCTGGCGGATGCTCTGGCAAATGATTATGATCATTTCTGGGTCGCGGAGTGCGGGGAGGCCGGCGGCGCGGAGCGCCCGGAAGATACCGGCTCCCGCGGAGCGGCGTCCTATCGCTTCTGCGGCTATGCCAATCTTCGCATCCTTGCGGGTGAGGGCGAGATCGAACGGATTGCGGTCGATCCGGCCCTGCGGCGCCGCGGCGCGGGACGTAAACTGATGGAAGCGATGGCAGAATTTGCCGGAAAAGAAGGGGTGGGGGATATGACCTTGGAGGTGCGCGCAGGCAACACTGCGGCCCTGAAGCTCTACGAATCCTGCGGTTTCGCGGAGGAGGGAAGGCGGAAGGATTATTACCGGAATCCGACCGAGGACGCGCTGATCCTGTGGCGGCGGGGCGTATGAAACATTTACCACTTAAAATCCGACAGAAAACGATTTATAATGTAAGGGTATCTGTGAGAGGCAGGTATCCTTTTCTTATCGCAGCCGGTCAGCGTAATATCAGACAGGTGTGCAGATGCGGCGGCGCGGACGCGGCGGAAACAGCGCGGACGGCGGATGAACGGAAGCGGCGCGCGGGGAAGCGGCAGCCGGCGGGGAGCGGATGGAAGGGATACCCCTTCGCGGGAATTCAGGATGAAAAGAAAGGTGAGCGTAAGATGAGGAAGTACACGAAGAACGGGGAACTGGAGGCTGTGATCTGCAACCATTGTGCGAAGAAGCTGGCGGTGAAGGATGGCATTGTCCGGGAAGGCGTGCTGATGATCGATCACGCCTGGGACTATTTTTCTGAGAAGGACGGGGAGGTGCATCATCTGGATCTGTGCGAGGAGTGCTACGACCAGCTGATCCAGGGACTGCGTTTGCCCGTAGATATAGAGGAGCGGACGGAGCTGCTGTAAGAGTTTTGCGTCCGGGTCCGGCGCGGGCGGAGGATGCGTCTGCGGAATTCAGCAGTGTGCGCGAGCGGTCCGAGTTTTGTGAGAGAAATGAGCGGCGCGGGCGGTCCGTGTTTCATGAGAAGAAAGGAATCATATCGGTACAATCCGTATATCTGGTCAGGTCAGTCAGATCGGATATGCGGATTTTTTTAACCATATTCCGTTCCATGGAGCTGCATAATTTCCGGAATGGCCGGCGGCATCTTCCGCGTGATCTTCTGCGGGAGGGGCGAATCGGTTGACAAAGTGCTTTCTTGCGGGTAAAATATCCGTATTATTTGAAGTTATGTGGAGTATGGCGCTGCGGACCGCGGCTTCTGTCCGGCAGGCGGAGCCCGGAAGTGCAGGCGGTCCATGCTTTAGATTGGAGAGTAATTTTTATGCTTGATGTATGTCTTCTGGGAACCGGCGGGATGATGCCGCTGCCGTACCGATGGCTGACGTCGCTTCTGACCCGCTGCGGCGGCAGCAACCTGCTGATCGACTGCGGCGAGGGAACCCAGATCGCGCTGAAAGAAAAAGGATGGAGCCCGAAGCCCATCGATATCATATGTTTCACCCACTATCACGCCGATCACTGCAGCGGTCTTCCCGGCCTTCTGCTGACTATGGGGAACGCGGAACGGACCGAGCCGGTAGTAATGATCGGCCCGAAGGGTCTTAAGCGGGTGGCGGACTCTCTGCGGATCATTGCGCCGGAACTGCCGTTTGAGCTGCAGTATGTGGAATTGGCGGAGAACCGGGAGCATCTGTACATCGGACCTTATGATATCGATGCGTATAAGGTGAACCACAATGTAACCTGCTACGGCTATTCCATTTCCATCCCCCGCAAGGGCCGGTTCGATGTGGAACGGGCGAAGAATCAGGGTGTTCCGATGAAGGCGTGGAGCCATCTGCAGAAGGGTGAGAATGTACTCATGGACGGCGTCACATACACGCCGGACATGGTGCTGGGGCCGCCGAGGCGTGGTCTTAAGGTGACCTACTGTACCGATACCCGGCCGGTTCCGGTGATCGCCGAGTACGCCGCAGACGCGGATTTGTTTATTTGCGAGGGCATGTATGGCGAGGACGGCAAGGAAGAGAAGGCCCGGGACTACAAGCATATGACCATGTACGAGGCGGCCCGGCTGGCGAAAGAGGCGCAGCCGAAGGAAATGTGGCTGACCCATTACAGCCCGTCGCTGACCCGGCCGGAGGAGTATATTGAGAAGGTTCGGGAGATCTTCCCGCGAAGCGTAGCAGCGCGGGACGGGCGGAGCGTGGAACTGGGCTTTGACGAAGAGTGAGAGAATAGCTGCACAGGCAGGCTGATTAAAATATGAGGCGCTAAATATATTATGAAGAAGAACACAACCCCCGAGGACGTCTATATCCTCGCAATCGAAAGCTCCTGTGACGAGACCGCGGCGGCCGTCGTAAAGAACGGCCGCCAGATCCTGTCCAATGTCATTTCTTCCCAGATCGATCTCCATACCCTTTACGGAGGTGTGGTGCCGGAGATCGCGTCACGAAAGCATATCGAGAAGATCAATCCGGTGATCGAGACCGCCCTGTCCGACGCCGGAATGACGCTGGAGCAGATGACGGCCATCGCCGTGACCTACGGTCCCGGTCTGGTGGGCGCGCTTCTGGTGGGAGTGGCGGAGGCCAAGGCCATCGCCTACGCGGCAGGAAAGCCGTTAGTGGGTGTCCATCACATCGAGGGACACATTTCCGCCAATTTCATCGAGCATCCGGAGCTGGAGCCGCCGTTTGTCTGTCTGGTGGCGTCCGGAGGCCACAGCCATCTGGTAGTGGTGAAGGATTACGGCGAATTCGAGATCCTTGGCAGGACTAGGGACGACGCGGCCGGGGAAGCATTTGACAAGGTGGCCCGCGCCGTGGGCCTGGGCTATCCAGGCGGGCCGAAGATCGATAAGGCGGCGAAGGAAGGCAACAGGAGGGCGATCCATTTCCCGAGGGCGAAGGTGGAGGGCTCCGAATACGATTTCAGCTTCAGTGGCCTGAAATCGGCGGTGCTCAATTATCTGAACCATGCGCAGATGACCGGCGAGGAGGTCAATGTGGCCGATCTGGCGGCGTCGTTCCAGTACGCGGTGGTGGATGTGCTTGTCACCCACACGATCGCGGCGGCGAGGGAGCGGGGCTATGATAAGGTGGCAATCGCCGGCGGCGTGGCGTCCAACTCGGAGCTGCGAAGCGAGATGAAGAAGGCTGCCAGGAAGGCGGGGCTGACGTTTTATTACCCGTCGCCGGTCTACTGTACCGACAACGCGGCCATGATCGGGACGGCGGCCTATTACGAGTATATCAACGGTGCCCGCAGCGGATGGGATCTGAACGCGGTGCCGTATCTGAAGCTGGGGGAGAGGTAGGAGCAGGCGGTCGATGAGACACGAAATGTGCCGGGCGATAAGGTGCGAATCAAGCTGGACGACAAGGCATGAATAAGGCTGGTTTATAAGGCACGAATCAGGGCGGTCGACAAGGCACGAATCAGGCCGGCCGATAGGGCGTGAATCAGGCCAGTCAATAAGGTGCGGATTCGGACGGCAGTGGTTGTCGGGATATCGTGCAGGAAATGAGAACAGAACATTCCAGGAAAGGCAGATGAACATCATGAGCGACAGGATCACCGCCATCGTCCTTGCCGCCGGGCGCGGCAGACGAATGGGGAGCAAGACTCAGAAACAATATATGCAGCTGGCTGGCCAGCCGCTTATCTGCCATACCCTGCGGGCCTTTGAACAGAGCCCGGTGGATGATGTCGTTCTGGTATGCGGCCCCGGCGAGGAGGAGTACTGCCGGAGAGAGATCGTGGATGCCTATGGGTTTGCGAAGGTACGTGCGGTCATCCCCGGCGGAGCCGAGCGGTATGATTCGGTCTACGCGGGACTGAAAGCCGCGGCAGGCTGCGATTACGTTCTGATTCACGACGGCGCCCGTCCCTGCGTGACGGATGAGATCATCCGCGCGGCGATCGACGGCGCGCGGCAGTACGAGGCGTGCGAGATCGCCGTGCTGGTGAAGGATACGATTAAGGTAGCCGACGCGGATGAATTTGCGGTCGAGACGCCGCCCCGCAGCAGTCTCTGGGCGATGCAGACGCCGCAGGCGTTTTCCTATCCGCTGGTTTATGAGGCGTATCGGAGATTTCTCGAGCCGGGGGTGTGTCGGGATGGCAGAGAGACTTATTCCGGCGCCGCCGCGAACACCGTCACTGTGCCAGCGGATTCCGATTCGGCTCCAGGCAGTGGAGCTTTGGACAGCAGCGCGCCCGCCGCGCCAACCAGCCAGCCTTCAGCCATCACCGACGACGCTATGGTCGTAGAGCAGTTCATGGGCTGCCGCGCCCGTTTGATCCGCGGCAGCTACGAGAATATCAAGGTCACGACGCCGGAGGATCTGGCGGTGGCGGAAGTATTTTTATCCCGCACATCGGGAATTTAGCGATTTATCACGTGAATTCGGTGATAAGCCTTGACAAAGAAGCAGCTTTACTGATATGATTTTGAAATGGCAAAGGAGTCTGGCAGAGGGACAACTTTGCCGTTTTGCATTACGTCAGTATGCAAAAAATTGCCGACAACCGTTTTACATTATGTCTGCATACCGGAAAGGGTGTCAGGAAACACGCTTTCTGCTATATTTCACATCAAAGGAGGACGCATAATGATCAACGCAGCAACATTTCTTGAAGAAGCAGCCGCCAACCAGCAGATGCTGACGGAGACCAGACACTATCTGCACGCACATCCAGGAACCGGATTTGATATTGCGGAAACGGTCGCTTATGTAAAGAAGTCCCTGGAAGATATGGGCTACGCCCCGAAGGAGTGCGGCAAGGCCGGGCTTACGGTCACTGCAGGCGGAAAGAATCCGGGCAAGGTCTTTCTGATTCGCGCGGATATGGACGCGCTGCCCATCGCGGAGGAGTCCGGCGTGGACTTCGCTTCCTGCAACGGCAAAATGCACGCCTGCGGCCACGATATGCACGCGACCATGCTCCTGGGGGCCGCGAAGCTTCTGAAGGCCCACGAGGACGAGATCCAGGGGACGGTCAAATTGATGTTTGAGCCCGCGGAGGAAATTTTCCAGGGCGCCGACGACATGATCAAAGCGGGAGTCCTTGAGAATCCCCACGTGGACGCGGCCCTGATGATCCATGTGATGGCCGGCGTTCCGTTCGAGCCGGGTACGGCGGTGGTCTGCGACGGCGGCGTCAGCGCTCCGGCCGCGGATACATTTGAGATCCGGATCCAGGGCAAGGGATGCCATGGCTCCATGCCCCAGAACGGCGTCGATCCGATCACGGCGGCGGCCCATATCATTACGGCTCTCCAGGAGCTTCACGCCAGGGAGCTGGCTATGGCGGACGAGGCGGTGCTGACGATCGGCAGCATTCAGGCCGGCGTCGCTCCCAATGTGATTCCGGACACGGCGGTGATGGGCGGAACGATCCGCACCTATGACGAGGAGATCCGCGAACTGCTAAAGAGCCGTATGCAGGAGATCAGCACCGGTATCGCCGCGGCGTTCCGCGCGACGGCGGAGGTCGTCTTCGGCAGCGGCTGTCCGACTCTCTTAAATGACGGCAGGCTTTCCGGCGAGGTGGTCGGATATATCCGCGAACTGAACGGCCCGGCGAAGGCATTTACTACCGGCCAGCTTAAGGCATTGTCCGGCGGATCCGGCACATCCAAGTCCACCGGTTCTGAGGATTTCGCTTATGTGAGCCATCAGGTGCCGTCCATTATGCTGGCGTTTGCGGCCGGCACGCCGGCGGAAGGCTACGCGTACCCGCAGCACCATCCGAAGGCCCGCTTTTCCGACGAGGTTCTGTCCACCGGCAGCGCGGCCTACGCTTATACAGCCATGCGGTGGCTGGAAGAACACTGACCGGCGGGATAAATTTGCTGCATTTGTCACGGGTTGGCAGGTAAAATGCGGTCTTTTGCTGTAAGCGGCGGGATCGGCAGGCAAAGCGATGCATCTTGCTATTGGCGGCATGGTCCGCAGGCAACATGCAGTATTTTGCTGTTAGTGCGTGATCAGTAAGTACCATACGGCTTTCTGCTGTTTAACTGCGGAGGACGCATGGTATCGGCGCCGCGTACCGTGACAAAATATGATAAATAATCCGTAAGAAAGAAGGTAACGAATCATGGCGACAATGAAAGACATTATCTCCAGCCCCCTCCTTTTGGCTCTGGTGGCGGGCGGACTGCTCTACATCGTGGGTTTCTCCCTGGTGTACTTAAAGAAAGCCTACACCCGCTGCATCGAGCTGGGTATTTCCAAAGAAGATCTTAAGAAGGTCATCAAATCCAGCCTGGTATTCTCCATCGTCCCCAGCCTGTCCATCGTGGTCGGCCTGTTCGCGCTGATCGCGGTCATGGGCGTGGTCTGGTCCTGGTGGCGGCTCTCCGTCATCGGATCCCTTTCCTACGAGACGATGATCTCCAGCAGCGTGGCTTCTGCCATCGGCTACGCCAACAGCGCGGAAATGCTCGAGATGGCCAGCGGACGCGATTTCGGCGTGGTAATGATCCTGATGAGCGTCGGTATGCTCAGCGGATTTCTTGTCCTGATCCCGTTCGGCCGCAAGCTCTCCAAGAGTGTGGACAAATCCGACACCGGCAACACCTGGAAGCATGTGCTCAGCGGCACCTTCATGCTCTGTCTGTTCGCCGTCTATATCCCGGTGCTG
The DNA here is from genome assembly GCA_947588005.1 of uncultured Lachnospiraceae bacterium. GTDB lineage: Bacteria > Bacillota > Clostridia > Lachnospirales > Lachnospiraceae > UBA3402. The sequence continues at coordinate 1,545 of CANPYE010000108.1, read as the reverse complement.
ATCTTCGGCGACACGGTGCAGATGCTGGTCATGCTGACCGGCCTGGTCATCGCCGTGGGCCTTGGCGTCCTGGCGAAGAAGCCGGGGCTTCGGTGGCTTAACGAATTCATTATGGCGTTTTCCATGATCGGCGGCATGGTGTCGTCGCTTCTGTGGGTGAAGCTGTTTTCGTAAAGGAGAACCGGACTATGAGCAAAAATAATACAAAACCCGTACATACCATGGATCCGTTTCAGGAATGGTGCCATAAATGGGGCCGCGTCGGCACAGTCATCGCGCTGGTCTACATGATCGCGATCCCATTTGTTGTGCTGGCCTATTATGACTGTGTGCCGTCCGTCGGTCAGGTCATCAACCTTTCCACGATCAGCATCCTGCTGATCTATATTCCGGTGGGATTTTCAGAAGCGTTAAGCTATACCCCGATCCTGGGCTGCTCCGCCTATCTGACCTTCATAACCGGCAATATCATGAATCTGAAGCTGCCCTGCGCGGCCAACGCGATGAAGCTGGCACAGAAGGAGCCCAACACTCCCGAGGGCGAAGCCATTTCCTCGGTGGCCGTGGCGTCCTGCTCCATCATGACGATCCTGATCCTGGCCCTGGCGGCGCTTTTCAGCACCTGGATCATGCCGGTGTTTGAGCTTCCACAGGTGAAGACCGCGTCGGAGTACCTGATCCCGGCCCTGTTCGGCTCCCTGACCCTGGGACTGTTCGCCAGCACCAATTCCGGCACCAAGGTCGTCAAAAACGGCATCATGGGCGTCCTGCCCGTTTTGATCATCGTATCTGTTCTGGCATTGGCGGTGCGTCTGCTGGGCGGCGGCTCGCTGTTCGGCGCGGTGGGATTTTTGATCCTGTTCATGCTGCCGGTGGCGATCATTTCCTCCCGCATCATGTGGAAGAAAGGGATCATCAAAGTGGTGGACAAGGAGACCGGGAAGGAGTAGAATATTTCCAGAAGAACTTTTCGGGCAGAAACTTTGTGCTGTCAGTGGCTTTCAGTGCGCAGTCAGAATGCCGTCAATGTGTCCTTGATACACTGCTGGTATGTCGTCAGCGATACGTTAATACGGCACGGCATAAGTAAGCCGTGAATTCAGAAGGTCATCCGCGGCTGCAATATGACAGATCCATATGAGATTTTATTGAATATGGAGTCATAATAAGTGGGCCAGCTGAAGCTGCAATATGGCAGATCTGCATGAGATTTTGCCGTAAGAACAGGAGGAATACGATGGAATACCGCATGCTTGGAAATACCGGTTTAAATGTCAGCGTCATCGGCATGGGCTGCGAGGGCCTGTTCGAAGACAATTATCAAATGGCGCCGAAGCTTTTCGACGCGGCGGAGCGCCTGGGGATCAATTATTTCGACCTCTACGCCTCCGACCCGCAGCTTCGCCGCACCGTCGGTCAGGCGATTAAGGGCCGCCGTGAGAAATTCCTGATCCAGTCCCATATCTGCTCCGTATGGAAGAACGGCCAGTACCTTCGCACCCGCGATCTGGCGGAGACGAAGGCCGGTTTCGAGGAAATGATGTC
>CANPYE010000107.1 GCA_947588005.1 uncultured Lachnospiraceae bacterium | reverse complement strand
CGCGCCGGCATCAATACCGTGGAGGAGCTGTGCAACCGCACCTCCGAGGATATGATGAAGGTCCGCAACCTTGGCCGTAAGTCCTTAGAGGAAGTTCTGTCCAAGTTAAAGGAGCTGGGACTTCAGCTGAATCCCGGCGACGAGTGATTTATTTGTAAAGGGACACGTTCGTGTGCCGGTCGGAGACGAAGATGTTCGGAACCAGGCGAATCCGTGCAGGTTCCCCGCATTTTCGAAAGGCGCTGATTCTCGTAAGTCCGACGCCGCAGAGAGTCAGTGAAAGAATATCATAAGGAAGACGCAGCGCAGGTAAGTCCGAAGGGCACAGCGCCGCTCTCCAGAATCTATGGAGGAAGAAGATATGGCAGGATATCGCAAGCTGGGCAAGACGTCCAGTCAGAGAAAGGCATTACTGAGGAATCAGGTGACCGCGCTTCTGTATCACGGGAAGATCGTCACCACCGAGGCGAGAGCCAAGGAGATCCGTAAGATCGCCGAGGGCCTGATCGCCAAGGCAGTCAAGGAGAAGGACAACTTCGAGACCGTGAAGGTGACCGCCAAGGTTCCGCGTAAGGATAAGGACGGCAAGAGAGTTAAGGAAGTCAAGGACGGCAAGAAAGTAACCGTTTATGACGAGGTCGAGAAGGAGATCAAGAAGGATCTGCCCTCCAGGCTGCATGCCAGAAGGCAGATGCTGAAGGTTCTCTATCCGGTGACCGAAGTTCCTACGACTCCGGCCGGACGCAAGAGGAACACGAAGGAAGCGGATATCGTCGCGAAGCTGTTCGACGAGGTCGCTCCCAAGTACGTGGGCCGCAACGGCGGCTACACCCGGATCGTCAAGATCGGCCAGCGCAAAGGCGACGGTGCGATGATGGTTCTGATCGAGCTGGTATAATTTTTGACAGAGTGTTACAGGAAAGGGCTTTCTGCTTATGGCAGGAAGCCTTTTTAAGTCAGTGAGCCGGGATTTTTATATTAGCATAGAGGAATTTTTTATGCCGGTATGTTGGAAATTATTTACACTGGTATGATATGTCGGAAAATCCGATGGCAGATTTTCGGTATTGTCTGTCTCTTTAGGAAAAAGGTATGAAAAAGAAAGAATATCTTAAGTTGACGTTATGGGAGCATTTGTTTATAATAAATGGCAGAAACGGATACGATATGCATGATTGGGAGGAACGCAGATGAAAGCGGCGATAAGAGGCAGGCGTATAATGGCAGCAGTTCTGTCGTGTCTTATGGTACTGCTGGCCGGACAGCCCGCGCATGCGGCGACGACGAGAGCGCTGACAGGCGTTACGATTCGGGTGGGTGTTGCGATCAATCCGGGGGATACGCTGCCGGAAATTGTAACCCTGGAGGATGATACGATAAAAACGCAGGATTATCCGGCTTACGCCGTTACCAATTCCGACCGATATACGATACGTTATGCGGAATGGGTAACTTCCGATGAACGGTATATCAGCATCGGCGACCAGCCGCGGATGCGCGTCTATCTGGAAATTACCGATTCAGACTATTCTTTCCGCGGATCGTACAGCTCAGGAAACGTGACGATCCGAGGCGGTAAGCTGGTCAGCGCCAGACGCGCGTCTAATGACGAGCTGGAAGTCGTCGTCACGCTGAATGGTATTAAAGGGCAGTATCCTCCTCCGGTCAGCGCCGAGTGGAGAGACGGCAGTTACGGAAGGGCGGTCTGGAACCAGGACTATGATCTGTATGACGACTATATCAGCGCCGCAATTTCCGGTTACTATGATGTCTATTTGTACCGCGGCGGCGCTCTGGTGCATAAGGTGGAGGATTATCACGGGACATCGTATAATTTCTATCCGTATATGACCCGGAAGGGTTCGTATTTCTTCCGTGTCCGCACGGTTCCCCACACGGAGCAGCAGAAGCAGTACGGTACTAAGAGCGAGTGGCTTGAATCGGATGAGATCTATCTGGATGCGGAGGATGTATCTGACGGAAGCGGCCGGACGAATGTGGGGGAGGTTGTGGCCGGGACAACGCAGACCGGCTGGATCCAGTCGGATGGCACCTGGTATTTCCGATATCCCAACGGACAGTATCAGACGAACGGATGGCTGCAGCTGAACGGGATCTGGTACCTGTTTGATTCCGGCGGACGGATGCTGACGGGTTGGCAGCAGTGGAAGGGCGCCTGGTATTATATGCAGTCGAACGGCGCCATGCAGACAGGCTGGATCAAAGCGGGAGATAAATGGTACTATCTGAATACGACGGCCGACGGCGTGGAAGGCGCGATGCATACGGGGTGGCTTACGACCGGAGGCAAGACGTATCTGCTCGACAGCAGCGGAGCCATGCTGGAGGGTTGGCAGGAGATCGATAAGAAATTTTATTATTTCTATCCGGGGTATGGCTATATGGCCACGAATACGACCATCGATACGTATTTCCGCGTAGGGGCGGACGGAGCGTGGATCCAGTAAGAGATAACGGCGATGAGAAGGGGTGCAGTTATAAAACTGCATCCCTTTTTAAAAATGATACATTTTCTATTTACAGGTTGACGAATGCAGAGATTTCTACTAAAATTGAAAAAATGTGAGTGAAGCGAAACGCGGAGCCGGGGAGGCGAAGAAATGTTCCCCGGATGGAGGAAGTATGGGAATCATAAAAGCCAGCAGGCTGGTTTTCGATTATATACGGCGTGATGAGGAAGATAATATCGAAGAAGTAGACCGGGCGATCGACGGTCTGGACGTCGATGTGGAGAAGGGTAGCTTTGTGGCGATCCTTGGGCACAATGGCTCCGGCAAATCGACGCTTGCGAAGCATATTAACGCGATCCTGGTACCGACGGAGGGAACCGTCTGGGTGTCGGACATGGACACGGCGGATGAGAGCAGGGTGTGGGAGATCCGCAGAAAGGCCGGGATGGTATTTCAGAATCCGGACAACCAGATCATCGGCAACGTGGTAGAGGAAGACGTGGGCTTCGGCCCTGAGAACATCGGCGTTCCCACGGACGATATCTGGAAACGTGTGGATGAAAGCCTGGAAGCGGTCGGCATGACCGCTTACCGGTACAAATCGCCGAACAAGCTGTCAGGCGGACAGAAACAGCGGGTGGCGATCGCCGGCGTGATGGCCATGCGGCCGGAGTGTATTGTGCTGGATGAGCCGACGGCGATGCTGGATCCGAACGGGCGGAAGGAAGTGATCCGCACGGTGCGGGAGCTGAACCGGAAGGAAGGCATTACGGTGCTTCTGATCACGCATTATATGGAGGAAGTCATCCACGCGGACCGCGTGATCGTGATGGATGAGGGAAAGATCGTGATGGACGGCACGCCGCGGGAGATATTTTCCAGAGTGGATGAACTGAAGGGATACCGCCTGGATGTGCCGCAGGTGACGGAGCTGGCGTACGAGCTGCGCAGAGGCGGGGCGGATATGCCGGAGGGGATCCTGTCGTTAGATGAGTTTGTGGAAAGCTTCATGGCCGCGCTGGCCGGAAAGAAAACGGGAGAGCAGGAGACGGCCGGCTGAGAGAGGAGCGGCTTGTTTATTCACCGGATGCCGCGGGTGTGCTGGGAAACGCTGCAGGGGATGCCGCGGATACCGCAGGAAGAGCCGGATGAGAGAAGCCCCGGCAGGAAAAGGAGATAGAAGACAGTATGGCGATAAAAGTGGAGGACCTGACATTCGTATATAACGAAGGTACGGCTCTGGAACAGCGGGCGCTTGACGGGGTCAGCTTCGAGATTCCGGACGGCCAGTTCGTCGGCCTGATCGGTCACACCGGTTCCGGAAAATCCACGCTGATCCAGCATCTGAACGGTCTGGTGAAGCCTACCGGCGGGAAGATCTATTATAATGGTGAGGACATCTACAGCGAAGGCTACAGCCTGCGGCAGCTGCGAAGCAAGGTGGGATTGGTATTTCAGTATCCGGAGCATCAGCTGTTCGAGGTAGATGTGATCTCGGACGTATGCTACGGCCCGCGGAATCTGGGCCTTTCGGAGGAAGAGGTCCGCGAAAGGGCTGAGGAAGCGCTGCGGCTTGTCGGGATGAAGGAAAAATACTGGGAGCAGTCGCCGTTTGAACTGTCCGGGGGACAGAAGCGGAGAGTGGCGATCGCCGGAGTGCTCGCGATGAATCCGGAGGTGCTGATTCTGGATGAGCCGACGGCGGGACTGGATCCGAAAGGAAGGGACGAGATCCTGGATCAGGTCGAGAAGCTTCATAAGGCGCGGGGTATGACGATCATTCTGGTGTCCCACAGCATGGAAGACATGGCCAGATACGCGGAGCGGCTTCTGGTGATGAATCATGGCAGGAAAGCCTTCGATGGGACACCCAAAGAAATATTCCGGCATTATAAGGAACTGGAGCAGATGGGGCTTGCGGCGCCGCAGGTAACGTATGTGGTCCATGCGCTGCGGGAACGGGGCGTGGAGATCGACGAGGACATCACCACGGTGGAAGCGGCCCGGGACGCGCTTCTGGCGGTGCTGCGCAGGGCGTAGAAGACGCAGTCTGTAGGGATGCGTTCCCGGCGATATGATATAGAAAGGCTGCGGGAGGCACGGTATAACCGGCGGTGCTGCGGCATGAGAAAGGACAAAGATGTTAAGGGAAATAACAATAGGACAATATTATCCGGTGGATTCGGTGCTGCACCGTATGGATCCGCGGACGAAGCTGTTCGGTACGATGGTATATATCGTATCGCTGTTTCTGGCGGACAACGTATGGGGGTACGCGGCCGCCGCGTTGTTTCTGGCAATGGTGATACGGCTTTCGCGGGTGCCGGTTGCTTTTATGGTCAGGGGCCTTAAGGCGATCCTGTTCCTGCTGCTGATCAGCGTCAGTTTTAATCTGTTCCTGACGGAGGGCGAGGAAATATTCCGTATCGGGTTTCTGCATGTGACGTGGGAAGGCGTCCGGATGGCCGGCTTCATGGCTGTTCGCCTGATCTTTCTGGTAATGGGATCGTCGGTGATGACGCTTACGACCACACCGAACCAGCTGACGGACGGGCTGGAGAAAAGCCTGGGATTCCTTAAGAAAGTACGGGTGCCGGTCCACGAGATGGCCATGATCATGTCCATCGCGCTGCGGTTCATACCGATTCTGGTGGAGGAAACGGACAAGATCATGAAGGCGCAGATGGCGCGAGGCGCGGATTTCGAGAGCGGCGGACTGGTACAGAAGGCAAAAAGCATGGTGCCGCTTCTGGTGCCGCTGTTTATCTCCGCGTTCAGGCGGGCGACGGACCTGGCTATGGCCATGGAAGCCCGGTGCTATCACGGCGGAGAAGGGCGAACGAAGATGAAGCCGTTAAAATACGCGCGGCGGGACCGGGCGGCATACGCGGCGTACGCCGGATATCTGGGCGTTATTGTGCTGACGAAGCTTGTGTAGCGGCGGAAACGCTTGGAGAGAGCCGCCGCAGGGGGCGGACAGGTCCGGCGCAATGCAGGCTGCACTGGCGGCAAAGGACGGCCGGTTGTAAACGCGAAGTGCCGGCAAACCGGCCGGGTAGGAAGCACCGGCGGCAAAGGACGGCCGGAGCGGGGCGGCAGGGCAGAAAGCGCCGTCCGGCGGCATGAAGCATGCCGCCGTGACAGAAGGGAGATATCGGTGAGGCGGATTAAACTGGTTCTGGCGTATGACGGGACGAATTACAGCGGGTGGCAGTTCCAGAAGAACGCGGTGACGATCGAGGAAGTGCTGAATAAAGCGCTCTCCCAGCTTATGGGGGAGCCGATCGCGGTGATCGGCGCCAGCCGGACGGACGCGGGCGTGCATGCCCTGGAGAATGTCGCCGTATTTGACACGGAGAACCGGATGGCGGCGGACAAGCTCTGCCTTGCGTTAAACCAGTGGCTGCCGGAGGATATCAGGGCCCTGCGTTCGGAGGAGGTTCCTTTGAACTGGCATCCCAGGAAGCAGAACTGCACGAAGACCTACGAATACCGGATCCTGAACCGGAAGATCAATATGCCGACGGAGCGGCTGTATTCCTATTTCTGCTATTTTCCTCTGGATGTGGAAAAAATGAAAAAGGGAGCCGCTTATCTGGTCGGAGAGCATGATTTTAAGAGCTTCTGCGCGCCCAGAGGCCAGGCGGAGGAAACGGTCAGGACTATCTATAGCCTTTCCGTCGACAAGAAAGAGGACAGGATCACACTGCGAATCAGCGGCAGTGGTTTTCTCTACAATATGGTTCGGATCATCGCCGGGACGCTGATCAAGGTGGGCATCGGCGTGTATCCGCCGGAGCATGTGGAAGAAATACTGGACGCCCGGGACCGGCGCGCGGCGGGACCGACGGCGCCGGCGAAGGGGCTTACTCTTGTCAGCATGGAATATGAAAGGCAGCTGCGGGAGAGAATAAGCGGTGAGAATAAAGACTGGTCCTATGAGCTGGATCAGAGCGGCATCGGGACGTCCGGGCGGGCGTATCTGCGTATCCGGCGATGCGCGGAGCGGGATTTTGACCGGCTCCTGCTGCGCGTCACGCACCAGGCTGTGCGCAACGGCGCGCAGGAAGTGTATGTATGCGACTTGGAGGGTACGGCGGACGACGGCGAGCCGGAGAGAAGCAGACTGGACGACAGCGGCGAAGCGGGCGACGGCAGGCCGGATGACAGAAGACCAGGCGGCGCATCGAAGGAAACGCACCGGCGCAGCCGGATCGATCCGGAACGCGCCTACGGATATTATGTATTTCAGCGGATTATGCCGGGAGAGGAGGGATCAGAAGAAGGCTGCGAGTGGTTTAAAACGACGCGGTCCGGGTATCCGCGTACGGATATGAACACAGAGGAGGAAGACGCATAAAGCATGAGGAAACTGGTTAAAGACGACAACTACAGGGAGGCATAATGACAAAAACCAGGGACATGAGTATGAGGATCGTGATCGCGGAGGACGATGCGATCACCGGACAGTGGATGAAGAAGAAAATTGAGGAGCTGGGAACGGACTGTCTGGTAGCGGGGATATTTGAGAACGGCTCCCAGGCGCTTCAGTATATCCGGGAGCACGGGACGGATGTGCTGTTTACGGATATCCGTATGCCGGTAATGGACGGAATGGAGCTTCTGGGGTATCTGAAGGCCGGAGATTTTCCGGTATACAAGGTGATTTTCAGCGCCTATGACCGTTTTGATTACGCCCGGTGGGCGATGAAGCTGGGGGCGCATGAATTTATACCAAAGTCGGAGCTGTCGGGGGAAAGCCTGCGGCAGATCCTTGCGGACGCCGCGGGCTGGATCGCCGGAAACCGCCGGGATGAGCGGAAGCTGCCGGAGAGACGCGGCTCGGAGCTTTCAGCGGAACAGAGGAAGCGGGAGCTTTGCCTTCGGCGCATGACGGAGGCTGAGACCGCAGATGAAACGTTGGAATTATACGCCGCTGAACGGAAGCTGGTTTTGGAGAAGCTTGTATTTGCAAATCTGTATTTCGAAAAAGAAATTCCGCGGGAGACCGTGATGGAATTTCTATCGCTGTATCTGGAGCAGGAAGGCCGTGCGGGCGACTGCTTTCAGAATGGTTCGCAGGAATTTTCCATGATCTATGATCAGAATAACGATGAACGCGTGATGAGCGATTTAAACCGGCTGCGGTCGATCCTGCAGGCGCATCTTGGCGTACCGGTCTATCTGGGCGTCAGCGGGATTCGTACGAGGGAAAACGTCAAAAGCGCTGCGGCGGCGGAGAATAAGCGTACATCGGATACGATTGCGGATATGTACCGGCGTGCCGCGGCGGCGCGGGAGAACCGGCGGTTTTTCGGGATACCGGGCTGTATCCGCTACAGTCAGCTTCTGATCGGAGCGTCATCGGAGGAAGACTGGAGGCAGGCGGTATTTGAAAAGGACGGTATGGAGGGCTTCGCGGAGGAGCTTGCGGCGCAGAACTGCGGCGGGGATAATACGCCGGTCTGTACGAATTTCAGTCTGTCGGCGGAGCGGATCGTCCTCTTTTTGAGCGGGCAGCGGTACCAATGCGCGCTGGAGGAATTAAAGGCGTTTCTCACGGCCATGAAAGAAGCGGATACATTTCATCCGGCCTATGTGCGCGCCTTAAGCAACCATATTTTGAGCGCCTATCTCCAGGAGGTCCGCCGCTATCCGCTGAACGAGGAGGAGCGGCGGGACGTCAACGGCATCGAGCTGTGGCTCGGCTGGTCGGCCTCCGATCTGGAGGAGCTTGGCAGAGCGCTTTTTAGGGTGGCGGCTTATCTGGACAATATCCTGCGGGAAAAGAACAGAGGGATGTCCTATACGCCCGCGGTGCGCCAGGCGATCCGTTACACGAAGGAAAACTACAGCCGGAAAATTTCTCTGGACGAGGTGGCGGAGCACGTTCACCTGAGCCGCGCGTATTTTTCGATGCTCTTTAAGAAAGAAACAGGGCAGAAATTCAGCGTATATCTGCTCAAGGTGCGTCTGGAGGCGGCCCGCGCCCTTCTGTGCGGCCGGGATTTGAATATTCAGGAGATCGCGGACCGAACGGGATTTTTCGACGCGTCGCATTTGAGCCGCGCGTTCAAGGCGCGCTACGGCTGCTCTCCGATGGAGTATCGGAAGAAAACCAGGTACAAAACGCAGTAACGCCGTACAAAGTACGGGAACTGCCTGCGAAAAGAACAGAAACGACCGTAACGGGGGTGCAGGAATCCGGAAATTGCAGTCATGGAATCCGCATCCCGTTTCCGCTATAATGATAGCAGCCGATGGATCTATGCTATTCGGCGGGAATCTGATACTCCATGACACCGGCGTCTGTCCACCCTTTGCAGGCTTGGGCGGACAGGCGGCCGGGAAGGGGCACCCTACGGAGAACGGCTGCAGCCATACGGGCAGGCGCTCCCCGCTGACATAAATACTCTGGCTGACTATCCCTGGGGAAGCCGGCCTGCGGCAAAGCCGCGTAGGGGAACGGCGGCCCGGCCAGCACCGGGTCCGTCTGCAGGAAGGACTCCGCCGCCCCCGGATAGGAACGCAGCGCGATCCTGCCCGAAGGGCTGGGCGTTCATCGGGGGCCGGCGGATGTCCGGTTATCATTTTGCCATTCTGCCTCTCTCAAAGTACCACTGACCATCGCGGACCCCGGGTTTTTAGGGGGAACGGGGTCCGCGCTCTGGCCGGTACATCCGGCGCAGGTCCGGTCAAATCCGAGTCCAAATCCGAGTCTGAATCCGAGTCCGAATCCGAGTCCGAATCCGAGTTCGAATCCGGGCCCAGATCCGGGCCCAAATCCGACCTCAAATTGCGACCTCAAATTGCGAAAAAACCAGTTGACAATAACGAACCTTTCATATATAATAATTTGTGCGTCGCGAGAGGCGCTTGTGGTGCGGGGCAGATTTTCGGTGCCTTAGAGTATACCGGGGTGTGGCTCAGTTTGGCTAGAGCGCCTGGTTTGGGACCAGGAAG
>CANPYE010000106.1 GCA_947588005.1 uncultured Lachnospiraceae bacterium | reverse complement strand
ACGGTGTGATCGATATCGCTGTGATCCGTCTGCCGCATATCTCGAATTTTACGGATTTCGATGTATTCGCGCGTTTCCCCGGCGTGTCGGTCCGTTTCGCATCGCGTGCGGAGCAGCTTGGGACGCCGGATATGGTCATCCTGCCCGGTACGAAGAGCACCATTGCCGATCTTAAGCATATTCGGGAAAATGGACTGGAGGCCGCGGTGAAGCGGCTGGCGGCCGGCGGCATGCCGGTCTTCGGGATCTGCGGCGGATACCAGATGCTGGGCGAAAGCATTTCCGATCCGGACGGAGCAGAGGGAGGCGGAATCATCGCAGGAATGGGGCTTCTTGGCGGCAGAACGGTATTTGCGAAGGAGAAGACCAGAAGGCGGACAGAAGGAAATTTCGCGGAAATCGGAGGCGTGTTCGCCGGGCTTTCCGGAAAGCACTTTTCCGGGTACGAGATTCATATGGGAAGTACGGTTTCGGAAGAAAGGCCGCTTATGTTCTGCAGAAAGGCAGTGCATGAGGGAGAGGCGGCTATGAATTGCATTGGGAGACAGGAAAATGAACCGGCAGAATGTTCCCGGAATAACGGCGGCGCGGCGCGCGGAAATGTGTACGGTTGCTATATCCATGGGATCTTCGACAGCGGAGAGATCGCGGAAGAGATTGTGAAAGCGTTGTATGAACGGAAGGGACTTTCATATTCCGGAGGTGGACGCGACGGCGGATATGACAGCAAATGTGAGCAGAGCGTCACGGGCGATCTGCCCGCATGGAAATACAAGCAAGGCGTCACTGACGACTTGTTTGCATGGAAATACGACGGCGCAGCGTATAAGCAGCGGCAGTTCGATCTGCTGGCGGATGGAGTGCGGCAGAATCTGGATATGAAACTGGTTTATCAGATACTTGAGCGTGGGTGTGGTGAAAGATAACCGCTGTGCCGAATCAAATTGTTCCTGTGAAAAAGGAGGATTTTCTTATATGGATGTCCGTGATTATGAGTACATCGTGGCGATCGCCGAGCAGGGCAGTATCACCCGGGCGGCGGCTCATCTCTTCATTACCCAGTCGGCGCTGACCAAATTCCTGCAGAGAACAAAGCGGGATCTGGGGCTGGCGCTGTTCGTACGCGACGGCAGCCGTTTCCGGCTGACAGAGGCGGGGCGGCAGTATATGGAGGCAGGGTGTTCAGACGTGTGTCGGAATATCTGTGTCGAAATATCTGTTTTGGATAGCTTTACATGAACAGACCGGCATGTTATAATTATTTATGAATATGAACAAATATGCAAAGGGGGGGAGCAGTATGAGCAAGGTGAAGTTTACGAAGCTGGAGAAGTACTGGATCCTGTATGATGTGGGCAATTCCGCCTTCACGCTTTTAGTAGCCACGATCCTGCCGATCTATTTTAATTATCTGGCGGGACAGGGAGGGCTCTCCGAGGTGGACGCCATGGCTTACTGGGGCTACGCTATGTCGGTATCGACGCTTCTGGTGGCGGTGATCGGGCCGGTCTTCGGTACCATTGCGGATACGGACGGGTATAAGAAGCCGATCTTCACGATCTGTATGATGGTGGGGGTGATCGGCTGCGCGGCGATGTCGCTGCCGGTGCCGTGGATCGTATTTCTGGCTATATTCGTCATCGCGCGTGTGGGCTACGCGGCAAGTCTTGTGTTCTATGACTCCATGCTTTCGGATGTGACGGAACTGGATCGGATGGATCAGGTCTCGTCGTCCGGATACGCATGGGGGTATATCGGCAGCTGTATTCCGTTTATCATAAGTCTTCTGTTCGTACTGGGCAATGAAACCCTGGGCATCAGCATGGGCACGGCTATGACGATCGCGTTCTTTATCAATGCGTTGTGGTGGCTGGGCGTGACGGTTCCGCTTCTTCGGAATTTTAAGCAGAAACACGGCGTTAAAAAGCAGGCGCATCCGGTGCGGGAGAGCTTCGCCCGGCTGAAACGTGTCTTTCATGATCTGAAGGGGCATAAGCCGATCTATCTGTTTTTGATCGCGTTTTTCTTCTATATCGACGGCGTCTATACGATCATCGATATGGCGACGGCCTACGGAAGCGCCATCGGGCTGGACAGCACGGGACTTCTGCTGGCCCTTCTGGTAACGCAGATCGTGGCTTTTCCGTTCGCGATTCTGTTCGGCTGGGCGGCGAAGAAGTATAAGAATACGAATCTGATCAAGCTGTGTATTTTCTGTTATTTCCTGATTGCGCTGTTCGCGATCCAGCTGGACAAGCAGTGGGAGTTCTGGTTCCTGGCGGTGTGCGTGGGGATGTTCCAGGGCGGTATCCAGGCGCTGTCCAGATCGTATTTTGCCAAGATCATTCCGCCGGAGAAGTCCGGGGAATTTTTCGGGATCTTCGATATCTGCGGCAAGGGCGCGGCTTTTATCGGTACGGCTTTAGTAGGCGCTATGACCCAGCTGACGCAGAATCCTTCCAGCGGCGTTGGAGCGCTGGCGATCTTGTTCGCGGCGGGCTTTGTGGTGTTCGGAATGGCGGCGAAGGCGGCGGAGAAGGCCTGAATTTACGGCCGCTGATCTGCGGCCCGTGAAGCACGGATCGTCGGACAGAACCGATTATGACGGACAGGGAGAGCTTTCAGATGGACGCGCGCATATTTATCGATATCATGCGGACGACGGGCCGCTTAAAGGATATGACCAGGCACTCCTGGACCGCCGGCGGCCGGCACGAGAGCGTGGCCGAGCATACATACCACCTGCTGATGATGGCGTATTTCTGCCGGGATGAGTTCCCGGAGGCGGATATGGCGCGGGTCATGGAGATGTGCCTGTTCCACGACATGGGCGAGGCGTTTACCGGCGATATCCCGGCGTTTGAGAAGACAAATGCGGACGAGAACGAGGAGTCGCGTCAGGTGACGGCGTGGATCCGGTCGCTGCCGGAAGGCTACCGGGAGCAGGTGGAATCTCTTTTTGCGGAGATGGACGCCATGGAGAGCACGGAGGCGAAGATCTATAAGGCGCTTGACAAGCTGGAGGCGGTGATCCAGCACAATGAAGCGGATATCTCTACATGGATCCCGTTAGAGTATCAGCTGAATCTGGATTTCGGGCAGAAAGAGACACGGTTTTCGGAGTTCTTCCGGGAGGTGCGTCAGCTTGCGAGAGAGGACTCGGAGGAGAAGATCGAGAGAGAGAGGCGGAGGAACCCATGATGTTTGCGATGGGTGTTTTTGCCATGATCTTTAGCGATCAGGATGGCCTTTATTCATGCGCTGCATCTGTCCAAATGATACGCATGAATGTTAATCAGGGGCTGAATTTTCCGCTGCCTGAGCTGTTTTTACCTGGTTCTACCGACAGTCGGTTGCGCTTCCGGCCCGGAATTGCTACATTGAGGCCATACAATTAAAGGAGGCGGCCAATATGTATCAGAATGAAAACGAACGGTTCGGCGCGTTTATCACGCAGCTGCGGAAAGAGAAGGACATGACCCAGAAGGAGCTGGCGGACCGGCTGTATGTGTCGGATAAGGCGGTGAGCAAATGGGAGCGGGGCTTGAGCATGCCCAACGTATCGCTCCTGCTTCCGTTGGCGGAGACGCTGGGCGTGACGGTCACAGAACTCTTAAAGGGCGAGCGGCTGGCGGCGGACCGGCAGATGGGCATCCATGAGGTGGAAGAACTTGTGACCTATTCCGTCGGTATGAGCGCGGAACAGCAGAAAGCATGGGAGAATAAGAAGGGCGTCTGGAAGCGCCGCTACTGGTGCTGCTTTGGAGCGGTGCTGGGGGAGATCGCGGTACTAATTGGAATCGGCGTGCCGGTTATGGAGATGTCCAGCAGCGTGTTCCTCGTCTGCGGGCTGATGCTGCTTTTCGGACTCTGGGCCTGCTTCTGGATGGAGCCGCAGCTTCCGGCTTATTACGATGAGAACAAGATCAGTTTTGTCCAGCAGGGCGCGTTTAAGATCTCCGTACCGGGTGTCTGTTTCAATAACCGGAACTGGCCCCATATTGTGGACGCGCTGCGGGCAGAGCTCCTGTGCGTGGCAGTCGGTTATCCGCCGGTGTTCTGGCTGATTTACCGGTTTGCGGGACCGTGGATGAGCGAAGGGGCGTCGCCGGTGGCCATCGCGGTGCAGATGATCGTGGTGCTTGCGGCGTGTTTATTTATCTTTGTGCCGATCGTCTGGATGGCGAAGAAGTATGAGTAGAATCGAGGATACGAATGCCGGCTTCCGATATTGAAGCCGGAGATAATAAATCTTGAGTTGGAGGTGAGTTTGCAGGAAAATGTCCGGTGAAAAGGGAATGACCGGGCAGAAAGAAAACCGGCAGGGGAATGGCCGGGAAATGCAGCAAAACAACTTGGTACGGGTATATTTAGGAGAGGGTGCAAATGAAACTGAATTACAAAAGAACATTTTTCATCGGACTGGCGTTTCTGTCGATCTCGGCTTTCTGGCAGATGTACGACAATATCATTCCGCTGATCCTGCAGGGAACGTTTCATCTGAACGAGACGGTTACCGGCATGATCATGGCCGCCGACAATGTATTGGCCGTGTTTTTGCTGCCGCTTCTGGGTTCGCTTTCGGATAAGGCGGATACGCGGTTCGGCAGACGGACGCCGTTTATCGTGGTCGGCACGGCGCTGGCCGTGGCGTTTATGATGCTTCTGCCGCTGGCGGATAATCTGGGGAATTTGGGACTGTTCGTCGGGAGTCTTCTGTTCCTGCTGATCGCAATGGGGCTCTACCGCTCGCCGGCGGTGGCTCTGATGCCGGATCTGACGCCGAAGCCGCTGCGAAGCCAGGCTAACGCAATTATCAACCTGATGGGTGCTGTCGGCGGCGTCTATACGCTGATCCTGATAAGCGTACTGCTGAAGGACGATGGAAAGCCGGATTACACGCCGGTATTTCTGGGCGTAGCGTTTATTATGGTGCTGGCGGTGGTCGTGCTTATCTGCACGATCCGGGAGAAGAAGCTGGCGGCGGAGGTGCTGATCGAGGATGGGGACGCGGAACCGGAGGCTGCAGTTTCCGCGGCGGAAGCCCATACAGCAGAAGGCTCCGCAGTGAAAACCGGAGAATTAGGTTCTCTGAAAGAATCAGCTGCCGCGGGCCGCACCCGCCTCGCGCCGGAGGTACGCCGCAGCCTGGTGATGATCCTTCTGTCGATCTTTCTGTGGTTCATGGCCTACAACGCGGTTACGACCGCATTTTCCCGCTACGCCCGCGTGGTGTGGGGAATGGCGGGCGGCGGCTTCGCGAACTGCCTGATGGTGGCGACGGTGGCGGCGATCATCGGCTACATTCCGATCGGGATCATTTCCGCGAAATTCGGCCGGAAGGTGTGTATTCTGGGCGGGCTTATGCTGATGTTTATCAGCTTTTTCGCGGCGATCTTCTTTCAGGAGTTCCATCCGGCGATCAATATCGGTTTCGTACTGATCGGTATGGGATGGGCGGCGGTCAGCGTCAATTCGCTGCCGATGGTGGTGGAGATGTGCAAAGCGGGCGACGTAGGCAAATACACCGGCCTTTACTATACATTTTCCATGTCGGCTCAGATCCTTACGCCGATCCTGTCGGGGGCGTTTCTGCAGTATGTTTCGTATCGGACGCTGTTTCCCTACGCCTGCGTCTTCACGGCGCTGGCGATGGTGACCATGTCCATGGTGCGCCACGGCGACAACAAGCCGGAGAGGAAGAAGAACCTGCTGGAGAATTTTGATATCGAAGATTAAAATATTATCCGTAAAGATTATTGGCTTTTGCGGTGGAAAAAAGCAGAAGACTGTGTTATAATGCAAAACGATTGTCATCGATCCAAGAATACTTGACAGGGACAGGGAGAAGAAAAACCCGCCATGAAAAAGATATCCATTGTTGTTCCATGCTACAATGAAGAAGAAACAGTCGGTATTTTTTTGCAGGAGATCCAAAAAGTACGGACCGCGTCGCTTACGGAGTATGATCTGGAGATCATTTTTGTGGACGATGGATCCACGGATCATACGCTTTTAGAGATCAAGCGTATGGCTGAGTCCGATACGTCTGTTAAATATATCGCTCTTTCCAGAAATTTCGGCAAGGAGTCCGCTCTTTACGCGGGACTGACTCACGCGGACGGGGATTATGTGGCGGTTATGGATGTGGATCTGCAGGATCCGCCAGGCTTGCTTGCGGAGATGGTGAAACGTCTGGAAGCGGGCGGCTGCCAGTGCGCAGCCGCAAGGAGGATCAGCCGCCGCGGCGAGTCGGTGATCCGTTCCTTTTTTTCCGGCTGCTTCTATCGTCTGTTCCGCCGTCTGACCGGGATCCAGGTTCCGGATGGTGCCAGGGATTTCCGTATGATGAACCGGACGTTTCTCGACAGCTTTTTAAAACTGAAAGAGTATAACCGTTTTTCCAAAGGCCTTTTCGACTGGGTTGGATATTCCGTCGACTGGCTGGAATATGAGAATCAGGAGCGGGAGAGCGGCAGTACGAAGTGGACCTTCTGGAAGCTGGTGGTCTACAGCATGGACGGTATCTTCGCGTTTTCCAACATGCCTGCCATCATATCCGGCGGTATTGGCATAGTGTTCTGCCTTCTGGCTTTTCTGTTCCTGCTTGTCATCTTCGGCAGAGCGCTTCTGTTCGGGGATCCGGTGGCAGGATGGCCGTCGACCATCTGTATTATTCTGCTCATAGGCGGGATCCAGATGTTCTGTCTCGGTATTCTGGGTCAGTATCTTGCCAGAACCTATTCTGAAGTAAAGGGACGGCCCATATATCTGTGCCGCGAAACGAATCTTATCCTGAAGAAAGAGGTTCATGATCATGAATCGTAAAAAACTTGTCCCGATCTTATTGATTTTTATGCTGCTCTCTCTGGGAGCGGCCTTTGCGTCCTGGGCGCATTGGGAGGAGCAGCAGGACTGGTTTTATTACGATGAAGATGGAGAGATGCTTCGCAGCCAGTGGCTGCAGGACAGGGGAAACTGGTACTATCTCGGGGATTCAGGCATTATGGTTACGGGGTGGCGGCAGATCGACGGAAAGGAATATTTTTTTGATGAGGACGGAGCGGCGGTTACAGGACTTGCCATCATCGATGGCCGCCTTTACTGTTTCGGATATGATCATGCTCTGTATACCGGCAGCCGGCGGATCGGGGATATGGTACTGACGTTTACCCGGGAAGGCCTGGATCCTGAGCTTTTGGGCGGAGACATTCAAAGTGCAGCCAGTTACACAACGGACGGAGTGATACTGCAGGATGCGAGCCACGATGCCGACCGCGGGGCGGAAAACAGAAAGGACGTCCGGCTGATCGTGCTTTTGATGGCGGTCATTGGGGGCGGAATTGTAATTTACTGCCTGAAAGTGAAACGCGCGGCAAGCTGCCTGCCGATCTTTATTGCTGTTTGTATGGCTTCCACACCTGTGTTTTTAGTTTATCTTATCTATGGTCACGATATAAATTTTCATCTGAACAGGATTCTGGGAATTAAAATGGCCCTGCGCTGCGGGATGTTTCCTGTAAGAATGAATGCGTTCACTCTGAACGGGTACGGTTATGCGGATCCGATTTTTTATCCGTCTTTATTCATGTATATTCCGGCGTTTTTGAATCTTCTCGGATTTCAGTTCGTTCCGTCGGTTAATCTGTTTCTGCTTATGGTCAATGCGGCGTCCGCGGCCGTTATGTATTACTGCAGCCGCGAGCTTTTCCATTCAGAGAAGATCGGATGTATCAGCGCGGTCATTTATACGCTGTGTACGTATCGTATATGCAATATTTTTGTGCGCGCGGCCTATGGTGAAATGCTGGCTATGGTATTCTTACCGTTAGTGGTTTACGGGTTTTATGAACTCTTTTTCGGCGATGAGCGCCGTTGGATGTTCTTAAGTCTGGGTATTACCGGCGTTGTACAGAGTCATATCCTGAGTCTGATGCTTATAGCGATCGTCTGTGTAGCGGCGGGACTGGTCTGTATTCGGCGGGTCCTGACGAAAAGCCGTTTCTGCGCCCTGGCGAAAATGCTGGTCAGTACCTTGTTTCTGAATCTGTGGTTCCTGCTTCCGCTCATCGAATATATGAGGACCGATATCGACACGGGCGCACTTATGCATAACGGCGCCAAAAGCTCCATTTCTGTTACCAAGCTTATAGAATTTTTTTCAAGGGAAGGCGGAGTGACGGCCTATATGAATCGGGATATATCGTCTGCAATGGCGACCTCGCTGGGAGCGGCCATAGTGATCGGTTCGCTGCTTTTTATATATGAATTTGCCGCAAAAAGGAAAGAAAGCAGCAGAATGGCGGTCGTTCTTTTCGTTATGGGGTCGGTTTTTGCGTTTATGGCAACGGATATATTTCCATGGCAGGTTCTGTCAAAGATCGAAATTATAAGTACATTCCTGGCTTATCTGCAGTTCCCGTGGCGTTTTTTATCGTTTGCGTCCTGCCTGCTGTCGATGACCTGCGCATATGCGTTCGCCCGGGCGACGGAAGGGATTCATAAAAATGCGGCTGTCCTGCTTGTTCTGATTCTTTCTCTTGTATCGTCACAGTACCTGCTCAATGGCTATACGCGCCAGGAGGCCGCTTTCTGGTCTGAAGAGGATGTTCTTTCGGTTATCGAGCAGAGAGAATACCTGTACCCGAATACGGACAAGGAGATGCTGGACGGAAGTTGCGGCACTTCGGAGAATGTTACGCTTACAGAATGGTCCAAAGACGGACTAAAAGTATCGTTTACTTATACAGGGGATGGACAGGAAGCATATGTGGATGTTCCGCTTTTCTGCTATCCGCATTATCAGGCGATCGATTCATCCGGCAGGGAATTGGGCATAATCAGAAATGAAAAAAATACCATTCGTGTGCTGCTGGACAGCGCTCAGGGAACGGTAACGGTAGCGTTTCGCGAACCGTTTCACTGGCGGATACTGGAAGGAATCGCTATAGCTGCCGTTTTGTGGATACTGGCAGAATTTTTGAGATACTATAGGGGCTTCGCGGCGCGGAAGAAAACTGAAATGACACAGATTCATGCGGAAGAAAGCTGAAATGGCATGAAATCATAAGAATAACGGAGAAATCTATGAGGAAACTGTTAAAATATCTGAAAAATTATAAACTGGAGAGCGTCCTGGCGCCGTTCCTGAAAATGACGGAAGCGATGTTCGATCTGCTGGTGCCGCTGGTCATGGCGCAGATCATCGACGTGGGCATTTATAACCGGGATACCGGTCAGATCCTGAAAATGGGCGGCGTGCTGGTGCTTTTAGGGCTCCTTGGGCTGACCTTTTCGCTGACGGCCCAGTATTTCTCCGCGAGGGCGGCGGTGGGCTTCGGAACGGCGGTCCGCAATGAACTGTTTCAGCATATTAACAGCCTGTCCTACCGGGAGATCGACACCATCGGAACCTCGACGCTGATCACCCGGATCACAAGCGACATCAATCAGGTGCAGTCCGGCGTGAATCTGGTGCTGCGCCTTTTCCTGCGGTCGCCGTTTATCGTGTTCGGCGCCATGGTGATGGCCTTCACGGTCAATGTTCGTGCGGCGCTGA
>CANPYE010000105.1 GCA_947588005.1 uncultured Lachnospiraceae bacterium | reverse complement strand
AACCGCCGTGTACCGAACGGTACGCACGGTGGTGTGAGAGGACGGCGGCTAATCACCGCCTCCTACTCGATTGGGTAGAAAAAAATATTTTTTGTGTCAATTCCGAAAATCTGTCCTATAATACCGCTAAACCGGAAAGTTAAGCGGCTTTCATCAGGCCTGCTTTACCTAAAACCGGGAATAGAAGAAGAAAGGATGACATTTCTATGGAAAAAGCTGACCTTTATTTTCTGTATGATTCCGCGTACAGCGGGATGAGAAAGAGTATTTTATCTGGTGTGGGCCGTGATTACCTGACGAACCGGGACATGGCGTTCATATGCAGGTATGCATGTGAGTATTACCTCCGCTGGGGTCCGAAGCAGATCGCACGGAAGTTAAATTTGCAGGTCCTGCGAATGATGAAGCTGGACAATCTGGTGAAGAAGATAGCATTCCCGCCGGAGATATCCGCGCCCGAAAAGCGGACCTACCTTTTCACGCTGATGTACCCGGAGATCCTTGGCCCCTATCATAAGGAATTTTTTGTGATCGCTTTCTATCAGGCCGTACTGTCCGGCGAGCGGCAAAAGTTCCCAAGGTCTTTCTTTTCCGGCAGTCAGGGCGCGGACCAGAATGCAAGGATATGTCTGATGTACGCATTAAGAACATACGCGGACTGCGGAACGGCGGCGGAATGCATTAAATTCATGACATCGCCTCGTGCGTCCTCTTTTTTGAAGAAGGTAAAATTGTACCATGTCATGAAACGGAAGTACCAGACGCCTCTTGCATACGTTCGTGACGCCCTTGTCATGACCGGCCTCTGCCAGCCGGACTGGCTGTGCCCGCGCTTCGGTGGAAGGCCGCAGGCAGACGGCACGGAAATAGCAGCTTATTTGATCAAAGCATTTGACGCCTGCACCAATACTGGCCAAGATAAGAACCAGCGCAGGAAATCAGAATGAATTTTTCAAAGCAGTTTGCAAAAGCCGACCGGATCGTGATATCGGCCCCGTATTGGGACGGTCAGTTGTTCGGTATCAAAGAAACGGAGCTGATTTACGCAGAATACCTGGACATTGAGGGAAATAATGCAGCGAAGATATTAGCTGAAACGATAGAAAAATACGTCGAACCTGCGTAAAGATTGGTAAAGGCAAACAAAACAGCTATACAAATTTTTCGTAATTATTTCCATTTCCTATTTCACTTTGCCCGAAAATATTGTATAATATAAATAATGCTTTACAATTCTTATTGTAGGAGGTTATCATGAACGGGCGAGTAAGAAGGCAAATGAGGAGGGCATTGGCGTTCATGCTCTGTCTGGTGATGCTTTTCACCTGTGGGGGAGCCAATTCGTTAGCGCTTGGAATGGCAGGCGGCCATTCGGATACTGTGGGAGATGAAAACGGGGGGGAAGATCGGCAAAGTGACCCGGACCCAGCGTCTCCGTCCAATTCGAACAAGGAAGAAGGCGGAAAAGAGAACTTCTGGTGGGGGAACGATCAGCCGAATGATCCGGACCTGGCGTCCTCATCAAATGCAAACGAGAGAAAGCCGCCGGTGGCGACGTCATCTAACGTGATAATGAAGATGGCAGCTCCGCCGCGGTCATCGGGGCCTAATATTACTTTTACTATGACGCCGGATCCTCGCAATCTTCGCGCGTTGGAATGGAAAAAAGATACGGAGTTAAAGTATACGCTGGTTATTGCGAATGAGGGAAGTGATCTGGTCGGAACGAAGAACGATAGCAATGTAAAGATTAAGTTTCAGGATACCAGCGATACAATCAAACCGGATGTGAAGGCTCAAGATATATCGTCTACTGGATTAAATGTAGAGAGAGATGGGGATGGCGTTAAGATATCTTGTATAAATGGTGGCCTTGCTGTTATGCCGGCAGGTTCGACAGTAACCATAAATTTTACGGTTAAGATCAACGCAGACGCAGCTAATGCTAAGTCCTTCAATATGAAAATATACATCGATCCGAAAAACATCTCGGGAAACGATAATTGGGCTAACTCTACCATTACATTCACCCAGAATGGTGACGTGTTAACCAGCGATTATGGATCGGTTAATAATTTTGCACCAACTGGAGGATATACGCTGGTCTACCATCTGAACGCTCCGGGCATTATCGGTGAAGGATCTACAGATATCTGTACCGTCACGCAAACGGATTCCGCCACCTTTACTCTTAAATCAGTGGGCGATAGCACTAGTACGATCTTCCCTGATAACGGTCAGAAGGATAATCTTATAAAGGGCCAATATGGAGTTGGCGGCAGCTATTTCTTTGCGGGTTGGAGTACAAGTAAGCTTTCCGTCAGTACACCATACAATCAGGTCGATTATCCTGTATGGGATTTTGATAAGACGGACAAACGGGGTGTAGGGGATGTCTATACAGTGGATGTACCCCCGGGTGTCCCCCTAAACCTTTACGCGGTCTGGACCACAAGACCAGGCCTGTTTGGTTATGTATTAAAAGAAAACAAAAGCGATTTTAAGAATAATGGGCAAACAGCCGACGGACAAAAGATATACAAATATGGCACCACCAGCAGTGGAGCCCCCAAATATATTGTTTATGATGGCGGCTATGAAACAGGAGATGACGGATTTACTGTAACTACAGAGACGCCTGACTGTGCAGGCAAGACCTTCCTGGCCTGGTTCAACAAGAGCCCGTACAAAGCCAGTGGTGAGAAGTATGTAGTCATGGGCGGCGACGACGTTACTTTTGGAGGAGAGAACAATATCTACAGCCTTGACGCGGTGTGGGGTGCGCTCAGCGCTGGCGAAAATGTGAGTATCAAGTATGACGGAGCTGAACATTCCATCAAATTTGCCGGGAATGCTGTATCGCCAGGTGTTACTTTCACTAATGGAGGTTACGACGGTGAGGCCAACACGGCATATACGAATACATTTTCAGAATCAAAAATCACTTATACATATTCCGTGAAAAAGGAGAATGGAACCGATGTAATGCTGGGATTGGACGGAAAGCCAAACGAGAGTGGTTCGAAAACGACGAATGTGCTGCCCAAATTCAAGGAGCCCGGCACATACAAATATACCGTTACGGCTATGCTGCATGTCCCGGAAGACTATACCAGCAATGCCAATGCCAAAGCCGGTATAAAGGTAGGAGAAACCACTGCCACCTTAACGATTGAGCCTGCGGGACTGACCTATCATACCAACTTGGGAAATGGCTATGATGCAGTCTCCGTCGATAATGTACAAGCAGTTAACGGCAGCTATACATACAGCATTAAACAGCTGGGGCAAGCATTTAAGGAGAGTGATTTTGGAGGCCTGACGGTGAATTTAACCGACGGACATGTCAGCATTGGCGGACAAACCTACTACTTCGCCGGATGGTCCGGCAACAAAGACGCGAAGAACTATGATCAAATAGAATACAGGGTATCTGTTTATGAAAAGGATGGCAGCAAGAGCGTCCGCCTGCTTGCTGATGGACTGAAGCTGACTACCACGGAGATCTACAAGGATCTTTACGCGGTCTGGACTACGAAGCCGGCTCTGCTGGGATATACTATGACCATAAAGAGTGGAGATTTCAATGCCGCAGAAAGTACGTCTCCGGTGAAGAAGGTAATTGACGGCAGCATAAAGCTGGGAGATAACGGCACGGCACAGAACGGGGCCCAGAAATACGTGGTTCTGAATGAAGGCTATGATTATACCACGGATATGGACACGCCTATCTCTGTAGTGAATGCAGTTCCTGAAGACAATACGCATCAATACAAGTTTGTGGCCTGGTACAATAAAAAGAGCAATGTAGAGGCAAATAAGGACGGCTACAACACTCACAATACAGGAGACCCGTACATTCTCCCCGGCGGGACGATCTATTTCGGCAATACGAACACGGTATTCTCCCTTGATGCGGTGTGGGCCAAAGTGTCCGCTAATAATAAGCGGGTGACTTATGATGGGACTGGCTATGGCCTTGACACCGCTGTGATTGAAATGAAGGGCGGCGATAGTACCGTGCATGGTCTTACCGGTAAGTATGTCGTCATCGTTACGCAGAATGGCGCAGAAGTGGGCAGACGTGAAGGCACACTGGATAATTTCAGCGCTCTGGCACTGCCGGGCGGGTTCATTAATGCGGGAAAATACGATTATGATATTAAGATTACTTTTGCTGACGGATCCGGAAGCACGGCTGGAGCTCAAGCCGGTGTTATAGAGACGAAATCCACGCTGATCATCGATCCGGTACTGGAACTGAGCGTCCAGAAGGAATTAAATGGCAGAACCTGGAAGGACGGAGAATACTTCGATTTCACCTTATCCGGCGGCGAGGGAGCTTCCCTTGGGAATACCAGTACAACTGTGCGTACGCAAGGCGGAACGGCCAGCTTCGGACAGATCCATTTCAGCAAAGATGGAGCCTATACTTTTACAGTTTCCGAGAAAAAGGGCAGCGAGGCCGGAATGGACTATGCGGCTTCGCAGAGTACCACCGTGAATGTAACCTGGAGTGCTGATGGGCCAGCGGCTATCAAAGGATGCGACAGTACCGACGGCAACGTCTATAAAAAGACCCTGCAATTTACGAATACCTACAAGTCCGGCACTTTGATCGTTCAAAAGGTACTGACCGAAGGCGGGAACACCCTTCGGGATTTCAGGCTTATGGTATCACTGGATGATCCAACTATCAACGGCACATATGGGGGAATAACATTTACAAACGGAAACGCTGATTTCACTCTGAAAGGCGGCGAAAGAGTAACCATTCCTGGCCTTCCGGCCGGTGTTGCTTA
The DNA here is from genome assembly GCA_947588005.1 of uncultured Lachnospiraceae bacterium. Taxonomy (GTDB): domain Bacteria; phylum Bacillota; class Clostridia; order Lachnospirales; family Lachnospiraceae; genus UBA3402. Next base: position 4,781 of record CANPYE010000105.1, on the reverse strand, counting down.
TTCCGTGGCGGAACGATGGGAAACGGGTTATGTTACGACGTATGAAAATTGTGATGGCACGATTCCTGATGACGGGATCGCAGTAACAGCCACGGTCACGAACACATACCGTGGCGGCTCCCTCAAGGTGAGCAAGACAGTAGATGGAGACGGGGCTGACACTAGCCAATCCTTTTCATTCACCGTGACGCTGAGCGACACCGGAGTGAACGGGCCGAGAGGACCAGTCACTTTTAAGGAAGGCGTGGCCTCCTTCCAGCTGAATGGCGGCGAAAGTAAGGAAATTCCCGGCCTTCCGGAGGGAGTGGAGTATACCGTCTCAGAAGAACCGGTAGAACAGTATGCGGTTATCGCAACCGGGGCCGTAGGGACGATTGAATATAATAAAACCCAAGAAGCGCATTTTATTAATCGATACAGTCCCGGAAGTCTTACCGTCACCAAGAATGTGACAGGCCGGGGAGCAGACACAGGGAAAGCATGGAACTTCATTGTGACCCTTTCGGATAAAAGCGTCACTGGTAATAAGGGCGATATGGAGTTTGAAAACGGCGTGGCTCGTATTACCCTGATAAACGGTGGGAGCGTCACAGCTACAGATATGCCTACCGTAACGTACACGGTGGAGGAAACCGAGGCAAACACAGGCGGTTACGCAACTACATCCACCGGAGCAACCGGCAGTATCACACAAAACGATACGGCATGCACTGCGGCCTTCATAAACCGCTTTAAGACCGGGAACCTGACCGTAAGCAAGAAAGTCGCGGGCGACTATGCCGACAAGAATCGGCAGTTCCAGTTTACGGTGAGTCTGGCGGGTGAAGGCAGCAGTACGATCAACGGTCAGTACGGCGATATGACCTTTAGCGGCGGCGTTGCTTCGATCAACCTGCGCGATGGTGAGAGCATGCTTGCCCGGGGACTGCCCGCAGGGCTGACCTATACCGTGACAGAGACTGCTACGGACTTTTATACCGCTGACTCTACCGGCGCGAGCGGCACCATCGAGGATCAGAAGACGGCTGCAACTGAATTTACAAATACCTACCATAACGGTGGCCTGGCTGTCACTAAGACGGTTGAGGGCGAGTTCGCGGATAAAGAGAGAGAATGGAATTTTACCGTCACGCTTACTGGAAGCAGAGCCGACAGCATTACCGGTGTATATGGTGATATGACCTTCCGCGGCGGTAAGGCAGAGCTCCGTCTGCAAGATGGCGGCAAAGCAACCGCCGCGGGGCTGCCAGCGGGATTAAGCTACAAGGTAGAGGAGGCTGAGGCAGATCAGAATGGTTATTCTACCAAAGCCACAGGCGCCGAAGGATCCATTCCAGACGGAGGAACAGCGACAGCCGCATTCACCAACGAATTTAAGGCCGGCAATCTTACCGTGAAGAAGGAACTGCCATTCGGCGGAAATATCATGCGCGACTGGAACTTTACCGTGGAGCTGACTGGTGCAGGCAGCAGCATCACAGGAAAGTATGGGGACATGAATTTCCGCAACGGTAAGGCGGCATTCACACTGAAAGGCGGCGAGAAAAAGACGGCGAAAGGCCTGCCGGCGGGGGTACGTTATTCTGTAACGGAGGCTGAAGCCAGTGCGGACAGCTATGAGACCACTTATGCTGATAGTACCGGAATGATCACAGACGAGCATGAGTCCGTCGCGACAATCAGCAACCGGTATCCGGCGGGAAACCTGACTGTCACCAAGTTGGTCACCGGTCCCAACGCAGATCTTTCGCGGGAATTTCATTTTACTGTGGATCTGAACGACGAATATATCAACGGGCCCAGAGGAGATATGATATTCGTAGGCGGCGTGGCAGAGTTTACGCTTAAAAATGGTGAGAGTGTGACGGCCCAGGGGCTGCTGGATGGTCTAAAATATACTGTGACGGAGACTGAGGCAAACCAGGACGGCTATGTCACGTCAGCGCAGAATGCAGCCGGGACAATCAAGAAGTATGAGACGGCCGAGGCGTCCTTCACGAACTACTTTGCATCCGGAGGTCTGACCGTAACAAATAAGGTCACAGGTACGGGCGCAGATATGAACAAGGAATGGAATTTTACAGTGACCCTGACCGGCAGAGAGCGGAGTGCTATCAACGGTAAATACGGAGATATGACCTTTGAAAACGGCGTGGCGCAATTTATGCTGAAAGACGGCGGACGCGTGACGGCTGTCGGCCTGCCCGCAGGAACAATATATGCAGTCGTGGAAGCCGAGGCGGATCAGGACGGTTATGAGACCACTTCGTCCGGAGAGAACGGCACCATCCAGGACGGCGTGACTGCCGAGGCCCCATTCATTAACAGGAAGGACAGATCAGGAAGCAGCAATTCCGGTGGAAATAACGGCTGGAGGCCAGGTTCCGGCGGAAGTATGGACTCTGGCGGGACCGGGGCAGAAGGAGGTGGCCCTCTCACTGTGGAAAGCGGGCCGTATTCCGCGCAGGACGAGGCGGTGCAGCGGATTGCGGATGGACAGGAGATGCAGGACTCAGCAAGATCTTCTCTGCTGATTCCGGATACAGGAGATCCTGCTCCGCTGAGGTTATTGTTGGTGCTGAGTCTGCTGTCGGCGATTGGCCTTCTGTTTTTTGGAATGGCCTTGATGCGGGACTGGCTCCGGGACAGACGTCATAACAGAGGCGGCCAGGGATAAGGCATTGCAGTAAAATATTTTTCCTGTTATTAAACCAGCATTCAATAGACGATTGAGCACCCATCCGCTATACTATACACAGAATCGATTCAAAAACTGTGAAGGAGGCGGCTGGATATGACGATCGGGGATGTTATCAGGAAATACAGGAAGAATCTGGGTTTGACGCAGGAGGAAATGGCCGCGCGTCTCGGCGTAACGGCTCCGGCTGTAAACAAATGGGAGAAAGGCAATTCGCTTCCGGATGTTGCGCTGCTTGCGCCGATTGCGCGGCTGCTTGGCATTTCCACGGACGAGCTTCTGTCCTTTCGGGATGATTTGACGGACGAAGAAATCAACCGGTATCTTAAGCAGGTTCAAAAAGACCTGGAGAGCAAAGCTTTTCAGGACGTATTCATTTCCGTAAAAGAGAAGATCGAGGAATATCCGAACTGTGAAAAACTGATCTGGCAGGCGGCCGTCATTCTGGACGCGGGGCGAATGGCGGCCGAGCTTTCGGACAAAGAAAGCTATGATCCTGCGATCTTCGGCTGGTACGAGAGGTGTCTGCTCTCTGAGGACGAACGGATCCGCAATCAGGCAGCGGATTCGCTGTTCCATGCGTATTTCTGGAAAAAGGATTATGAGAAAGCTGCTCGATATCTTGCTTATTTCTCGTTAGAGAATCCGGAACGCAAGCGCAAGGAAGCGCTTGTCAACAGCAGGACAGGGAAGCGGGCGGAGGCTTATCGCGCCTACGAGGAATTGATCTTCGTCGGATATCAGCACATGCAGATGACATTCAATGACCTGCGTGCGCTCTATATGGAAGACGAGGATCATGAGATGACAAGAAAGCTGGTGGAAGTCTCTTCCTCTGCCGCGTCTGTATTTGAAATGGGCCGGTATAACGAGGTCTGTTACGGCCTGGAAGTCGCGGCATGGGAAAAAGATGCCGCCTGGACGGCGCGGCTTATGCAGGAGATTTTGGAGTCGATCGAAACGATCGGTGATTTTACTAAATCCAGGCTCTATCAGCATATGACCTTCAAATCGACCGATTCTGATTTTACGGCCGGATTGAAGCAGAAGCTTTTGGAGTCTCTTGGAGACGAAACGTTTGATTACATGCAGGGGAATGCGGCTTGGGAGAAACTGTCCCATAAAAATGCGAATACCGCGCGTATCGTTAATAAGTGATGGAGACATGAGAACAGGAAACTTAAGTCAGGGACAGTCCGAAATCAAGGATTGTCTCTGCTTTTTCTTTTGTTATGGGATTTTGGGGTGAATTTTTCCGTCTAATAGATGTATACAGTACATGGGATTTTACCATCCCGCTTTCAGGAAACGACGCTTACCAGACGTTTTCCGCAGCAGCCGCCGTCGGAGAAACGGGGATTATAGTGAAAAAGCTGGAGATATCGCCGGTCTCGGTCCGTGCGGTTCTGTCCGTTCCGGCCGGAACCGATCCGGAGTTCATCGAGAACCTGACCTATCCCTGCGGTCTCCGGTTCAAAGACGGAACCATGCTGCCGGTCCTTTCGGATGGCGGCAGGGGGAGAACCGTTATTATATCATTCCGCTGAAATAAAGAAATTAGAAATAAGCCGATGATCAGGCAAACCGTGTGTCTGCCCGACCATCGGCATTCTGCGTGATAAATCCGTTACTGGGAGTCATCCCCTCGACAAGCAGGCAAAAGAACAGCCCGTTATAAGTCTGCTGAGTACCAATATCTATGACATAGCAGATAAAGGTGTAAAGGCAAAAGAGAAGTTGACATTGCCAATGACATATGTTATATTATATTTAACATTTAAACTAAATGTTAAATATGGAGGCGGATTTTCATGGGACTGCAGGATACATTAAAGGCGCTTGCGGATCCGACCCGGCGCGAGATCTTAAATCTCCTGAAACCGGGCCGGATGTCTGCCGGTGAGATCGCAGAACATTTCCCGGTCAGCGGCGCGTCCATTTCCAGGCATCTGTCTGTTCTGAAGGAAGCGGATCTGATCCGGGATCAGCGGGAAGGCAAGTACATTTTCTATGTTATTGAACCACAATAACTACAAATAAATCGTAGATTTTGTAAATGAGAATATAAAAATAAGACCAGCCA
>CANPYE010000104.1 GCA_947588005.1 uncultured Lachnospiraceae bacterium | reverse complement strand
CTGGGCGAGCCGGACGCGTCCGGAAGAAGAAGACCGGTTCCGATTCCCGGAAGCGAGTTCGAGATGGAACTGGATACGGTGATCATGTCCCTGGGCACGTCCCCGAATCCGCTGATTTCCAATACGACGAAGGGCCTGGAGATCAACCGCCGCAAATGCATCGTGGCCGAGGAAGCTACCGGTAAGACCAGCAAGGACGGCGTCTTCGCCGGCGGCGACGCGGTGACGGGAGCCGCTACCGTGATCCTGGCGATGGAAGCCGGGCGCGCGGGAGCGAGAGGGATCCATGAGTACCTGTCCGGAGAGAAAGCGGAAGCGTGATCGTTCCGGCCGGGGCCGTCGTGTGATTATTTCAGCCGTTGCCGTCGCAGGGCTATTCAACCCGTAGTCATCGCAGGACCATTCCGGCAGCGATGATCGCGGGACCATTTTGGCAGAGACCGTCACGGGACCATCGTGGTTATGAAGAAATTTCTTGACGTAAGGCCCGGAAATATGCTATGATGAATCCGGCTTGAGGAAAGAGCGAACAATGAGAGAGCAAGGCAGTTTGTGGGGGAGCCCATTGATTTCCTTGCTCTTTTTTATCGCATATGTGATTGTACTGGCGTTGCATAAATATAGGTGAAGCAGAGGATAGTTCGCGAACCTGAGGACGCTCGCACATAAGAAGACTGGGCGTCCTATGTGTGGAATAGAATTGTGCAATAGGGAGTCAGTATGTATATAAGGAGAACAGTATGAGCAATCAGCGATACGATGTGGATGTGGCTGTAATCGGCGGCGGCGTGACCGGCTGCGCGGTCGCGCGGGAACTGTCGCGGTATGACTTGAAAGTGTGCGTTCTGGAACGGACCGAGGACGTTTGTTCAGGTACATCCAAGGCCAATAGCGCCATTATCCATGCCGGGTATGACGCGGCCGCCGGTTCTGTGATGGCGAAGATGAATGTGGAAGGCAACCGGCTGATGGACCAGCTTGCGGCGGATCTGGATATTCCGTTCCGGCGCAATGGTTCTATGGTATTATGTTTTTCTGAGGAGGATATGCCGGGACTTCAGGAGCTTTACGTGCGCGGCGTGACCAACGGCGTGCCGAACCTGCGTATCATTTCCGGGGACGAGGCGCGGCGGATGGAACCGAATCTGACCGATGAGGTCGTGGCGGCACTGTACGCGCCGACCGGAGGAATCGTGTGTCCGTTCAATATGACGATCGCGCTGGCGGAGAATGCCTGTGCGAATGGAGTCGAATTTCATTTTTTGACGGAAGTGACAGAGATTCGTAAGTGTGAAGAGGGGTATGAACTGTCCGTTCGTGAGACAGGAGAGAGAACAAACGTACCGGCCGGCGACAGTCGCAAGGCAGAATCTGGGGACGGGGCAGATATGTCTGGTGAGACTGCCGCGGACCTTCAGGAAGCGGCAGCGCCGGATAATAACGTTGTCCGGATCCTGACAACCCGCTTCGTGGTCAACGCCGCCGGCGTCTACGCCGACCGCTTCCATAATATGGTCAGCCGCCGCAGGATTTCGATCACGCCCCGGAGGGGGACGTACTGCCTGTTGGATCAGGAGGCCGGCCGCCATGTGGATAAGACCATTTTCCAGCTTCCCGGCAAATACGGCAAGGGCGTTCTGGTGACGCCGACGATTCACGGGAATCTTCTGATCGGACCGACGGCTGCGGATATCGGCGACAAGGAAGGAACATACACGACGGCGGAAGAACTGGCGGAAGTGACTGCCAAATCCGCCCGCGGCGTGAAGGATATCCCGTACCGCCAGGTGATCACGTCATTTGCGGGCCTGCGGGCCCACGAGGCGGGACATGAATTCATTCTGGGAGAGCCGGAGGACGCGCCGGGCTTCTTTGACGCAGCCGGGATCGAGTCGCCGGGACTTTCCAGCGCGCCGGCTATCGGTATTTATCTGGCGAAAATGATCGCAGAGAAGGCGGGGGCGCCTGTGAAGAAGCATTTTATCGCGACGCGGAAGGGCATCCCTCATGTGGCGGCTATGGATCGGGAGAGCCGGGCCGCGCTGATTGCCGAAAGACCGGACTACGGAACCATCGTCTGCCGCTGTGAGAATGTGAGCGAAGGCGAGATCGTGGACAGCATCCGCCGCCCGCTGGGCGCCAGGTCGCTGGACGGCATCAAGCGGAGAGTGCGGCAGGGCATGGGGCGCTGCCAGGCGGGCTTCTGTACGCCGAGAACCATGGAGATCCTGTCGCGGGAGACCGGGATCCCCATGGAGAAGATCTGCAAAAACCAGCCGGGGTCAGAGATGATCACAGGTGGGGCGTGAGAAGCTGACGGTGGGAAGATGATCACGGACGAGGTGTCAGAAACTGCCGACTTGGGGTTGAATACGATGAAGCGTGTGAATCAGCCGGGAGCAGAGAGGATCACAGGCGGGCGTGGGAGAGGCTGCAGGGCGGAGAAATGAGCGCCCGCAGCGGAAAGAAGATATATGGAAAAAGAGGGAGAGATGACCATGCAGTATCATGATATCGTGATCGTCGGGGGCGGCCCCGCAGGGCTGGCGGCGGCTGTGGCGGCGCGGAAAGCCGGGATTTCGGATATACTGATTCTGGAGCGGGACAATGTGCTGGGAGGCATTTTGAACCAGTGCATCCACAACGGCTTCGGCCTTCATACATTTAAGGAAGAACTGACAGGGCCGGAGTACGCGGCCAGATACATCGCGCAGGTGGAGGAGGAGAATATTCCGTACCGCCTGAATACGATCGTAGTGGATATTACCCGGAATCGGGAAGTCACTTATATTAATCGCGAAGAAGGTCTGGTCACGATTCGGGCCGGCGCAGTGATCCTGGCCATGGGCTGCCGGGAACGGCCCCGCGGCGCTTTAAATACGCCGGGCTACCGTCCGGCAGGCATCTATTCTGCGGGAACGGCCCAGCGGCTTATGAATATCGAAGGGTATCTGGTCGGAAAGGAAGCCGTGATCCTTGGCTCCGGCGATATCGGCCTGATCATGGCGCGTCGGATGACGCTGGAAGGCGCGAAGGTGAAGGTGGTAGCCGAGATCATGCCGTATTCCGGCGGCTTGAAGCGGAACATCGTTCAGTGTCTGGATGATTACGGGATCCCGCTGAAGCTGAGCCATACGGTCGTGGATATCCACGGCAAGGAACGGCTGACCGGCGTGACCATCGCCGAAGTGGATGAGAATAAGAACCCGATCCCGGGGACGGAGGAGTATTATTCCTGCGATACGCTTCTTCTGAGCGTGGGTCTGATCCCCGAAAATGAACTGTCGAAGGGCGCGGGCATTTCCTTAAACCGGGTCACGTCCGGGCCGAATGTGAACGACCGGCTGGAGACGGAAGCGGAGGGGATCTACGCCTGCGGCAATGTGCTGCATGTCCATGATCTGGTGGATTTTGTGTCGCAGGAGGCGGCGCTGGCCGGGGAGAACGCGGCGGAATTTGTGAAGAGGAAAGCATCTCAGGCGGAAGCAGATGCGGCGGCAGACGGCGAAAAACAAAAGAATGCGGAAACGGCAGGAGAGCGCGCGGCGGCAGACAGGAAACGGAAGAAAACGGTGACGGCAGAAGAGCGCGCGGCGGCAGACGGGAAACGGAAGAAAACGGTGACGGCAGAAGAGCGCGCGGCGGCAGACGGGGAATGGAAGAAAATGGTGACGGCTTCGGAAGCGGAAGAAGACGCGCAGCCGGCTCATACGGACCGGCGCGGTCATGCGAATGGGATCCCGCTGATTGCCGCAGACGGCGTCCGCTATACCGTGCCCCAGTTTCTGGAAACAGACGGCATGCGCGATAGCGTGACTGTCCGGTTCCGCGTGGCGGACGTTTACAGGGACCGGTACATTTCCGTATATTATGATGATCAGCTGATCTCGCGGAAGAAGAAAAAGGTTCTGGCTCCCGGCGAGATGGAGCAGGTGGTTTTAACGAAGAAAAGCCTGGCGGAGTATCCGCAGACGGAGCGGATCACGATCCGGACGGAGGTGGAGTGATGGAAGTAAGGGAACTGACCTGTATCAACTGTCCCATGGGCTGCGCGCTGACCGTGACGATGGACGGCGGCAGTCTGACCGTGACCGGCAATACCTGTCCGCGGGGCGAGGATTACGCGAAGAAGGAAGTCTTAAGCCCTACCCGGATCGTCACGTCCAGCGTGCGGGTAAACGGCGGAACGATTGCCAGAGTATCGGTGAAGACAAGGACCGACATCCCGAAAGGGAAAATATTCGATGTGATGAAGGAAATCCGCGCCGCGCGCGTGGACGCGCCGGTGCAAATGGGAGCTGTGGTGATCGCGGACTGCGCCGGTACGGGCGTGGATGTGATCGCGACAAAGAGCGTCGGCCGCGCGTGAGCCAGCATTTCATGCGGCCAGTATACGGTTGGCGACTTGGCAAAATACAGAATACGTCTGGTATAGACGAGACACAGGGGTTTTGCTCTGAAAAGTATGACGAGGAGATGATATCCGATGAACACGGAAACGCTTTCCTGCCCGCAGGAAACGAAAGGACAGATACATGAACCGGATGTAACGGACGGACAGGAAACGGAGTCAGATGGAACGGGCCGGATGCATGTCCTGCCGGCTTTGCCGGACGACGGCATCCGGGCGGAAAAGCTGAAAGAGATCGATCTTTTCGTCCTGGATCTGGACGGAACCTTTTATCTCAGCGACCGTCTGATCAACGGGGCGCTCGACTTTGTGGATCATGTCCGGGAAAGCGGAAAGAAGATATTATTTTTTACGAACAATTCCTCCCGTTCCCCGAAGGCCTATATGGAACGGCTGGCAGGGATGGGCTGTCCCATCAGCCGGGATCAGATCATGACGTCCGGCGATGTGACGATCGCGTACTTAAAGGCAGCTTATCCGGGGAAGACGGTCTATCTGGCCGGTACGCCCGCGCTTGAGGAAAGCTTCCGTCAGGAAGGGATCCGCCTGTGGGATGCGGCGTCTGCGGGTAAGCCGGCGGGCGGTGCAGAGATCTCGGGGAGTGCAGCTGCCTCCCGCCCCGACATCGTTGTCGTCGGTTTCGATACCACGCTGACTTATGAGAAGCTGGAGCGCGTCTGCACCTACATCCGGGAAGGAGCCGTTTTCCTGGCGACGCATCTGGATATCAACTGTCCGACCGAGTACGGATTTATGCCGGACTGCGGCGCGATCTGCGCGGCGGTTACGCTGTCAACAGGCGCTGAGCCAAAGTATCTGGGTAAGCCGTTTCAGGAGACCGTGGATATGGTGCTTCTGAAGACCGGCGTCAGCAGGGAGAGGGTCGCGTTTGTGGGCGACCGGCTCTATACGGATGTGGCCGTCGGTGTTCATCACGGCGCGAAGGGATTTCTGGTGCTGTCCGGGGAGACGAAGCTGAAAGACATCAAAAACTCCCAGGTAAAGCCGGATGAAGTGTATGCTTCCCTGGGAGAGATGGACCGCCTTTTGTTCGGCAAAACGCCGGTCTGATATTTATACGGCCCTGGCCGTGCCGGTGCTTCCGCCTACGACCAGACGGCTCTGGTATTCCATACGGTGAATCGCGCCGGAATGCGCCTCAAACGGCAGTTTCTCCAGCTTTTCCGCCAGAAGGCGGATGCTGCTGCGGCCGCGCTCGACGATCGCGTGTTCAACGGTCGTCAGTTCCATACCGTGGAACCGGGACGGGTAAATATTGTCGAAGCCGCAGAGGCTGATGTCCTCCGGGATCCTGCGTCCCTCGTCGATCAGCGCTTCCCGGACGCCGTAGGCTACCATGTCGTTGATCGCCACCATGGCGGTCACCTCGGGATTTTCGTCGAGACAGCGCTTGGCCAGAGAATATCCGACTTCATGTTCCACGTCGAGCACATGAAGCTCCTGTTCCGAGGACACGTCCTCGCTGAACACGGTCACGCTCCCGGCGGGGCAGGACCGGTGAAATTCATCCTGAAGTCCCATGCAGCGTTTCAGGCGCGAGGAATGTTCCTCATTCAGCGTTGTGGACAGATAGGCGATATGCCGGTGACCCATGCTGATCAGGTGAGACGCCATCATGCGTCCCGCCTCGTAATTGTTCACGTCCACCGTGTCGATCTTGATATTGATAGAACGGTCCCCGACCGTGACCATCGGCACCTGGAGGCTGGTTTCTTCGGCGAGAGCCGGCTGCTGCGGGATCATCGCGAAGATCACGCCGGATACCGTCTTTTCCTTAGCCAGTTCCAGCGCCTCGCGTTCCGCATCCTTGTCCCAGTAGGTGGTATAGATCAGGCTGGTAAATCCGCGCAGCCGCGCTTCCTGCTCCATACTCTGAACCAGGGTGGCGTAGTAGGGATTCATCATGGAAGGGCATATGATCAGAATCAGCTGGCGCTGGCTTCGGTGCGGAGTGCGGTGCTTCTGCACATAACCGAGCGCCCGGCTGGCGCTGTTGACATTCTGGATCGTTTCTTCCGAAAAACGGGAAAGGTTGCGGCCGTTCAGAATCATAGAAACACAGGCGGTCGATACGCCCGCCCTGTCGGCAACCTGTTTGATTGTAACTTTTTTCATACATTTCCCCCCGCTGATATGGTGGCGGTTGACAAAGCTTCTACTCATTATTGATTGTAACATTTTTTCGGCAGAATAGCAAGTAAAATGAATGAAAAGTCCGCCGGAATATATTGACGGAATGTCATAGTATATGATAAGTTATGCATACAAAGGAGATTTCGCAATGAAAGTGATTGCACACAGAGGTTACAGCGGAAAGTATCCGGAGAACACGATGCTGGCGTTTGAGAAGGCCGTAGAGGCCGGATGTGACGAGATCGAGCTGGACGTCCATGTGACGAAGGACGGGCAGGTGGTGGTGTGCCATGACGAGGTGCTGGGACGGACCGTGGACGGCACCGGCGCGGTGAAGGACCATACCTGGGAGGAACTGCGGCAGATGAACGCGGCCAAACTGTTTCCGCAGCTGACGGAATTTGAGAGGATCCCGCTGTTTGAGGAATACTGCGCATGGGCGGCGGAACAGAGTATTTCCACGAACGTGGAGTTGAAGACCGGGTTTTATTACTATGAGGAGCTTGAGGAGAAGACGGCGGAGATTGTGAAGAGGTACGGTCTGCAGCAGCGTATGATGTTCTCGTCGTTCAACCATGTGAGCCTTTTGCGGATGAAGGAACTGCTGCCGGAATGCGAGTGCGGCGCGCTGATCAGCCGCTTCGGTATGGGTAACGCTGGATATTACTGCAATCGGTACGGGTTTGCGTGCTATCATCCGGATCATACGGGCGTGACCGACGAGATCCTGGAAAGCTGCCGCCGCTACGGTATCCGTATCAACGCGTGGACGGTCAACGATATGGAGGATCTGGCGAAGGCTTATGAAAGAGGGTACGCCGGGGTGATCACCAATTACCCATTGGAGTGCAGAGAGTGGCTTAACAGGAAAGAGTAGATGAGTTTCAGGAAGATAAGCCACAGGCGTTCATTTTTGTAAAATGTCGAGATACGGAGAGCGCTGTTCGTGAGAATCCTGTATGTCAATGCGATAGAGAAAGCGTGAGGATATCATATATTGAATAATCATTAAGGCGGTCTTCTGTGAAAGGAAAACCGCCGCATACAAAGAAGGGAGAAAAAATGGAAAAATATCATCGCATTTTTGTAGTCGTTATCGATTCTTTAGGCATCGGCGCCATGCCCAACGCCGCGGAATACGGCGACGCCGGGACGGATACGCTGGGGCATATCGACGAGAGGATGGAATCCTTTGCGATCCCGAATCTGGCAAGGCTTGGCATGGCCAATCTCCATCCGCTTACTCATGTGGCGGCGGTTAAGGAGCCTATGGGCCGTTACGCCAGGCTTTTCGAGGCCAGCGTGGGCAAGGACACGATGACCGGCCACTGGGAGATGATGGGGCTTCATATCACGAAGCCGTTCAAGACATTTACGGACACCGGGTTTCCCCAGGAACTTCTGGATGAACTGACCCGCCGCACGGGACATAAGATCGTGGGAAATAAGGCGGCCAGCGGCACGGAGATTCTGGACGAACTGGGCGAGCATGAAATCGCCACCGGCGATATGATCGTTTATACTTCTGCGGATTCGGTGCTGCAGATCTGCGGCAATGAGGAAACCTTCGGGCTGCAGGAGTTGTACCGGTGCTGCGAGATCGCCCGGGAGCTGACGATGAAAGACGAATGGAAGGTGGGCCGTGTCATCGCGAGACCGTACGTGGGCAGGAAGAAAGGCGAGTTTAAGCGCACATCCAACCGCCACGACTACGCGCTGAAGCCCTACGGAAAGACGGCGCTGGACGCGCTGAAGGCGGCCGGCTTCGATGTGATCAGCGTGGGCAAGATCCGGGATATCTTCGACGGCGAAGGCATCACGGAGGCTTATAAATCCAAGAGCAGTGTCCATGGTATGGAGCAGACCATCGAGATCGCGGATAAGGATTTCCATGGGCTTTGTTTCGTGAATCTGGTAGATTTCGACGCGCTGTGGGGGCACAGGAGGGATCCCATCGGCTACGGTCAGGAACTGGAGCGGTTCGATGTGAAGCTGGGCGAACTGCTGCCGAAGCTTAAGGAGGACGATCTGCTGATCATTACTGCCGATCATGGCAACGATCCGACCCACACGGGGACAGATCATACGAAGGAGACGGTGCCTTTCCTGGCGTATTCGCCATCCATGGCAGGCGGCGGTGTCCTGCCGGATCAGGATACGTTTGCAGTGATCGGAGCCACGGTGGCAGATAACTTCGGCGTGAAGATGCCGGAGGGGTGCATCGGGGAGTCGATCCTTGAGATGGTTGAGTAGATTTTGAAATTTTCGGAACTGCTCTGAACGTTGCGGTAGCCGGGAAATGGATAATTGGAATGTACGGGCAGTCAGAAAGTTGGCGGCAGGTATGCACGGGCAGCCGGAAAACGGATGACCGGGATATACGGACAGCCGGAAAGTGGATGGCAGAAACAGCACGACAGTCCGAAAGAAATGAACTGATAGCACGGTCAACCGGGCAGCGAATGAATCGGAAGTGGTGTACGGGTAGCCGGAAGGCAGGAAGTCCAGGGAGGACAGATGCATGAATTTGCGACTGGTAAAAGCGTCGTATGACAATAAGACGCTGGTTTGCGACATGATGGAAGAGTGGTACGCCTCCGGCGAGCACATTGTTCCGTGGGCGATCACGAAAACAGACTGCCACGACTATGACCGCTTCCTGGCCGGTCTGGAACTGGAGGAGGAAAAAGAAGGAAAGGTCCCTGATTCCACTTTTTTCTGTTTGGACGCGGACCGGAACATCATGGTGGGAGCGGTCAATATCCGGCACCGCTTAAACGACCGGCTTCTGCTGGACGGCGGACACATCGGCGACGGTGTCCGGCCCTCGGAGCGTGGCAAGGGAGTCGCTACGGCTATGATCGGTCTGGCGCTTGAGGAATGCAGGAAGCTCGGGATCCGCCGGGTGCTTATGGTGTGCGATAAGGATAACATTGCTTCCGCCAGAAGTATTATCAAAAACGGCGGCGTGCTGGAAAATGAAGTCGTTGTGGACGGGGAGACGGTGCAGAGATACTGGATATCTGTCTCTTAAATGCTCCTGCACCGTTGTA
>CANPYE010000103.1 GCA_947588005.1 uncultured Lachnospiraceae bacterium | reverse complement strand
AACTGCTACTTTTTTTGAAGAAGTAGTGGAAAAAATGTAACTGGGGCTAGCCGCCGCGCTAGCGGCTTGGTACAATCTCGACAGAGATTATACCGCGCCGGTTCGGAGTCCGAGCGAAGCGAGGACAAAACACCGGACCGAACCGTGCGCATCCCCCGGAGGGAGCATGTCCGGAGAACATGATAAAATATGAATAGCGTTAAGAATTTGAGAGGAGGTTTCCGTATGAATTTTGGTATGAGGTGTCACGATATCTGCCGTCCCGGCACGGTGACGGAGGTGCTGGACCATGTGAAAGAGAATGGGATCATGCAGATCCAGCTGGCTATGAGCAAGTCATTTACGGACTATGATTTCAGCTATGGACATTATTCGCCGGGAATGGCCCACTATGTGCGGAACGAGCTGGATAAGAGGGGGATCCATGTGGCGGTTCTGGGCTGCTATATCAATCCGGTGAATCCAGATGAGTTAAAACGGCAGGCCGAAGTGAACCGCTTCATCGAGCATCTGAAGTATGCGAAGATTCTGGGGGCGGATATGGTCGGCACGGAGACCGGCCGTTATGACGTAAATGGAAAACAGACGCCCTACACCTACACGGAGGGCTGCTACCAGCTGCTTCTTAAGAGTATGCGGGAGATCGTGGCGGCGGCGGAGAAACTGGGCATGACCGTGGGCGTTGAGGCGGTTCATAACCACACGCTGTACTGCCCGGAGATGATGCACCGTTTCCTGCGGGACATTGACTCGCCGAATGTGGATGCGCTCCTGGATGCGGTGAATCTGATCAACGGCGAGAATTATAAGGATCAGGACCGAATCCTGGAAAAGGCGTTCCAGCTTTACGGGGACCGGATCACGATGCTGCATATCAAGGACTTTGTCATCGAGGACGGCCAGCCGAAGACCGTGGATGTCGGCGAAGGCTGGTTCCATTACGAGACACTGCTTAAATGGATAAAGAAGGAGAAGCCGCAGATCGCGATGCTTCTGGAGAATTCGGCTCCGTCGCACTGCCATAAGGATATCGAGCATATGGAGAAGATCGCGGCGTCGCTGTAGGCAGACCGCGGAGAGAACGCCGAGTGTCTTTGTGAGGGGGAATTCAGGGCCGCCAGGCACAGCGGCGCTGTCGCTTGGAACAGCGGCGCGTCTTTGCGAGGAGAAACTCAGGGCCGCCAGGCACAGCGGCGCTGTCGCTTGGAACAGCCGCGTGTCTTTGTGTGGAGAAACTTAGGGCCGCCAGGCACAGCGGCCTGCCTTTACATGGAGAAACTATGGAGGAAAGAGACTTCCGGAAAAAGGTCGGCTGGTTCCAGTTCATCTGCTGTCTTCTGGTGATCTGGAACCATGCCGGCAACGCGGAACTGTTTCTGGGGGAATCGGCCGCGGGCCATCCCCTGTGGACGTTCCAGAATGGGGCGGCTCTCGAACCTGCGCGGGCGAGCATCCCCTGTTTTATGATGCTTTCCGCGTATCTTTTCTACCGCAATTTTACCTGGCAGGACCTGGTCGGCAAATGGAAACGGCGCGTTACCAGCCTGCTGGTTCCTTATCTGCTCTGGAATCTGCTCTATTATTTCGGCTTTCTGATCGCAAGCTACATTCCGTATCTGTCCGATATCGTCAACCGGGAGCGAATGCCGTTTTCCGCAGCGGATATGCTTCGGGCGGCGCTTCTTTATACGATGAATCCGGTGTTCTGGTTCATGTTCCAGCTGCTTTTGCTGACCATTCTGGCGCCGGTGCTATATCTGGCAATGGAACACGTCGTGACCGGGATCCTCTGGCTGGGACTGCTGATCTGGGGAATCCGAAGCGGCGTGCAGCTTCCGTGGCTGAATCTGGACGCGCTCACCTATTACAGTGTCGCGGCGTTCGCGGCTCTGCACTGCAGAAGCTTTGCGGAGAGCGGCTGGGATAAATACCGCGGCATTCTGGGGGCGGAGCTGGTGCTGCTCGGCGCGGTCTGTGCGGCAGATCTTTATCTGCATGCGAAGATCCCGTCCATTGTTCTTGGCCGCAGTCTGGTGCCGGTGGGCATGTGGCTCTTAATAGATGAGCGGCGGCTTCCCGAACGCAGGCCGTTTATGGAATGTACCTTTTTCGTTTATGCCTTCCATTTCCTGCCGGTGCGCCTGATCGGCAAGCTGGCGGCAAGGGCGTTCCCCGGCAATGTATTTCTGGCCGCGGTGCTTTATCTTGCAATGCCGGCCATCGGCTATGCGCTCAGCTGGCAGGCGGCGAAGCTTCTTGGGCGCTATGCGCCGCAGGTCTGGCGTGTGCTGAGCGGGGGCCGCAGCGCGGCTGTCCGTCCAGAGAAGTCCGCTGCAGCGGAAGAACGGCAGGGCGGGTGAAAATACCGGCGCTGTTTGGCGGGGGGCAGGCAGGCGTTTAGCGGATCCAGGGCCAGGCGCGGCGGACGAATGGCAGGGCGGGTGAAAAATATGCTGGCGTTGTTTGACCGGAAACGCACAGGCAGACGCCCGGCGGATCCCGGCGCGCATCAGGAATCTTTGCGGCTCTTGTGGGGCAGCCGGCCCCGCAGGAACCGCTTTTTCAGCTCGCGCAGACTGAACGGGATCAGCGGATAAATATAGCTTTTCCCGGACAGCGTCCGGTTGAAGACGACCGCGCAGGCGGCAAAGATCATTCCCGCGATATAGCCCCACAGGTCGAAAGCCGTTGTCAGTAGGAGAATAATGACCCGCATGAATTTCAAAGCATAACCTAATTCGAAGCTTGCCTGTGAATAGGTTGCTATGGTTACAAAGGCCATATACAGCATGGTCTCGCTGGAAAACCATCCGGAGCTGACCGCGTATTCGCCCAGCACGATACCGGCGATAACGCTTAAGGGCGTGGTCAGCATACTCGGCGTGTTAATGGCCGCCAGACGGAGACCGTCGATGGCAAATTCCAGAATCAGAAGCTGGGCAATCAGCGGCACGTAAGGCTCCTTCGACAGCTTGATGAACTGCAGCCAGGGCGGCAGTATGTGGGGATTCTGCATCAGCAGAAGCCAGGTCGGCGTCAGAATGAGCGCCAGGATAGAGGTTGTCATCCGCGAGAGCCGCAGATAAGTCCCGGTCACCGGCGGGAAATAGTAATCGTCCGCTTCCTCGATGATATCGAAGACCGATGACGGCAGGATCATAGCGGCGGGAGAGTTATCTACCAGAATCACTACATTTCCTTCCAGGATCGACGCGGCGGCGGTATCCGGCCGTTCCGAAAATTTGAATTTTGGGAACGGGTTGTACCATTTATTCGGATACAGGCATTCCGCAAGACTCTCCTGGTTCATCGTCAGGGCGTCCACCTGGATGTTTCGGATCCGCTCTTTGATCATTGCAAGCATATGCTCGTCCACCCGGCCTTTCATATAGCAGACCGCGATATCCGTATGGGAGCTTTCGCCGGCATTCAGAATCTCCATGGTCAGTTTCGGGTCGCGGATCCGCCGCCGGATCAGGGCTGTGTTAAAGATCAGCGTTTCCACGAAGCCGTCCCGGGAGCCGCGCATGACCTTGTCTTTGTCCGGTTCCTGCACGCCTCTGGCCGGATAGACGCGGCAGTCCACAGTCAGACATTTGTCATAACCGTCGATGAAAATGCAGGAGATACCCGTCAGAAGCTGCGTGATCACGTCGGCCTCGTTCTCCAAAAGCCCGATTTCTCCGTAGGGAATGTACTGCTTGGAAAATTCGTGAGCGTCCTGCGGCATGGCTTCCGGCTGTACGCCTTCCCAGATCTGCAGAAGCTTTAAGAGCACGTCGTCTTTCGTAAAACCGTCCACAAAATACAGGCAGGCCATGCGTCCGCCGATTGTGAGGACCCGGTATACCACGTCAAAATTCGCCGCAACGTCCAGTCTCTCATTGAACAGACGGATATTGTCATCTATTTTCGTTGAAAATGCCATGTCGCTTCCTCCATACGATAGTTCACTGTCCGTTGTCTGCGCCGCGTCCGTTTTTTTATGGGCGCCCGGCGAAAAGCAGTCTGGTCTGGTCGCGGACAGGAACGTGTGATGATATGGAAGTATGCGCAGCCGGTTTCGAAAATATCCTGACAAACGGGATTATTTCCCCGAAAAAGGGAGGAGCCGGCAACCCTTTCGGGATGCCGGCAGATTATGAAAAAAATTTTATCTAAATGTCTGTGAAGGTTGAAACATTCAGTTAATTTCTTAACTGTTTATACTATAGAGAATAAATATGAAATACGTTTAGCAAGTTTGTAAAGAAATTATAAACTTTTTGTGAACACAGCGTCGCCGGTGCGCATTTTCAGGCGGAATGGGCGGCCAGAAGCTCCTGCTTCATTTTCCAAAGCGGCAGGGACAGATCCACATGGATCTTATGCGGGAATTCCAGACGCAGGGATTCCTCCCAGAGCGTGCCGATCTCCTTTGCACAGTAGTCGCGGATCTCCATGACCTTCGGCGACTGGTAGACGCACTGGCCTTCCAGGAATACCGGCACCATCAGCTCGCGGATCGTGTAGGTTCCGCCTTCCAGGTTCGTCCGCTTCCAGGTGTTGACCGGGTCGAAAAGCAGCAGCGGATCCTTCTCGTCGTAGACCTCGTCCGCAAGGCAGATCAGGTCGGCAACCAGCTTGCCGGTCTTTTTGTCGTAGATGCGGCGGATCACTTTATTGCCGGGATTCGTGATCTTTTCGGCGTTCTCTGACACCTTGATCTTCGGGATAAATGTATCCGTGTCTTCGTCAAAAATGGCGGACAGCTTGTAGACCCCGCCGAAGGAGGGGCAGTCCTTGGATGTGATCAGGTTCGTGCCTACGCCCCAGGAGTGGATCTCGGCGCCCTGCAGCTTTAAGCTGGTGATCAGGTTCTCGTCCAGGTCGTTGGAAGCGGAGATAACCGCGTCGGAAAAACCCGCCGCGTCCAGCATCTTCCGGGCTTCCTTGGAGAGATACGCCAGGTCGCCGCTGTCTAAGCGGATGCCGTAGAAGGTCAGCGGGATGCCCTTTTCACGCATCTCGGTAAAGACTTTGATCGCGTTGGGAACGCCGGATTTCAGCGTATCGTAGGTGTCCACCAGCAGGATGCAGGCGGACGGGAAAATACTGGCGTAGGCGCGGAAGGCGGTCAGCTCATCCGGGAAGCTCATGACCCAGCTGTGGGCGTGCGTCCCGCGGACCGGCACGTCGAACATCTGCCCGGCCAGAACATTGGAAGTGGCTACGCAGCCCGCGATCATGGCGGCTCTGGCCCCGTAGATTCCCGCGTCCGGCCCCTGGGCGCGCCGCAGGCCGAACTCCATGACGCCGTCGCCCTGGGCCGCATGAACCACGCGGGACGCCTTGGTGGCGATCAGGCTCTGGTGGTTGATGATGTTCAGAAGCGCTGTCTCAACGAACTGCGCTTCCATGATGGGGGCGATCACCTTCACAAGCGGCTCCTTCGGGAATACCACGGTGCCTTCCGGGATCGCGTAGATGTCGCCGCTGAAATGGAATCCGCGCAGGTATTTAAGAAATTCTTCTTCAAAAAGGCCGGTGGAGCGGAGATAGTCGATGTCTTCGGAATTGAAATGGATGTTCTTTACATAATCGATGGCCTGCTCCAGTCCGGCGCAGATCGCGTAACTGCCGCCGCCGGGATTGCTGCGGTAGAAGGCGTCGAAGATCACGGTTACATTCTGTTCCTGTTCTTTGAAATATCCCTGCATCATCGTAAGCTCGTAAAGATCGGTCAGCAGGGTGAGATTGCGGTCTGCCATGGTGGAAAAACCTCCTTTAGCGCGTCCGTGCGGGGCGCTGTTTTACGCCTAGTATAGCACAACTTTTCAGGGATTCATAGCGGTATTTATCTTAATGCTTTACCTTCCATGCGACCAACAGCCCGACGACAAGACAAAGTGCGGAAATGCCGATCAGGGGCCATGTTTCGGGAGAAACGGTTATGGTTTCGGCTTCCGCAGCGGGGGTGTTCCCGTTTTGACGCTGTCCCCGCTGCATAAGGCCGCCGTTCTGACCGGGCTGAAAGCTGCTGTCTCCGGCGGCATCCCGGAATTTCATCCGTTCCTGCATACCGCCGGGGATTTGAACGCCGCCGGGGGCTTGAGCGCCGCCGGGCGCTGTTTCCTGCGCGTCGGAGCCAGGAAAAGCAGGCTGCCCGGATTGCGACTGACTGTCAGAGAAACTCCTGCGCCCGCCGTCCGGCATTTGAGACGCTTCACCGTCCGGCATTTGCGGCGCTTCACCGTCCGGCATTTGAGACGCTTCGCCGTCCGGAATTTGCGGCGCTTCGCCGTCCGGCAGCGCCTCCCCGCCCATGCTTCTGTCAGGCCTTCTGCCCATGCCGCCGTTCATACCCTCACTCATGCCATCGCCCATGTCGCCGTCCGCGCCTTCATCCATGTCTCCGTTCATATTTCCGTTCATACCGCCCCGCATACCGCCGAACCGGCCGCCCATACCGAAGCCGCCCATACCGAAGCCGCCCGCGGAGGAGTTATCGACCACGACCTCTGTTTCCGTGCCGTCGATTGTAATGGTGCAGGTCCCGCCCATCTGAAGCTGCGGCGCGCTGAGGATGATGGAGGAGAAGCTGCAGGGTACAGTTCCGGACAGGAGGGTCTCGCCGGATTCATTTTTCAGGATTACGGAAGCGTTCTCCGCTGTGGTGGAGACGGTCTGCATGATAAAGCATTGTTCCGACGTGGAATCAAAGCCCTCCGCCATGCCGCTGCCGCCGGCCGCAATGACGGTGCCGCCGCTGATCTCGCAGACGCCGCCGCTTTCGGTGCCGCAGTCTAAGGCGCAGTTGGAGCCGCTGCCGTTCACGCTGATGAACAGATTGCCGCCGGTGATATAAATGCTTCCGTTGGAGTCCAGTCCGTCCGCGTCGCGTCCGGTGGGATTCACGATGCGGATATCGCCGCCGGCGATGGTAATGCTTGAAGTGCCGTAGCCATTCGCATTCATGCCGTCGTCCGTCGGGGTGATGTCGAGACTGCCGCCATTGATTATGACGTCGATCGCTTCGATCCCTTCATAGCAGGAAGGAATCGTGACGCTGCCGGATTCCATATAGAAATAGCTGGTATTGTCGTCGTTGGACGCGGTGATGCCGTCGTCGCCGGCCTGAATCGTCAGATCCGCGTTTGCGATCCGCACGCTGTCGTTGGCGTGAAGGCCGTCCTGCGCCGCCGTGACCGCGATCTGTCCGCCGGTGATCACTAGGTCGTCCTTGCAGACAATGGCGTGCTGATAGCCGGTCGTGACGGTAAGGGAACCGCCGCCGTTGATCGTCAGATCGTCGCGGGAGTAGATCGCGCCGTCGATGCTGCCGGAAGAGTTCCCGGATGCACTGTTGGAAGAGTTTCCCGAAACGCTGGCAGAAGAGTTCCCGGATGCATTACCGGAAGAGTTTCTGGACACGCTGGCGGAAACATTCCCGGATTCATTGCTAAGAGAATTTCTGGAAGGGTCGCCGCCGGAAGCGTCCGTACCGTTTCCTTCGCCGGCCGCTGCCCAGCCCGCAATTTCATTTTCCGTCCCGTCCGCCAGGGTGAGGAATACCTTTTCCGCCTGCTCCACCAGGATCGCGGCGCCGTCATCGTTTTTAATCGAAGCGCCGTCCAGCAAAAGCCAGATCTTGTCGTCCTTATCCGCGTCGATAACGAGACTGCCGCTGTCCAGCTGGCCGGAGACAATGTATTTGCCTGCGTACACGATCTGAACGCTTCCGTCGTAGAAATACGCGCCGTTGCCGTGGATTTCAGCTCCGTCGCCGGTCAGTGTAATTCGCGTCGCGTCGCCGGCTTCGTCGGCCCAGTCTGCGTCCAGGTCGTTGGCCGTAAACTGGCCGCCGCCGGCATCCTCGTCCGCCAGGACCGTGAGCCCGAGCCTCTGCCCATTCATGAAAAGGATGGTCAGAAGGAGCGTGCAGACGATCGCAATGACGCAGATCCGGTCAATGTGTTTGCTTGCTGCCATAGTCGATCACCTCATATATTTTTTGCTGCAGCATGATCTGTCACCCCATATAGTCTCCGTTGTAGCTGACCAGCACGGCGCTGTTGACGCCGGGCATCGCGGCCAGCGCATTGATGAAATCGGTGTTGTCGTCCTTCAGCCGGACTTCCAGGTTCAGTTCCACCATGCCTTTCTGGGCCGTCTTGCTCTTGACGGAGAGATGGCTTACATTCTGCTCCAGAAATGCCTTCGCCGTCGTTTCATACTCGTGCCCGGCGCACTGGAAGACCAGAATGTAGGGATTTACGTGGGATTTGCGGTTGACAAATACCAGCAGGATCACGCCGATGATCACGCTGCCGATCACGGCCAGAGGGATCATCCCCGCCGCCAGCACGATGCCTACCGCGATGGACCAGAACAGAAAGGCGATGTCTAACGGCTCCTTGATCGCCGTGCGGAAACGGACGATGGAGAGGGCGCCGACCATACCTAAGGACAGAACCACATTGCTGGTGACCGCCAGGATGACCAGGGTGGTGATCATGGTCAGGGCCAGCAGGGTGACGCCGAAGCTGGAGGAATACATGACGCCCTGATAGGTTTTCTTGTATACGAGAAGAATGAACATGCCCAGGCCGAATGCCAGGACCAGTGCGAGCGTCATGTCGAGGACGCTGATGGAGGTTACGTTTTCCAGAAAACTGGATTTGAAAATGTCGCTGAATGTCATGGCGAAATTGTCCTTTCTTAATTTAAATTTATAATTATTTATTGCTTTTGGGGTGCTTCTGGCAGATCTGCCGCTTTTTGGGGGCCGGATCTGCTGTTTTTTCATATTTGGTTTGCCGCTTTTTGCGCCCAGTATACTGCGCCTGACGGAAATGTCCCGCTACCCATAGATCCGGCACTGGGCGTATTTGGAAAATGCGCCCGCCCGCCGCCCGGTGAGTCTCACGGCGTCGCGGATGATGTCCGGCAGGAAGCCGTCCCATTTGACTTCCAGGATGATCGGCGCGTTTCCGGCCGGGATCGTTACGCAGTTTGGATTCAGGAAATCCGTACAGGTAAGGCCGGTGCGGATGTCGTAGTCCAGAGTGACGCGGACATTGCCGGGACCGTAGACGAACGGCTCCCGCGTGTAGTCCACAATGGTTTTGGGCCGCAGGCCGCCGCCGCGCATCTTAGCGTAGAGTTCAAGCAGCAGCGCGTCGCCGGAGGCGGCCATCCAGCCGGTGTCTCCGTCCGCGATGGCCTGCGCCTGCTCCGCGGTAAGGGCGGCCGCCTGCTTATTTCCAAGCCCTGCCAGTTTGCTTTTCTTTTCCAGGTGTATCATGGATGTGTCCTGATTATAATATCGGATGCGGAATTTTTCCCGGCGGCTGACGCCGTCAAGCTTTTCACGCAGCGCTGTATCGGCGGGATCGTCGAAATACAGGCTTCGGATCTGATACCGTCCGTTTATCGTATGTTCGTCCGCGGAAGCGACCGCCCGAAGGCGCTGACGCAGCGCGATCATGTCGGAACAGTTGATCTCGTGCTTCCATTCATGCCGGTAATCCATGGGAACCTCCTTCTGTCATTGATTTCGGTACCGCGCGGGCAGAGGAGGGAAGCGGCACGAGTTCTGCGACGGATTTCGTGGCTTTGCTCCGGCTGCCTGCGGCGGCGATGTTGTCATTGTAAAGGGCGTTCTTGAACAAAAATAGAAAATTCTGTGAAAAAAATGTGAAATCGAAAAAAATTAGCACTCACCACTTGACAGTGCTAACAATATGTGTTATATTACACCTAGAACAAAGGGAAAGACCTTTGCGGAAAGTAAAAAATACATTTTCATAGAAAAGGAGCGATGCGTTATGTTGATGCCTAGTATTTTTGGAGAGAGATTGTTTGACGACTGGATGGATGGGTTCCCCTTCCGCGACAACCTGCCGGAGGTGCGTATGAACCAGCTGATGAAGACCGACATCCGCGAGCATGAAGGCGGCTACGAGTTGGATATCGATATGCCGGGCTTTAAGAAGGAAGACCTGAAGGCGGAGCTGAAGGACGGCTACCTGACCATCGAGGGCCACACCAGCCA
>CANPYE010000102.1 GCA_947588005.1 uncultured Lachnospiraceae bacterium | reverse complement strand
GGCCATGGGTGGACCGGGGAGAGTATCGGGATCCCGTCCATGGACTGGAAGGCCAGCGATATACAGATCACGGAGAAGCAGCGCTCCATGCTGGCGCAGGTGAACGGAAAGAGGGAATTTTTCCACGGGGTTCCGATGAATACAAACCTCTGCTATTCCAATCCGGACGTGGTGGAGGCGTTCAGCGAGAGCGTGGTCCGCTACGCGGAGTCCCATCCGGGCGTGGATTACCTGCATGTATGGCTGGCGGATGAGTGCAATAATCACTGTGAGTGCGAGGAATGCGTAAAGAGCATTCCCACAGACCAGTATATCCGAATCCTGAATGTGATCGACGAGAAGCTGTCCGCAAGGAAGATGGACACGCGCATCGTGTTCCTGCTGTATCAGGAACTGCTGTGGCCGCCGGTGACCGAGGAGATCCGAAATCCGGACCGTTTTGTGCTGATGTTTGCGCCGATCAGCCGCAGCTTTAACAGCGCCTATCAGATCGACGACGAGCTGCCGCCGGTTCCGCCGTATGAGCGCAATCACATCACGCTGCCGGTGAATCTGGGACAGAACCTGGCTCATCTGCGGGCGTGGCAGGAGCATTTCTCCGGGGACAGCTTTGTGTACGACTATCACCTGGGGCGTGCTCATTTCGGCGATTTCGGGTATGTACATATCAGCAGGATCATCCATGACGATATCGCCCAGCTGGGGAAGATGAAGCTAAATGGTCATATCAGCTGTCAGGAGTTTCGGGCGGGCATGCCCAACTATCTGCCGAATTATGTGATGGGGCGGAAACTTCTGGATATTAACAGCCGTTTCGACGATATAGTGAAGGAGTATTACCAGGCGGCTTACGGCGGCGGCTGGCAGGATGTGCTTGCTTACCTGACAGAGCTTTCGGAGCTTTCCGACTGCGATTATTTCAACAACAAAGGACCAAGAACCAATCCGGACATGGCGGAGCGGATGCGCAAGGCCCATGTGCTGACGGAGAACTTCGCGCAGAGCGCATATTTCGCGAAGCAGAAGGAAAGCGCTCTGCAGGCCCGGTTCCAGGAGATCCTGCGGTATCACTGTGAATATATCGTGTATCTGGAGGACGCGATCGCCCAGTTGGCTTCGGGGCAGACGGCCGAGGCGAAGGAGAGCTGGACGCGGTTCATGGATACGATCCGGAAAAAAGAACTTGACTTTCAGCCCTATCTGGATGTATACCGAATACATGAGGTATCGCTGAATTTCACCGGTTTCCGGAAATACTGCGGATGTGGGGCGCCGCGGCGGATGTAGGAGCGGACGCCGACGGAAGAAGCTGAAGAATCGGAAGGGCCGAGAGAACTGGAAGGATCGGGAGAACTGGAAGGATCGGGAGAACTGGAAGGATCGGGAGAAATAGAAGAAGCGGCAGAACCGGTAGAACCAGTAGAATCAGAAGAATCGGTAGAACCGGAGGGCCCGAGAGAACCGGAAGAACCGATAGATCCGGGGGAGCCGGCTGAACCGGAAGACAGGGGAGAACTGGAAAGAAGTCAGGAAGAGGTTCGGAAGAAGCAGTCTGCTGCGAAAACTTCGCGGCAGGGGCGGTGTATCATTTATTCGCTGGAAACAGGATACGCCGCGGGGAGAAGACTGCGGGGGAGCGGAATTTAAATACAGAACAGGGGAATGGGTATGAGTAAGGGGACGTCCGGCAAACCGCAGCGGACGTCCCCGATGTACTTTATTTAGGAAACTGAGAAGCGGACCGGTCTATAAGAAAAACCGGTCGATCGCCAGGGCGCATGCGCCAAGGGCGCCGTTGGTGATCGAGTAGGGCAGGATCTCAACGCTGTTGGTGTATGGATCGCCGATGAAAGCCAGCTGCCGGTTGATGTGGTCCATCAGCTCGGCCCGGATCCCTTCGTGGGCGAACAGCTGGCCGTGCATGAAGATCTTCCCGGGATTCATCGTGATCACGATGTTGGCGGTGGAGATACTCAGGTACCGGAGCGCGTCATTGATCAGGGCGCCGATCGCCGAGTCGCCCATATAGTAGGCGGTGATCAGCTGCTCCAGCGTGATTTCATCCGCGCTTTTCGCCAGCGTGCGGAGCATGGTACCGGGAGAATTCTCGTACAGCATCCGCGCGGTTCTCACCAGCCTGGATTCGCTGGAATAGACCTGCAGGCAGCCCCGCTTGCCGCATTCGCATAAGGGGCCGTTCTCATTGACGATGGTGTGCCCGATCTCTCCGGCGATATAATGGTTGCCCAAAAACAGTTCGCCGTCCACCATAGTGGCGCAGAACATGCCTCGGCCCACATGGAACAGCGCGAAGCTGTCAGGCACGGTGTCCGGGTGGAAAAGATAAGCTCCCAGGGCCATACATCTGGCGTTATTCTCCATGGCGACCGGAATCGGGAATTTGTCCGATATCTCTGCCGGGCGGAAATTCTCCCAGATCTGCCGGTTGGTGATCAGCGAATTCCCGTCGATGCTGAGATGGCCGGGAAGCGCGATGCCGATGCCTGTGAACTGCTTCCAATCCAGTTTCGAGGACTCGATCAGGAGCATGATGATATCGGTAACCTGCCGGGTGATGTTGGGCAGAAGATCGTCGGTAAACGGCACGACCTTCTGGGAGCAGATATTCCCTTTCATATCGCAGATGCAGGCGGCCAGGGCTTTCTCCGAAAACTCCACGCCAATGGAATAGGCGCAGTCCGGTACGATATCGACCAGGATTCTCCTGCGGCCGGAAGATGCCTCCTCCGTCGCCGCTTCCCCTACCTCCATGATAACTCCGTCGGAGATCAGCTGCGCGGCCGTATTGGTTACGGTGGCAGGCGTAATGCCGGTGATCTCGGCGATCTCCGTGCGCGCCAACGGCGCGTTCCGGTAGATACATTCCAGGATACGCCGGCGGTTGGTTGGCTGCTTTTTTTTCTTACTGTACATAGGCTTACCTCTGAATAACGGCAGGACAAATACATTTTCTTACGTTCTATTATATCAGACTGCACGGAAATTCCAATATCACAAATTGCCAATAATTTCGGGGAAAATCCGGCATATTTCCGCGCCGCGTCATCGGACGGCCTTTTTTTCCAGAACGGATATTGCCTGATACAGCATCGTGGATACCAGGCACAGGATCACGATCGACATGACGAGCAGATCCATTTTAAATACCTGGCTCGCGTAGATGATCAGGTATCCCAGGCCAGCCCTGGCCGACAGAAATTCCCCGATGATGACGCCTACAAGGCAGAGTCCCACGTTGACCTTCATGTTGCTGATGATCAGCGGGACGGACGCGGGGATCAGCACCTTCGTCAGAACGTCGCGGCGCGATCCGCCAAGGGACGTGATCAGGCGGATCTTGTCGGCGTCGGTCTGCATAAATCCGGTATGCAGCGTCAGGATGGAACCGAAGACCGCCACCGAGACGGCGGCCGCGATGATCGTCTTTATGCTGTTACCGAGCCAGACGATGAGCAGCGGTGCCATGGCCGATTTGGGCAGGCTGTTGAGCATGACCAGATAAGGCTCCAGGATCTCCGAGAGGCTGCGGCTTGCCCATAAAAGGACGGCGGCGGCCACGGCGATCACTACGGTCAGCAGGAAGCTGACAAGGGTTTCCAGCAGCGTGACGCCGGTATGCAGAAAGATGCTGCCATCCGCCGCCATCTGAAGGAAGCAGGCCAGGATGCGGCCGGGGCTGCTGAAAATGAAAGAGTCGATTATACCGAGTTCCGAAAGCAGCTCCCACAGCGCCAGAAAAAGGATCAGGATCATTGCGCGGATGATCCGCACCTGGACGCGGTGGCGGTGTTCCGCCTCCAGATACGCGAGCTGCCGGGGACTCGGACAACGGCTGGCGGTTTGTGAGAGATCCCCGGCGCCTGCGTTGCGTCTGGCGGCGCCGGCAGAACCGCCTAAACCCGGCCGGATCCCGCGAAAACATTTTTCCGCCGCAGCGGGCGTATGGTCAAAGGGATGTTTCATCGCATTTTAACTCCTTCCATAGCTGATTGAAATAGGCGGCAAATTCCGGGGCGTTCCGCCGCTTTAGGGGTCTTCCCGCGTCCGGGCCGAAGTCGATCTCAAGAATCGTTCTGACACGCCCGGGACGGCTCGTGAGCACCAGGATCCGGTCAGCCACGGAGATGGCTTCCGACAGGTCGTGGGTGATCAGGACGGCGGTCTTTTTCTGTGTCTTAATGATCGAACTGATGTCGTCGCAGACCTCCAGCCTCGTCTGATAATCGAGGGCGGAAAACGGTTCGTCCAAAAGCAGGATATCCGGTTTTAAGGCCAGCGTACGGATCAGCGCGGCCCTCTGCCGCATGCCGCCGGACAGCTGCGACGGATGCGCGTCGCGGAATGCTTCCAGACCGTAGGCGCGCAGCATTGCCGTCAGGCTGTCGCGGGATCCATCTCCCGGACGGTGCGGCTGTTCTTCTTTTGAAACGGGGATGGCAGACCGCTTCGCAAAGAAGCTGCCGCGGCGCGCGTCCGGCGAGCGGCGGTGCGAATTGCGGATCTCCAGGCCCAGAGATACATTGGACAGGATCGTCCGCCATTCCAGCAGATGATCCCGCTGCAGCATATAGCCTATGACGGCGCGGCTTTCGCGGCGGGGGATCCCGTCGATGAGAATCGTCCCTTCTTCCGGCTCAAGAAGGCCGCACAGCAGGGAAAGCAGCGTGGATTTGCCGCAGCCGGACGGGCCGACGATCACGAAAAATTCACCGTCCCTGACGTCGAAGGATATATTGGAAAGGGCGACGGTCTCGCCCGTTAATTCATGGTAGGAGTAGCTTAGGTCTCTCACTTCCAGTTTGGGTTTCATATGGCACCTCCTTACCTTTCTATTGTATGAGACGGCGCGGCTTCTTGTGAGAACGGGCCGGGCAGGGCCGCGCGGGCAAAGAAAGGAGAACGGGCCGGGCAGGGCCGCGCGGGCGAAGAAAGGAGAACAGGCCGGGCAGGGCCGCGCGGGCGAAGAAAGAGCCGCCGTCCGGACGATCAGCCGGCCGGCGGATCGGTGTGTCCGCCAAGCAGCAATGGAAAATGTCGAAATTGTTCAAAAATTATCAAACAACAGACAATTAAGGATTTACATTTTCCAAAACGGCATGTATAATTAAGAAAGCAGTTGTAAGGTCTATTTTGTTAACAAAGGAGGAGGCAGTTTGGGATGGGAAAGATGCATGACACAATTGAGGAATTTAAGAAATTTATTTTCCGCGGCAATGTCGTAGATATGGCGGTCGGCGTTGTCGTCGGCGGCGCGTTCAGTACGATCGTTAATTCCATGGTGAATGATATCATGATGCCGATCGTAGGCGCGATTGCCGGCGGTACGACCTTTACCAACTACAAGCTGGTGCTTCGTCCGGCGGTTCTTGACGGAGCAGGGAACGTTGTGACCGCGGAAGCGGCGATCCTGTATGGCAGCTTTATCCAGAACATTATTAATTTCCTGATCATCGCGGCATGCGTCTTCTTTGCCATTAAGGTGCTCAATACGATCACCGCGCAGTTCAAGGCGAAGGAAGAAGAAGCTGCGCCCGAGGCGCCGGCAGGACCGACTACGGAGGAACTTTTGGCGGAGATCCGCGATCTGCTGAAGGAAAAGAACGCATAACGAACAGAAAATGCATAACCGATATGCATATGAATACGAGCGGGACGTTACTGGCGTCCTGCTCGCATGGAAATACAAGCAAGGCGTCACTGGCGCCTTGCTTGCATGGAAATACAAAAAGCGCGTCACTGGCGCGTTTTTTGCATACTGACGTAAACGAAAACCGGTTTCCTCAGCGGGAGACCGGTTTTTCTTTTTGAAAATCATCTTTTTGAAAATCATCGCAAATGATCTGGACAGCGGAAAAAGATTGGACTATACTATTTAACAGATCATTATGAATGAGAGGAATTTGTGTGCAATGACCGAGGGGGAGAAGAGAATACCGAGAAGCCGGAAGAAGAAGCCGACTCCTGTTTCTGTTAAGATCGCGACGGGAGCAGCTGTCGCCGTGGTTTTGGGCGTAATTGCCGGAGCGGCAGGGTATTTGTATTATACCGGCGAAGGGGAGCAGTACAGTACCGTTTTCTTTCCGAATACAGTTGTAAATGGAATCGATGTCTCGCAGAAGACGGTAGATGAAGTGGAGGCTCTGGTAGCTTCGAAAATGGACCAATACATTCTTACGATCATTGGGCGGGGCGGCATAAAGGAAACGATCACCGGGGAGGAAGTCGGGCTGCATTATGTTTTTGACGGCTCTCTGGAGCAGTATCTTGCGTCGCAGGATCCGATGGACTGGTGGAACCACAGGGATATGCCGACGGAATATCAGATCGATACGATGATCAAAGCAGATGACGACATGCTGGATGAGCGCGTTGAGAAGCTGATATTTCTGGACGATGAACAGATTGTGGAACCCAAAGACGCCTATCTGTCGGACTACATCGAGGGGGAAGGATATAAAGTCATTCCGGAAGAAGACGGAACGGCTCTTGACAAGGACAAGGTCAGGAAGGCGGTAAAGGACGCCGTACATAATCTGGACTCGATGGTGGTGCTCGAAGAACTGGGAGTTTATAAGAAAGCGAAGATCACCTCCGACGACGCGGCGCTGAATGAGAAAGCGGATAAGCTGAACCGTTGCCTGTCGGTAAACGTTACCTATCAGTTCGGAAACAGCCAGGAGATATTGGATAAAAACACGATCGAGGGATGGATTTCCGTGGGCGACGACGGTTCGATCGTGATCGACAGGGAGCAGGCCGCGGCCTATGTGAAAGGTCTGGCCGACAAGTACGATACGCTGGGGAAGCCCAAGAACCTTAAGGCGACCGGCGGAGGTACGGTGACGGTGACCGGCGGCACTTACGGCTGGAAGATCGACCAGGAGAAGGAAACGGAGACGCTTTGTGCGCTGATCGAGTCCGGCGAGAGCCAGACCCGGGAGCCGGTCTATTCCAGTTCCGCGAGGAGCCACGGAGAGAACGACTACGGAGATACGTATGTTGAGGTAAATCTGACGGCTCAGCATATGTATTTTTACAAGAATGGGGAGATGGTACTGGAATCGGATTTTGTGTCGGGCACTCCTACCAGGGAGCGTTATACGCCGATCGGCGCATATTCCATTAATTACAAGCAGAAGGACAGGGTGCTGCGCGGAGAAAAGCGGCCGGACGGCAGTTATGAATATGAAACTCCGGTGAGCTACTGGATGCCGTTCAACGGAGGCATCGGCCTGCACGATGCCAGCTGGAGGGGAGCGTTCGGCGGGAAGATCTATCTGACCAACGGGTCCCACGGCTGCTTGAATCTGCCGGTATCGGTGGCAGGGGAGCTTTATGATATTATTTCCGCGGGCGATCCGGTGCTGGTATATACGACAGACGGTTCCGGCAGCAGCGAGTATCCGGGCAGCCAGACGTCTGAGCCGAAGCCCGCTGAAACGCAGCCCGCGCCGGCTGAGACACAGCCTGCCGAAACACAGCCAGCCGAGACGCAGCCGACTGAAACGCAGTCAGCCGAGACACAGCCGGCCGAAACGCAGTCAGCGCCGGAAGAAACGCAGCCTTCCGAAGATCCCAATGCGCCGCATCCGGAAGCGGAGCCGCAGGCGCCGTCCGGACCTCTGGGGCCGCTTGGACCGCTTGGCGGTCAGGACAATAATTCCGGCGGGAACGGCCCGGGGGGTTCGGATCCTGCCGGCAGCTCGGGACCGCTTGGAACGGGAGAGACTTCCGGATCAGAAGGAAACGGCCCGCTGGGACCGATAAGTCCGTCAAATGGCCCGAGCGGTCCGCTGGGATGAGACGATCTTCTGCAAGACGGGGAGCCAACTGACACAGCTGTCATTTGCAGCCAAAACATAATGGAGAGGTGATGTGTATGAAAAAGCAGGTCATTTTACTGATGTCTGACAGTACCAGGAAGGATATGGTCGGATGCTATGGGGACAGCCGGATCCAGACGCCGAATCTGGACCGTATGGCGGCCGAGGGCATACGTTATGAGAATGCCTATACCTGCCAGCCTGTGTGCGGGCCGGCCAGAAGCGCGATCTTTACGGGAATGTTTCCGCATTCCAACGGCATGGTGACGAACAGTATGCCGATCGGGGACAATGTGAAAACCGTCGGCCAGCGATTGACGGATCATGGTATTCACTGCGGCTTTATCGGGAAGTGGCACCTGGACGGCGGGGATTATTTCGGACTGGGACGCTGTCCGGACGGCTGGGATCCGAAGTACTGGTACGATATGAAATGCTATCTGGATGAACTGCCGGAGAGGGAACGGATCCGTTCCCGCGCGTGGCAGACGTCCTTTGACGAAGATATGACGGCGGAATTTACCTACGCCCACCGGTGTACGGACCGGGCGGTGGATTTCCTCAGGAATTACAGCGATCAGGATTTCTTCCTGACGGTCTCTTACGATGAACCGCACGGGCCGTCCTTGTGCCCGGCTCCGTTCAATACGATGTATGAGGATTTCCGGCCACTGGATACGCCGGCGCTTTACGATACGCTGGAGGGCAAGCCCATGTACCAGAAGCTGTGGGCAGGCGAGAATCTGAACCGCACGGTAGAGGAGATCACGAGACCGGGCAAGCCGAGGGATCTGTTTGTCGGCAGCAACAGCTTCGTGGACTGGGAGATCGGACGGATCCTTCAGTGCGTCGACGAGCTGATGCCGGATGCGCTGGTCATTTACACGTCGGATCATGGAGATATGATGGGAGCCCACAGACTGTCGGCGAAGAACGCCACGATCTACCGGGAGGCGTCCAATATCCCGCTGATCATCCGCGGCGGAGCAAAGGGCGCGGTGGTCCGTTATCCGGCATCCCACATCGATCTGACGCCGACGATCCTGGATTATATGGGAGTGCCGGTTCCGAAGCTCATGGAAGGAAAGAGCATGCTGCCGCAGATCAAGGATCCGTCCGTGCGGATCAACGACGAGGTCTATGTGGAGTTCACGCGGTATGAAGTGGATCATGACGGGTTCGGCGGACTGCAGATGATGCGGGCCGTGGTAGCGGACGACTGTGAGCTGGCGGTGCATCTGCTGGATACGGATGAATTCTACGACAGGGAGAAAGATCCTTACGAGCTTCACAATTTGATCAATGATCCGGCTTACGCAGCGCGGCGGAACGAGCTTCATGACAAGGTTCTGGAGCATATGAATGCAACGCGGGATATGTTCCGCGGTTATCAGTGGGAGTGCAGGCCGTGGAGGCCGGAGAGGACTCCGCGGTGGGCGAACGACGGCTATACCAGGCAGCGGGAGAATGAGGAGTATGAACCGCGGCAGCTGGATTACGATACCGGGCTTCCGATGAAGGAAGCGGTGCGGAATAAGGGCTGGCAGGCCGGCGCGAAGTCCCGGGAGGAAGCGCTTAAGGAACTGGATGCGAAAGAGGCGAAGAAGGAATAAGACGGGCAGCAGGCGGGGGACGAAAGTCTTCCGCCTGTATCGTTTCATCCTGTATCGTTCGAACGAATATATTTTTCGAACAAATGTTTGCAATTCCGGCGGAACTATGTTATACTGTTTCCGTTGGCGGTGCGTTTTCGGGCCTGAAAAACCAGAGTGTGTCAGGGCAGCCGCGCCGGCGATGAGTAAATTTTAAAGGAGTTTTCTGTTCATGGCAAGGCAGTTTATTAAGATTCGGGGTGCCAGCGAGCACAATCTGAAGAACATAGATATCAATATTCCCCGGGACGAGCTGGTGGTGCTGACGGGCCTGAGCGGCTCGGGCAAGTCGTCCCTGGCGTTCGATACGATCTACGCGGAGGGCCAGCGGCGCTATATGGAATCGCTGTCTTCCTATGCGAGACAGTTCCTGGGACAGATGGAGAAGCCGGAGGTGGAGAGCATCGAGGGCCTGTCGCCGGCTATTTCCATCGATCAGAAGTCCACGAACCGGAACCCGCGTTCCACGGTGGGGACGGTCACGGAGATCTACGACTATATGCGTCTTTTGTACGCCCGGATCGGTATACCTCACTGCCCCAGGTGCGGACGGGAAATCCGTAAGCAGAGCGTGGATCAGATGGTGGACCAGATCCTGGCGCTGCCGGAGCGGACCCGCTTCCTGCTTC
>CANPYE010000101.1 GCA_947588005.1 uncultured Lachnospiraceae bacterium | reverse complement strand
CACGGCTACCTGATCGGCGAGCATTTCACCTGCCCGATCTGCGGCAATGAAGCCGAGGTCTACAGCCGCATCACCGGCTACTACCGTCCGGTGAAGAACTGGAACGCGGGCAAGACGCAGGAGTATAAGAACCGCACGACCTATGACGTGGCCCATTCCGTCCTGAAGAAAGGCGGAGACGCCGCGGTCCATGTAGCGGATACAGTGGCGGAGAAGACCGCTCAGGCGATCCTTCGCAGCGCTTCGGAGACCAGTGCCAGTGTTTCTGCGGCGGCAGCCAGCGAGACCGGCACAGGCGCTGCATGCGGCGTACCGGCCGGAGAGAACGCGAATACGCAGACACACGCGTCCGGAACCTATCTTTTCACAACGAAAACCTGCCCAAACTGTAAGATCGCCAAGGAGTTTTTAAAAGGCGTAGATTATCAGGTGATCGACGCGGAGGAGAACCCGGAACTTTCGGATGAGTTCGGGATCATGCAGGCGCCGACGCTGGTGCTTGTGAAGGACGGCAAGATCGAGAAGTTCGTGAACGCCAGCAATATCAAGCGGTTCGCGGACAGCCGGAAATAAGCGGAAAACTTATAACCGTAAAATATCGTAAAATATCGTAAAATATCGTAAAATATGAAAAAAGTGCTTGCATTTTTTCCGTCATATGATACAATATGTGACGGAGGCATAGCTCAGCTGGGAGAGCACATGCATCACACGCATGGGGTCGCAGGTTCGAGCCCTGTTGTCTCCAGCAAGCGCGTGAGCGCGAGGTAGCGGGAATGACTTATGAACGGTCATTCCCGTTATTTATTACCAAAGATTCGGTGACTATTTCAGATAGAACCTTGAATTTGTATAATGCGCCGCAATTCCAGCAGCCGGTCTTCTTCTTTGCATGGTACAACGCTGCAGGCGCGTGTAATCGAAATAGCTGTTGTAAATTGCACAACGCCGCGGCACATCTGACTGAAATAGAAATACTTCCGTAAGAGTTTTTTTAGAAAAATGCAGTAGGCAATTATGAAAATGAGTGGTATACTCATTAAGAGTAACGGAATACTGGGGAGACCGGCATGCCGGCACCATGATCATAGCAGGAGGGGAATATGGCTGAATCAAAGAAAATCATACTGACCGGCGACCGCCCGACCGGGAAGCTGCATGTGGGGCATTACGTGGGGTCGCTGCGTCAGAGGGTGGAGCTGCAGGATTCCGGCGCGTTCGACGAGATCTATATTATGATCGCGGACGCCCAGGCGCTTACCGACAATGCGGATAATCCGGAGAAGGTGCGCCAGAACATCATTGAGGTGGCGCTCGACTATCTGTCCTGCGGTCTGGACCCGGCGAAGTCCACGCTGTTTATCCAGTCTCAGGTGCCGGAGCTTACGGAGATGTCCTTCTATTATATGAATCTTGTGACGGTATCGCGTCTCCAGCGGAATCCGACGGTGAAGAACGAGATCAAGCTGCGGAATTTTGAGACGAGCATTCCGGTAGGCTTCTTCACCTATCCGATCAGCCAGGCGGCGGATATCACGGCGTTTAAGGCGACGACAGTGCCGGTGGGCGACGACCAGCTGCCGATGATCGAGCAGACAAGAGAGATCGTCAGAAGCTTTAACCATATCTATGACGAGGTGCTGGTGGAGCCGGAAGCGCTGATCCCCCAGAACGAGTCCTGCAGGCGCCTGCCCGGCATCGACGGCAACGCGAAGATGAGCAAATCCCTCGGAAACTGTATTTATCTGTCGGATTCGCCGGAAGAGGTCCGCAAGAAGATCATGAGCATGTTTACCGATCCGAACCATATCCGGGTTCAGGATCCGGGACGCGTGGAGGGCAATCCGGTGTTCACCTATCTGGACGCGTTCTGCCGGGACGAGCATTTCGCGAAGTTCTGGCCGGAGTATCCGAATCTGGATGAATTGAAAGCCCATTATATGAGAGGCGGCCTGGGCGATGTGAAGGTGAAGAAGTTCCTGAATGAAGTCATGCAGGCGGAGCTTGAGCCGATCCGGGAGAGACGGAAGGCCTACGAGAAGAACATTCCCGAGGTCTACCGGATCCTTAAGGAGGGCAGCATAAAGGCGGAGAAGAAGGCGGCGGTGACATTGGCAGAGATGAAGGCCGCCATGAAGATCAACTATTTTGACGATCAGGAGCTGATTGCCTCGCAGGCGCAGAAATTTAGCGCGGAGTGATCGGGGGATTATGGAATCCGTCCTGACGCAGGAATGGAGCGGACAGATTCCGAAACAGACGGCAGATAGAAGGGAAAGAACGACAGAGATGAAAGAACGCGGGACGTTTCACGCATACAGGATGCGCTGCGGAAGACTGACGGCGATCCTGCTGGCGGTGTGTCTGGTTTTGCTGCCGCAGTCCGCGGCATATGCGACGCAGAATACAGGCGGTGCGGTTTCGGCTTCGGAACCGCAGATCCAGGCGCAGGGGGCGGTGGTCATCGATGCGGCTACCGGCCAGATCCTTTACGGGAAGAATGCCAATACAAAATACTATCCGGCCAGCATCACCAAGCTGATGACGGCGCTTCTGGTGATCGAGAACTGCGATTTGAACGGCACGGTAACATTCTCGAAGACAGCCACGACGAATCTGGAAGCCGGAGCAGTTTCCCTCGGCATGGTGGAAGGCGATCAGATGACGGTCCGCCAGTGCCTCTACGCGCTGCTTTTAAAGTCGGCCAATGAGGTGGGCAATGCCCTGGCGGAGCATGTATCGGGCAGTATTTCGGCGTTTGCGGATCGGATGAATCAAAAAGCGGCCGCGCTTGGCTGTACGAATACCCATTTTGTGAATCCGCACGGACTGAATGACCCGAACCATTATACGACGCCGTACGATATGGCGCTGATCGGACGGGCGGCCTTTGCCAATTCGACGCTGCGGGAGATCGACACGACGCTGTCCTATCAGCTTCCGGCCACGAAGAAGTACGGGGCCAGGACGATCACCATGGGACATAAGATGCTCTATCCCAACGATTCCAGATACTATGAGGGGATCATCGGCGGGAAGACAGGCTTTACGTCGCTTGCCGGCAATACGTTGGTGACAGGCGCGGAGCGCAACGGCGTCCGTCTGGTGGCTGTTGTCATGAAGGCAAACGGAACGCATTACACGGATACGAAAGCGCTTCTGGACTACGGATTTGCGAAGATGACGGCCGGTCCGTCCGGGCCGCTGGGAAACAGCGGCGGGCAGGGGCTGCAGGTACCGGATATTTCCGCAAACCAGACGCCGGATGCTTCGGAAAATCAGGTTCAGGCGCCTGCGGAGACGCAGTCTCCCGATTCTGCCGGCAGCGCGGTTGTTCCGGGCGCGGCGCCCGGGGATGCGGCCGGGCAGGCTGCCGCTTCCGGGCAGACAGAGACCACGCAGCAGACTGCGGGATGGGTTCAGGATGCGAAGGGCTGGTATTACATTAAGCCGGACGGCCGGTATGCGGCCGGAGAGTGGCTTAACCTCGACGGCACGGAATACTGGATCGACGCAAACGGTTATATGGCGACGGGCTGGAGACTGTTTGTGAACGGCGACTGGTATTATTTCAGAAGCAGCGGGGCCATGGCGAAGAATTACTGGGTCCAAGATAACGGCAAATGGTTCTATTTAGGCGCAAACGGCACGATGCTTAAGAACACGGTGACGCCGGACGGCTATACGCTCGGAGCGGACGGCGTGTGGACAGGAAACTGACGGCAAATAAACAACCGGCAATCCAGTTATGTACTGCAGCAGTATGACTGGATGCCGGTTTTTTGTGTTTCCATGCGGGCGAGGTGCCGGTGACGCCTTATTCGTCTTCCCATGCGGGCAAGACGCCGGTGACGTCTTATTCGTCTTTCTATGCGGGCGGACCGCCGGCGGCGCTCTACTCGTATTTTGTCTCGGGGCTGTAGTCCGAAACGATATTCTGAAATGTGTATTCACTGTTATCCATACGGAACTCCATGATATCGGATACTCCGCAGTTTAAGATCGTACAAAGCATGCCTATGGTATGCGTGGAGACGTATTCATTTTTCCGAAGCCGGTTGATCTGGCCGGGGCTGATCCCGTAATAATGGATTAACCGGTACTGTGTAATTTTACGCTCTTTCATCGTACGCCACAGGGGCTCGTAAATGATCATTTTTCCACCTCACACTTTTCATTTAACGGCAGAAATATTCATTTGACAATTGACCATATTTGGACAATATATGAAAAATGTCCCGAATAGCTAGTAAAATTAATAGCATCACGAATCAGAAAGACGCTTATGAGTTGAAACTTCTGGCAGAAAAGATGTTTATGCCGCAGATCGCAGATGCCGGAGGTTGAATGACGGATCTGGAGCAGACGGAAGACAAGCGGTTTTATTCTTGGCAAAATAACGGTATAGCGTTATATTGTGGTTATATAGTAACGGTATAGCGCGAATATTATGCGGTGAAGCATAGGAGTGAAAGTTAATGTTATATGATCTGATCATAAAAAAGAAGATGTCTATACACCAATGCGCTCAGTTAGCAGGTATCCCGTACACGACGTTGAGGGAACTGGCACACGCGCAGACCAGTATGTTGAAATGCCGCGCAGACACTTTATATCATCTATCAAGAGCATTGGGTGTCAGCATGGACGAGTTACTGATGCCATATATTCGGTGGGAGATTGGGGAAGCGTCATGGGAAAACTATAAAAGCACGCTCCAGCACAGGTTAAAGAGTGAGGGCGACAAGGCGTTCGTCCAGGACGTCGTCAAAAATATGGTGCCGTTTTACTACTATATGAAAAAACAATTTGCGGCATGCCTGTATCTTGTCGCATTGACAGATTATATATGCCGCGAACACGGCATAAAGCCATTTGCAGGTTTTGAGATGTTCCGAAGCATGAAACTAAAAAACCCCATATTGCCATCTGATGCTATCATGGCACAACTGCTTGGAATGAAACAGGATCAGAATCTTATCAAAAATGCGATACCGGAATTTAGCCGGCATAATATAATCGAAGGAGATGTGCGTAATGTCTGTTGAATCTTTCCGTGTTTCAAAGAATAATTTGGACTATTTGCTTACGGAATTAGCAAAAGAAATTCGCAGGGAATACGGAAGAAAGACAAATGTTGAACTTGTAATCGTTGGGGAAGCCGCGATTGTAGGGTCTTATAATTTCAGAACAGCAACAACAGATATTGATGCCGCTATGCCGTACAACTTGAGGGAGACAATTAATAGAGTAGGGGAGAATATCGGGCTTCCGGATAACTGGATAAATAACGATTTTCAAAAAACATCATCTTACAGCCCTTACATCCGTCTATATTCGAAGCCGTATAAGACATTTTTACATGTTCTTGAAGTGCGCAATGTGAAAGATGAATATTTAATTGCTATGAAAGCACGATCTGCTCGGCTTTATAAGCGGGATTTATCCGATATCATCGGCATTATCAAAGATATGAAACAGCAAGGAAAACGACCCACGATGGAATCTATACAAAAAGCTTTTTCTGATTTATATGGGAATGACTGTGTTATGGATCAGAGTGCTGCACAGGTCATAGAACAATGTATGACTACTAAGAATCTGGATCAATTATATCAAAAGTATTTGTCGTGGGAAGATAAAAACAGAGATGAAATTCTTGAGTTTGAAGAAAGATATCCGCATGTTTTAAATGAAGCAAATATTGAACAGATATTAAGAATAAACCATGATTTCATAGATGATTTCGAGGATGAAACGAATGCGCTCGAAAGTGACGTGATATCTCCGACAAATATATTGGGTGATGACTGGCTTTTAGAGCCGGATGATCCTTGCGGCAAAACTGCGCGAAAACGAAATATGTCACGGTCAGAACAATATCATAGCGATGACAAATAGGAAAGATAAAACGGATGATAAGCATCCGCGGATGTTTTGCCTTCTGCTTCTGACTTATATCCCATACTGTGCGTTTCCGGCCATCCGGGGCGCGCGGATTTTTATGTGCCGGGATATTTCACAAAAACCTCCATCATGAGACATACTTTCCAAATTTTCTGCACGATCCAGAAAGAAAAAGTGATCCCGGACAGGTTCTGGGGTCTTGTCGACTGGGCCGTGGCGTCCTGCCCCATGGAAGATGGGGAGAGACGGAACCTGCGGATAATGATTCTTCACTTGACGGAACCGCTTCCGAACGTGTATGATGTAATAAAAGAAGTCCCGGGGGTGGATACTATGAAAGAAAAACTGTATACGATCGAGCTGCATGACGCGCTTCTGAGCGGAGATGAGTGTCCGTTCTGCTATCTGGAGAGGGATCTGGAGCAGAAGGCGATCGAATTTGTGCTTGGTTCATCCTATATGGAAAGCGATACCAGGGATCAGACGGACCGGCAGGGCTTCTGCCGCCGTCACACGAAGATGATGTATGATTACGGCAACAGCCTCGGCAACGCGTGGATATTGAAGACCCGCATGAAGCACATGCGGGAGGGGCTGAAAAAGCAGATGGCGTCTTTTAAGGCGGAGCCGTCCCAGGGATCTGTGTTCGGGCTGCTCCGGAAGAAGGATGGGGCGTCCCAGAGCGGCACATCGGTCGGAAACTGGATCCGGGACGAGGAGAACCACTGTTATGTGTGCGGACGTGTGGACGAGACATACCGGCGCGTGATCGACACGTTTCTTCATCAGGTGAAACACGAGAAGGATTTCATGAATCTGGTAAAGCAGTCCAAGGGGTTCTGCGTCCATCATTTCGCGGATCTGATCGACGCCTGCGGGCAGGGACTTACGAAAAAGGAGCAGGACGACGTCTTCCCGGTGCTGTTCGAGCAGATGAACCGGGAGCTGGACCGGATCCAGGAGGATATTGACTGGCTGATCGAGAAATACGATTATCTGAATAAAGATAAGGACTGGAAAAATTCCCGGGACGCGGTGCAGCGCACGATGCAGAAGCTGGTGGGCGGGCATCCGGCCGACCCGGTGTTCAAGAATCAGAAATAGAGCCTGCGGGAAGGTGGCGGCATCCGCCCGGACCATGCAGGCGGATAGAAGATCGGAGAATGAAACAGCAGGAGAATGAGGGATGATATGGATGTGGGTTACAGCGGCCGCGGCCGCGGTATGGCTGTGCCTGCGGTCGGCCTATGAGCGCAGGGTATTCACGACAGACGTATATGAACTGCGGTCGGAGAAGGTGACGAAGGAGCGCACCTTTGTATTTCTGACGGATCTGCACGATAACTGCTTCGGAAAGGGACAGAGGCGTCTCCTGGCCGCCATCAGCCGGGTGAATCCGGACGCGGTGCTGATCGGCGGAGATATGATGATCGTGAAGGAGAGGGCGGAGACCGGGGCCGCCCTGTTTTTCGTGGAGAAGCTTGCCGGGCGCTTCCCGGTATATTACGGAAACGGAAACCATGAGAACCGTCTGGAGCGCGACAGGGGCCGTTACGGCGATGCGTATGACCGGTACAGGCGCCGGCTGGAAGGAGTCGGCGTTGTGTGGCTTTCGGATGGGAGCGCGGATCTTGACGGCGAGGTATGTATCAGCGGCCTGAATCTGAGCAGAAAGTATTACAGGCGCAGATGCCCGGACAAGCTGGAGCCGGGCTATATAGGGAAGCGGCTGGGATGCGCGGACCGGAGCAAATATCAGATTCTTCTGGCCCATTCGCCCAGATTCTTTGATGATTACGGAAAGTGGGGAGCCGATCTGACGCTGTCGGGTCATTATCACGGCGGGACCATATGGATTCCGGGGCTTGGCGGTGTGATAACGACTCAGTTCGAATTTTTCCGAAAGGAATGCCGGGGACTGCATAAAAGAAAAGGCAGCGCGATGATCGTGGGCCGTGGGCTCGGCACCCATTCGGTCAATCTGCGTCTTAATAACATGGCGCAGCTCGTGGTCGTGAAGCTGGCTCCGGAAGGGGACGCGCCGCGCGAAAACGCCGGGGAGGGGGACCTGCGCTCTGCGAAGTAAGGCGGTCTGTGCTCTGCAAAGCAAGATGGCCCGCGCCCCGCGGAGATACATTTACAGATTTGGAGATTTCTGGTATACTTGACAGAGAAATTCAAACGAAGGGTATAAAAACCGATGAGCATATCCTACAAGCTGGAGAATTTCGAGGGGCCGCTGGACCTTCTTCTCCATCTGATCGAGAAAAATAAAGTCAGCATCTATGATATTCCGATCGTGCTGATCACAGAACAGTATCTGGATTATGTCAGTCATATGAGGACGGAGAATCTGGACGTGGTCAGCGAATTCCTGGTCATGGCGGCGACGCTGATCGATATTAAGGCACGGATGCTTTTGCCGGCTCCCGAGGACGAAAACGGCGAGGAGGAAGACCCGAGGGCCGAGCTGGCGGCGCGTCTGCTGGAGTACAAGAAGTATAAGCAGATGGCTTTCCAGCTTCAGGAAATGGAGCAGGACGCGGAGAAGCATTTCTATAAGGCGCCGACGGTGCCGCCTGAGGTATCCAGATACGAGCCG
Source organism: uncultured Lachnospiraceae bacterium (assembly GCA_947588005.1). GTDB lineage: Bacteria > Bacillota > Clostridia > Lachnospirales > Lachnospiraceae > UBA3402. The sequence continues at coordinate 1,689 of CANPYE010000101.1, read as the reverse complement.
CCGGTGGATCTGGACACGCTCCTGGACGGTTTGACGCTTGCGAAGCTTAAGAATATTTTCGAGTCGGTGATGAAGCGGCAGGACGACCGTGTGGATCCAATCCGCAGCCGGTTCGGGGAGATCCGCAGGGAGAGCGTGAGCCTAGAGAAAAAGATCGGTTCGGTCCTCGATTACGCCAGGCAGAAGCGGCGTTTCAGCTTCCGGCAGATGCTGACGAAGCAGGCGGATAAGGTGGAAGTAGTGGTTACGTTCCTGGCGGTTCTGGAGCTTATGAGAATGGGACGGATCCGGCTGACGCAGGCTGCGCTGTTTGACGATATGGATATCGAAGCCGTGGATACGGAGGGCAGTCTGGCTGAACTTAACCTGGAAGGTCTGGAAGACTTTGAGAGATAAGGGGAATGGGGATGGACAGAGAAGACTGGGATGACGAGGAGTTCGACCTGGAGGCAATCCAGGCGCGGCAGGATGCCCTGGAAGATGAACTGGCGCGGCAGGAGGTACAGGAAGAAGAAGCCGCCCGGCCGGAGACGCTGGAAGCAGAACAGCCGGACCGGGAAGGCCTGAATGGGCCGGAGGACGAGCCAACACAGCTGGAGACGCCGGAGAAAGAATCCGCCCGGCAGGAGGCGCCGGAGGCAGAACAGCCGGACCGGGAAAGCCTGAATGCGCCGGAAGACGAGCCAACACGGCCGGAGGAAGAACCGGATTTGGAGACGGACTGGGAGGCGATCGTGGAAGCGGTTCTGTTTACTATGGGAGGTCCGGTGGAACTGGCGCAGCTGGCGGCGGCGATCGGTCAGGATACGGACATGGCCGGAAAGGTTGTGGAGAATCTTGCGTGGCGCTATGATCACGAAAATCGAGGAATGCAGGTGATCCGCCTGGAAGACAGTTATCAGCTGTGTACCCGCGGCCGCTTCTATGAGAATCTGATCCGGGTCGCGACTGCGCCGAAACGGCATGTCCTGACGGACGTTGCGTTGGAAACTCTGTCTATTATCGCTTATAAGCAGCCGGTGACCAGGGCGGAGATCGAGAAGATCCGCGGAGTTAATTCCGATCACGCGGTCAACCGTCTGGTAGAATACGGATTAGTGGAGGAGATCGGACGGCTGGACGCTCCGGGCCGTCCGGCGCTTTTCGCGACCACGGAGGACTTCCTGCGCCGTTTCGGAATCGGATCGAAGGAAAGCCTTCCGGATCTGGATCCGGTCCGTGCCGAGGAGATCCGAAGCGAGGTAGAGGAAGAACTGCAGGTGGATCTGCAGGAATTAGAGCAGGAAGAAAATAAAACATCTGTATAGTGGGTAAAATACAAATGCGTGCAGTTCGCTTTTTTGTGTATTTTGCCATAATTTGCAAAAAGTTTTACAAAAAGGGTATCAAAAATCACTATTTTATGGTAGAATCATGTTAACTCAAATTATATGGGGAGGAGAATATCATGGCAAAAGAAATGATAGCAATGCTTCTTGCCGGAGGACAGGGTTCCCGTCTGTACACGCTGACCCAGAACCTGGCAAAACCTGCAGTTCCTTTTGGCGGAAAGTACAGAATCATTGATTTCCCGCTGTCGAACTGCGTGAACTCCGGCATCGATACCGTGGGCATTCTGACCCAGTATCAGCCCCTGGTTCTGAATGAGTACATCGGCAACGGACAGCCCTGGGATCTGGACCGTCTCCA
>CANPYE010000100.1 GCA_947588005.1 uncultured Lachnospiraceae bacterium | reverse complement strand
GTGTAGTTGAGCACGTCCTTGTAATCCTCCAAGGACTTGTCCGTCGCGGCGCGGGCGGTAATGCCGATCCCACCGAATCCGCTCAGACACAGGGCTGCGAGGAAGACGCCGGCCGCGAAAAGGCAGGTCTGGCTTTTCTGTAACCGTTTCATCATCCTCCACTTCCTCCTATTAAAAATTAATTCATTGATACTTTATAATTAATTGTATATTTAACCATCCGTTTTGTCAATACTTAAGTTGGTTTTCAGCAGATTGTATATTTGTGCGGAAATTTTTTGTGAAAAATGCACTGTCAGCATTGAGAATTAAGGAATTAAATTTTGAAATTGGCGTAAATCCGGGAACAGGCCGCGGAGATCGCGGTCAGATTACAGGCATGCGGATATATAGATTGGAATTTTATTTGCTTAATGCTGGATTAATCAAAAGCAAAATGTGTGACTAATCAACTGCGCAATTACAGACAGTACAAGCAGAGCGTCACTGGCACTCTTTCTGCATGGAAGTACAGGAAGCGCGGCACTCGCGTTCTTCCTGCATGGAAGTACAGAACACGCGGCACTCGCGTTCTTCCTGCATGGAAATACAGGACACGCGGCACTCACGTTCTTCCTGCATGGAAATACAAGAAACGCGGCACTCGCGCTCTGAAAAACGCATGGAAATACGAGGAGAGCGTCACTCGCGCTCTGAAAAATGCAAGGAAACAAAAAAGGAGCCGGACGGAATCCGGGGATAAATCCGGTTCCGCCCGCTCCGGGCCCTTTGTTCCTCATTAAATGCTTCCGGCCGGCAGTACACTTCCGTCTGGTTCCTGCCTATCGTCCGCTCCGGGCAGGTTCCGCCCTAACGGCCGTTTCCCGTCGTCCGCACGCTTCCTTTCTCCACGATAAAGCCGGAGACCAGACTAAGCTTCTGCCGCCTGTCCGGCTGCTCGATGCGCCGCACGATTTTCTTCAGCGCTGCGTTCGCCATTCCGCGCATATCCACCTCGTAGGTAGTGATATCCCGATTGGGGAGTCCCGGATACAGGTAATTGTCGAAGCCGACCACGGAGACATCCTCCGGCACGCGGTACCCGCTCTCCCTCAAAAGATCGATCAGATGGCTGGCTACCAGATCGCAGTTGCAGACAAATGCCTCCGGCATATGCTCCGGCAGCTTTAAGACGATCTCGCCGTCCTCTTTGCGGTCCTCCATCCGCCATTCCTCATAATAGGTCAGACCGTGTTCCAGCACCGAGCGGTAATAACCGCAGTACCGGTCCATGATGCTGCTGGTGGCGTGAACGGAACCCACGAACGCGATCTCGCGGAAGCCCCTGTTATAGAGATACTCCGTCAGAAGATAGGTGCCGTAGAAGCCGTCGGAGACCACCGCGTCGTCAGCCACTTCTTTATAATAGAAGTCCATCATGACGACCGGCTGCCGGATCCGGCCCCGCAGAAAATCAATGTATTCCCTGCCGATCTCGCCCATGATGATCAGCCCCTCCACTGCGTTCTCCTGAACGAACCGCGGCAGCAGCATGTTCTTCTCCGTCTCCCACTTAAGAATCTCGGCGCTGACCATGCAGTTCAGATTCGAAGCCTCCATCATCAGTTCCTGATACATCTTCCAGTAAAATGTCGTGTAATTCGCCAGATATCTCTCCGAGATGATCACCCCGATATTGCGGAGAGTCCCGGCGCTGCGCCGCTCCTGAAAATATCCCATCTCCTTCGCGGTATTCAGCACCTTCTCGCGAACCGAATCGCTGACGCCCCGCTTGCCCGCCAGCGCGTTATGCACGGTCACCGCGCTGACGCCCAGCCGGTCCGCGATGTCCTGCATTCGAACCTTTGCCATAACCATACCCTCGTTTCATCTGCTCTCTTTATTACCTGATTTCATAGCAGCCGCTTAATTTACTTAAATTATACCTTCTTGTCAGACTTTTGTCAAATATATACTTAAAATTAATCTGAAAAACCTTAATCTGAAAAATGCAAGAAGGATATCACCGGCGCTCTGACTGCATGGAAATACAAGCAAGGCGTCAACGACACTTCTTCCGCATGGGAACACAAGCCGGCCGCCACCGGCGCTCTGACTGCATGGAAATACAAAAACTGCGGATTACCAGATTCATGGTGTCTGATAATCCGCAGAGCCGCTATATTTAGTCTTTCGCCCGTCAGCCGTCATCCTTCAGCCGGCGCCTGTCCGGTCCGGTAAATGAACGCGCAGAACTGCTGTTTCCCGCCGGTATAAAGTCCCTTATCCTTCCACAACTGCGCGAAGATCTCCCGGTCTTTGACGGACATCGCTACATAGTAATCAAAATCGTCCGCCAGATACGGGACGCTGTAACGTGCGACGACCTTCCGGACGTCCCCGATGTGGGTCCGCTCGGCCTCCAGAAGCGCCCGATACGCCGCCAGCCCCCGAATCTCCTTTCGCAGCTCCTCCTGCGCGCCGTCCGCGAAAAGCACCGCCGGATCAGCGCCAGCTCCTCCGCATGGACGACATTCGCCTCCACGTCATCTTCCGACGCCAGTTCTTCGGCGTAGTCCGACAGATCCTCCGTGCCGGGATCGCGGTAATAATTCTTCCTCGCCCACCGCGCCCAGCGGTTGCGGGCCACGGCCCAGACCCATGCGTCCAGATCCTGCGGCGCAAGTCCCCGCAGAAGGGCGCACGCCGCCTCATAGCAGATGTCGGCGGCCAGATCCGCGGCGTCCTGCTCGCTTCCAGTCTTTTTAAGGGCGTAATAATAGAGCCGGCCCGGGTATTCATTTGTAAAGGTCTCGATCGGGGTCATGATATCATTTCCTTTGCGCTTCTTCGGTCTCCATAAGGAAAGTGTCGGTATGGGTAGAAATGGATTTTGCTTATTCTCCATAAAGCTATACGCCGGCCAGCACTTCGTCCAGATAAGTGTCCAGTTCATCCACAGTACAGCCGTCACGGCCTGCCAGCCTGTCCTCTTCAACGGCCAGCAGTTCTTCACGGAGTTTCAGCATCTTTTCTCTGCGGTTGAAGGTCTCTATATCCATAACAACCAAATCTCCTTCGCCATTCTTCGTAAGGAAGATCGGTTCCGGCAGAGATCAGCTATTTCATTATAATTCTGCCGGATTGCGGCGGATGGGCGAATATTCATCATCACATTTCCTTTCTCATTCTATAGTAGTATTCTATCTAAATTATACATATATCATGCTACGGCGTCAACCGTAATTATTGTTTTGCTGTAAATAGAAAATGTTTTCTCTATTTGATTTATACGACAAAAGGGTTTATACTGTATAAAGCAGGAGGAACCTTGATCATGGAAAATCAGAAAAATAACGTGCTTCTCAAACTGTTTACTTCAACCTTATATTTAAGCACCTTCACCTTCGGAGGCGGCTATGTGATCGTGACCCTTTTGAAAGACCGATTTGTGGATCATTACCACTGGATCGATGAGGAGGAAATGCTGGATCTGGTGGCCATCGCCCAGTCGTCTCCCGGCGCCATCGCCGTTAACGGCGCTATCGTCGTAGGCTACAAGCTGGCGGGAATCCCCGGCGTGCTGATCTCCGTCCTTGGCGCCGTGATTCCCCCCATGGTCATCCTGTCTCTGGTCTCCATGTGCTATACAGCCTTCAGCACCAACCCCTTCATCGCCGCCATGTTAAGCGGTATGCGGGCCGGCGTGGGGGCCGTCATCGCGTCTGTGGTATGGGACATGGGCAGAAACGTGGTGAAGACCAAAGACTGGGTTAACATCGCCGTTATGCTTATCAGCTTCTGCGCCAGTTATTTCGGAGGCGTCAACGTAGTTTTCATCATCCTTGCCGTAGCGCTGTTTGGTATGATCCGATCGATCATCGCCGGGAAATCCGCCGGAACGACAGACGCTTTCTCCAGTGAAAAGCGTTCAGAAAAGGAGGGAAGCCATTCATGATTTACCTGAAATTATTCCTGAGCTTTCTTCAGATCGGCGCGTTCAGCTTCGGAGGCGGCTACGCCGCTATGCCTCTCATACAGGAACAGGTTATCACCCTGAATCACTGGCTGACCATGGATACCTTTACCGACCTGGTGACCATCGCCGAGATGACCCCCGGCCCCATCGCCGTCAATGCCGCCACCTTCGTAGGCACCCAGGTGGCCGGGCCGCTTGGCGCCCTGTCGGCCACCGCAGGCTGTATCCTGCCCTCCTGCGTCTTCGTCACATTGCTGGCCTGGGTCTACACCCGCTACCGGAACCTGGCCCTGCTTCAGAATACCCTGGCGTCCCTGCGGCCCGCCGTAGTGGCCATGATCGCCAAAGCCGGCCTGACCATCCTGATTTCCGCCTTTTTCCTAAACGGTACCTTCTCCCTGGCCTTAAGCAACGTATCCATCCGGATGGTATGCTATTTCATCATCGCCGTCGTCCTGCTGCGCAAAGCCAAATGGAACCCCATCCTGGTGATGGTGCTGTGCGGCGTGTTTGAGGTAGGGTATTATATCCTGACCATCCTATAGAAGGAGCATCTGAGCAAATACATATATCATCTCAAACGTTAAGCTCCCGCCTGAATCAAACGCCGTTTATACATCCATGCCGCAGAAAGAGTACAGCGGCTCCGGCCCGCCGTCCACGTGGCGTATCCGCTCCGATACGCTTCGTTTCGCTTAAAACAGGAGCTGTTCGCCGCACGAAAATAGAATCAGTATGATATACTGAATATACAATAATAAAGTGTCAATTTGGGGCAATAAAAAACAATCCGTATGTGGACTGTCATAAAATTTTTGTTGAATGTTTGCGGAAAGTGTGGTATAGTGAAACTGAAAAGGGAAAGTACCCACTCCAAAGTGGATGCTCCCAAGGAGATGAATGTCCTTACGGACACCGCCTATCCTGTGGGTCAGACAGGATAGGCATTTTTATTTTCGCTTTTTCTTTCTCTTTGAGAGAAAGGCGAGCAGCGCTACAATTAAGCTTCCAAAGGCACATAACAAAGTTAATATGCCGATGAAAATCGAGATGACTTCAAAAGCTGTCATATAACGCCACCTCCCTTCCTATGTATTCCGGCAGGCCGGTCATTAAGCGTTGGGAGGCTGCCACCTGTCATGGGCACTTTCCTATGGCTTCCGCCATGTTACAAATATACCATTTCCGACATCGCATTTCAACCGTTTTCTACAATTCTCTCCCTTCGTTACCGTTATTCATACGTTAGCACCAGCGCCGCAATTTTCCAGCACATAACGAAACGCGCCGCGCGGCATAACCGCACGGCAGTCGGCTAATTTCGCAGGGAAAGACATAATCTAACTCTCCCCACTTCCTCTCCTTTCCCAGCATAGCGTTATTCCGGCAGCACATTTTTCCTCATACCGATATAGGCAACGGCTGTATAAACCAAATACACCAGGAAAAACAGCCCCAGCGAAACCGCCAGGATCACAGCGGGACTGTTCATGCCCACCAATGTCCCCTTCTCTGTTTCGCCACACAGATCCAGAATAAACGGAACTGCGATCAGCACAGGGGGAATGACCGGCATAAGATAGTAGATCGCAAGCTGCCTAAACAGCGCCCGCCTCATTTCCCGTGGATCCATGCCCAGCTTACGGAGCAGTTCAAATTGAAAGTGATAGTGCCTCGCTTCGCTAAGCTGCTGTACAGTCAGGACCGTTGCGGCGGTCATGGCAAGCGTCAGGGCCAGATAAAACAGCGGAAAGACGCTCATCGCAGACCACGCGGCTGTGCGGGAAACATTGATTGACTTGGAATACAGCATATCCCAGTAACTCACGGCGATGGAAATCCCATCTGCCGCCCGTTCCTCCAGAGAAAGCTGCAGCGCCTCATATTGCTCCGATGTGATGCTATGCTCCGTCATGGCGGCTAAACAATAGCGAATGGGCTGACGACCGGCGCAATACGCATCCGGGACGACAAGCAGGAATTGATGTCCGTTCCCATTCAAAATATTTTGCGCGAACTGCTCCGTATAGATTCCGCCGGGCAGTAATGCCTTTCCGTCTAATAAAATGGCTTCCTTCCACTGCCGTAGCGGCTCTTCCAGGTATGGCATACAGTGGATAATATAGCGATCCGGCCGAAGCTCGGCTTCCGGCAATCCCAGCATATCCCGAAGGGCGGCATAATCGCTGAATGTCATCATCGCGCACTCGTTGAAATCATGGTCGAAGCCGTACCTTTGATAGCCGGCAGTTTCTATCATATAATCAATGATAGAATCATCTCCTCCCGGATAGAGGCTGTACTGCCGGTATGCGGTGAGCGGGAATTGTTCGGTCATCTTTTCCCGGCACAGATCCGTATGGCTTTCCTGATCAGAAACAAACAACAGATCAAAAGCGTTCCGTTCCAGCCGCCCCTGGAAAATTCCGTTGAATACCATTCCGGCCCCTTCGGTAAGCAGGGTAGCCGTAAAGAGCAGGGAAACCGCAGCCATAACGATTCCCATCGTTGCCAGTTTGCCGGTCAGGGTGCGGAAAATCATCAGGTTCTGCGCCCGATATTTCCGTTCCGGCTTTCGCTCAAAAAACGCCGGGACGCCGGAAGAAAAGCTGGTAAAGAAACTGCAGATAAAGAAAATGATACATCCCGCGCCGGTCACGCCGATCAGCAGATTGTCTGCCGTTATCAGCAGACATGTTCCGGTAACGCCCAACACAATGGACGCGGCAAACAGCAGACGCCTGTTCCGGCTCTTTTTAACCATCTCCGATTCATTCTGCCGTTCGAAGTAGATCAGGTCATATATTTTCATTTTCCGGATGCGCTTCCGGCTCCTTAACAGGGCAAACAGATAGATGACGGCAAAATACAGAAGCGTCAGTCCGATCGATCTTAAGGAGAAGTCATAACGAAAGGTATAGGGGGCGCTGAACATGGCAAGCAGGATCGCCCGGAGCGCCTGATAGACCAGATTGCCCAGCGGAATCCCCAAAAGCAGCGCCACGCCGCCCACCGACAGATTTTCCAAAAAGAAAAGACGGGCCACCTCTTTATTTTCCAATCCGATCAGCAGATAGGTCCCTAACTCCCGGCTGCGGCGGGATAGCATAAAGCCCGTCGTGTAAGACACCAGCCAGCCAATGACAAAAACCACCGCGATGCTGGCAAGCACGATCATCAGTACCATATTATCCAAAAGACCGGATAACCTGTGAATTTCCGTCGAAAACACCAGACAGTTAAACGCATAAAGCATAGCGCACACCATGACTACTGTGACAAAATAAATCAGATAATTCCCGGCCTGCCGTCTGGCGTTGCGAAGCGACAGTTTAGATAACGTCACTGACATCACCCCCCCAGCAAGGCCAGCACATCCAATATCTCATGGTAAAACACACTGCGGCCGCGTTCTCCCCGGAGCAGTTCATTGAAAAGCCGTCCGTCCTTCAAGAACAAAACCCGCCCCGCATAGCTGGCGCTGTATGCGTCATGCGTCACCATGAGGATGGTCGCCCCCATGTTTTGATTCATCTGCGTCATAATCTCCAGCAGATTTTTGGACGCGCCGGAATCTAAGGCTCCGGTGGGCTCGTCCGCCAGCAGCAGCGATTGTCCCGCCACCATCGCTCTGGCGCAGGCGGCCCGCTGCTTCTGTCCCCCGGACACCTGATAAGGGAATTTGCCCAGTATATCCGCGATGCCCAGCCGGGCGGCTATCGTCTGGACCTGTTTGCGCACAGCCCCGGGATCTGTGTGATTGAGCGTCAGGGCCAGTCCGATGTTTTCCTCGACCGTCAGCGTATCCAGCAGATTGAAGTCCTGGAATACGAAGCCCAGTTTCTCCCTGCGGAACTTCGCAAGCTTCTCCGAGGGCAGCTCGGCGATACTCTCCCCGTCCAGCAGGATGTCCCCGGCGCTCACCGTGTCAATGGTGGAAATGCAGTTGAGCAGGGTGGTCTTGCCGCTGCCCGACGCGCCCATGATGGCGACAAACTCGCCGTCGGCCACCTCGAAGCTCACCCGGTCCAGCGCTTTCGTCACATTGTTTTTACTCCCATAATATTTCTCGATATTCTGCACCTGCAGCATAGCTCTGCCTCCTTTGCACATCAGGATAGCACAAAAGAGAAACCGGTTGTATCGAATTGATATTGATTTTCCTTACATTTTTGAAAGGTTCGCCTTGGCCGGGAAGGTGAACGTCACACAGGTTCCCGCCTCCTGCTCCGACTGGATCTGCAGTCCGATTTCCAGCGCGTCCGCCAGTTTCTTACAGAGGTACAGACCCATTCCGGTGGAGCCGCCCCGCTTTCTTCCGTTGCTCCCGGTAAAGCCCCGGTCAAAAACGCGCGGCAGTTCATAGGAGGGAATACCGATGCCGTTGTCCCGGACGGCAAGCCGCACTTGCTGTCCCAATTTCTTACACGACAGCGTGATGACGGGGTCCTCTCCATGGTACCGGGCGGCATTCTGCAAAAGCTGTCCCAGCATGAAGGCCGCCCATTTTCTGTCCGTATAGACGATCTCCTTTAGATTCCCTGTTTCTATCCGAATACCGTTTTGGATCAGCAAAGTCCTGTGGGTCTGAATCGCTTCCTCGCAGATTGCGGAAAGCTCTGTTTCTCTGATGATAAAATCCTTTTCCGGATTTTCAGCCCTGGCATAAAACAATGCCCGCTCTACATGAGCGTCGATCTGCGCCAGTTCCTGCGACAGCCGGCGCCTTATATCGCTGTCTGTATTCTGGCAGATCAATTTGGCCGCCGTGATCGGCGTTTTGATTTCATGAACCCACCGTTCGATATACTCCCGATACTCTCTCCCGGCGGCCTGCGCGTCTGAAACAGCCTCGATCATGGACTTTCCGGACAGGCGAAGCAGTTCAAACAGTTTGCGTTCATATAAAGTTTGCGGTTTCGGAGCGCACTCGGTAAAAAGATACTGTTGATCCAATCCGCTCATGATCGCCTGCAGCTCATCCAGCCGTTTTTTGCTTCTCCAAAAATCGGTCAGCTGCTCCAGCGTGAAAACCAGCAGACACACAAGCAGCAAAATCGTAATAATGCCCGCCTGTGTGCCCGTCGCAAACAGAAACGCGGAAACCGCCAAAAGGAACGCGATCTGCAGAATGATCCGGCCCAGCCGGTCATAGATAAATTCTCTTACCGTCATAGCTGATACCCCATTCCCCTGCGGGTCTTGATGATGTCCGGCATCCCCAGCTCCTGAAGCTTACTCCGCAGCCGAGTCACATTGACGCTGAGGGTATTGTCGTCAATATAGATCTGACTGTCCCACAGAGCCTCGATCAGATCGGCCCGCGAAACGATCTCCCCGGCGTGGGCCATCAGATGGGCCAGAATTTTCAATTCGTTCCGGGTCAGTTCTGCCGTTTCTCCAAAAGCCGTCACGGTTCCTCTTGTCAGACTGAGCCGAAGCCCCGCCGCCTCTAAAATATCCGGCTCCGCGGCTTCGCTGCCGTTTCGCCGCAGAACGGCTTTGATCCGAGCCAGCAGGACGGGAATGTTGTAAGGCTTCGTTACATAGTCATCGCTTCCCAGATCAAGAGCCTTAAGCTCATCCAAACTGGAGGTGCGGCTGGTGATTACGATGATAGGAGCAATCTTTCGTATCGCAGCGCACAGGGAAAGGCCATCGCGCCCGGGCAACCCCAAATCCAAAAGGACTAAATCAGGGCGGATGGAACCCACCTGCTCCGGGATCGTCTCAAATTCGGCCGTGATCTGAACCAGATAGCCCTCGTTTTTTAACAAAGTAGTCAGTTCTTCGCGGATAATCTGGTCATCCTCAATCACCATGACTGTCTGCATTTTTTGCACCTCCAGGCCAACCCGAGAGAGAATCTCGGCTTGGCATTCCCCCATTCAGCTCTCTGTTTTTACACCGAATTCGGTATAATTACAGTGAAGCAGTTCTACTTTTCGATGAATCGCATTAATTTCTATTTGACAAATGCATAGAATATGTTATAGTATAGCTACAGAGGGAAAGCCAGAGACACACGGCCTACCCCCAAATAATTGTTGCGTTATGCCCTTATCGGGCCGCCGTCACTATTGCGAGTAGTGGCGGCTATTTCTTTCCCCTGAAGATCTGATAACAAAGACCCACAAGGGCTACAATGAATATACTAAACTGAACTAAATCAGAATATGTAATCATTGGCACGCCCTCCTTTCTTTCGTCTGGAGGGTTAGCCCCTCCGAAAAATGGAGGGTAGGCCGCCTTTATGCGCTCTGGTTTCCCATGTATCAGATTATAGCAGATTTCGGGCGATACAACAATATAAAGTTCACTGCTCATCTTCAGTAAAATACATCATACCTTTTTCGTTTGCATGGGCATAATAAATCCGCTTTGGTTTATAGCTTATAACATGGCTCCAGTCTTTTTCAAGCCCTGGATTATTTTCGTAAGCGCCCAAAAAGTCGATCGGTTCCAAATCGCCGACAATA
>CANPYE010000099.1 GCA_947588005.1 uncultured Lachnospiraceae bacterium | reverse complement strand
ATGGGCTTCGGCCGTATGCCGGTCTGCATGGCCAAGACCCAGTATTCCCTGTCGGACGACCAGAACAAGCTGGGGCGGCCCACCGGTTTCCGTATCAATGTCCGCGACGTCTATGTGTCGGCGGGAGCTGGCTTCGTGGTGGCGATCACCGGCGCGATCATGACCATGCCGGGACTTCCGAAGAAGCCGGCGGCGGACAATATCGATGTGAATGAAGAAGGAAAGATCGTGGGACTTTTCTAGCGCAGGCAGCCTTTCTGCGGAATAGTATGATGGTAGAGGGAAAATGCATTTTCCCCGCGCAGCATTGCCTGCGAAATGAAACGACTGGCGGAGGTTGACATGAAATTAGCGGAGGGACTGGCCGGATTAAACTATCGGCTGCTGGTGGGGGACGACAGCGCGGAGGTATCGGATGTGATTTACGATTCCCGCAAGGCGGAGCCGGGGTCGGTGTTCGTCTGTATGATGGGAACGAGGATCGATTCTCACGATTTTATTCCCCAGGTGCTTGAGAAGGGGACGCGCGTATTTGTGGTGGAAAAGGACCTGGATGCGGAAAGCACGGCGCTTCTGCGCGCCGCAGCCCCAGATCCGGTCACGGTCGTCCGGGTGGAGAACGCCCGGCAGGCCCTCGCTTATCTGTCGGCGGCCCGTTTCGGCTATCCGGCCCGGAAGATGACCTGTATCGGCGTTACCGGCACCAAGGGGAAGACGACCACGACCTATATGATCAAGGCGATCCTGGAAGCGGCCGGCAAGAAGGTGGGGCTTATCGGAACGGCGGGCGCCGTGATCGGGGAGCATACCTACCCCACGGCCAATACGACGCCGGAATCCTATGAGCTGCACCGCTATTTCGCACAGATGGCAGAAGAAGGCTGCGAGTACATGATCATGGAGGTGTCTTCCCAGGGGCTTAAGATGCACCGGGTGGACGGTATTGAATTTGACTACGGCCTGTTTACCAATATTTCCAATGACCATATCGGGCCGAATGAGCACGCCAGTTTTGAGGAATATCTCTATTATAAGTCCAGGCTGCTGAATCTCTGCCGGGTGGGCCTTATTAACCGGGACGACGAGCATTACGGGGAGATCGTGAGGCAGGCGGAGGCAAATAAGGCGGCCTGCGGCGGGACGGCGAAATGGCTGTCCGAGGGCGCTGCTGATAGCGCGTCCGGGACTGCGGCGGACGGAAAGAGTGTCTTCTATACCTACGCCCTCGATCACGGAGCGGACTTTACGGCCGGCGATATCCGGTATGTGTCGGAGCCGGATTTCGTCGGACTGGATTTTAAGGTGAGCGGGAAATACGATCTGGAGGTGCGGGTCAATATTCCCGGCCGGTTCAACGTCTATAATGCGCTGGCGGCGGTGTCGGTCTGCAGCTTTTTAGATCTTCCGAAGGAGAAGATCTGCCATGCGCTGGAGCATCTCCACGTCAACGGGCGTATGGAGATCGTCCATACGTCGGAGCGCTGCACGGTCATCGTGGATTACGCCCATAACGCGGTCAGTATGGAAAGCCTTCTGCTGACGCTCAGGGACTATCATCCGAAAAGGCTTGTCTGCGTCTTCGGATGCGGCGGCAACCGGTCGAAGGACCGGCGCTATTCCATGGGCGAGATCGGAGGGCGTCTGGCGGATCTGTGTATTCTGACGGCGGACAATTCCCGGTTCGAGAAGGTGGAGGATATTCTGGCGGATATCCGGGGAAGCATCGTAAAGACCGGCGGCGCGTTCATGGAGATCCCGGACCGCCGCGAGGCTATCGAATACAGTATTGTAAACGCGCAGCCCGGCGATATGATCGCCGTGATCGGCAAGGGCCATGAGGATTATCAGGAGATCAACGGAGTGCGGTACCCGTTCCTTGACCGGCAGGTCATTGAAGAAGTCGTGACGAAACTGGAAGGCGGTAAATAGGATGCAGAATTGGACGGTAAACGATCTGGTGAAGGCCTGCGGGGGCGTCCTTCTGTGCGGCGACAAAGACACGCCGGTGGAGCATATCAGCCTGGATTCCCGGAAGATGGAGGGCAGCGATCTTTTTGTGCCGCTGATCGGCGAGAAGGTAGACGCTCACCGGTTCATCCGGCAGGCGCTGGAGAACGGAGCCGTGGTTACGCTGACAAGCGAGCATGGTGCGCCTGCGCAGCCGGTTCCGGTCGGCGACGACGGCGTCATCGGCTTCGGCAGGGCGTGGATCGCCGTGGACGATACAAAGCTGGCGCTGCAGGCCATCGGCCGGGCGTACCGCAGGACTTTGACGCTGCCGTTAATCGGCATCACCGGAAGCGTCGGCAAGACGACAACGAAAGAAATGGTGGCGGCCGCGCTGTCGGCAGGGCTTAGGGTTTACAAGACCTACGGAAGCCGCAACAGCCAGGTGGGCGTGCCGGTCACGATTACGGATATCGATAAGGAAGACCAGATCGGCGTCATTGAACTTGGCATGAGCGAGCCGGGCGAGCTTACCGTTATCGCAGAAATGGCGCAGGTGGATGTAGCGGCCATTACCAATATCGGCGTGGCCCATATCGAACAGCTTGGCTCCCAGGAGAACATTTTCAGGGAGAAAATGACGATCCAGAACGGCTTAAAAGACGGCGGGATCCTGCTGTTAAACGGCGACGATCCGTTTCTTAAGGACGCTAAGGCCAAACCGGGATGCCGGACGTTCTATTACGGAATGGGTGAAAACTGCGACTACCGGGCTGTGGATGTGCGGCTGGCAAACGGCTATCCGACATTTACGGCGGTCTGCGGCAGGGACGGCAAAAAGAGAGTGGAGGTTCGGCTGAAGGTCATGGGTTCCCATCAGGTCCAGAACGCGATGGCGGCGCTGGCGGCAGCGGATCTTTACGGCGTCAATCTGAAGGCGGCGGCGGAATCCCTGGGGCAGTTTGCCGGGATGAAAGGACGGCAGCAGGTGCATCATTTCGGCGGTATTACGCTGATCGACGATACGTATAACGCGAACCCGGTCTCCATGAGGGGAGCGATCGACAATCTTACGGCGGTGGAAGACTGCAGCCGCCGGATCGCCCTGCTGGCGGATATGAAAGAGCTGGGGACGGAGAGCGTTCGTTTCCACCGGGAGGTGGGAGAGTACCTGGGCGCGCGGCCCATTGGGCTTTTAGTGACTTATGGGGAACTGGCGAAGGAGATCGAAGCGGGGGCGCGAAAGGCAAACCCGAAGCTTTTGGTTCGTCATTTTGAGGAATCGGAGAAAGAGGAAATGGAGCGGTGGATCGCCGGGGAGCTTAGGTCTGGCGACTGCATCCTGATGAAGGGCTCCAACAGTATGAATCTGGGAGAAGCGGCAGATTATGTATGCCAACGTCATCATTGATATTTCCCACGAGAAGGTGGACCGGGCGTTTCAGTACCGGATCCCGGAGAAGCTTGCGGATCAGGTGCAGGTGGGCGTCCGGGTGCGGATTCCCTTCGGCGTCGGAAATCATGAGCGGAAAGGGTACGTGGTGGAGATCACGGACCGGGCGGAATGGAATACAGAGCAGATCAAGGAGATCGCCGGGGTCGTGCCGGGAAGCGTAACGGGACAGTCCCAGCTGATCCAGCTTGCATGGTGGATGAAGGAGCGGTACGGCTCCACGATGAACCAGGCGCTTAAAACGGTGCTTCCGGTGAAGCAGAAGGTGCAGAAAAGGGAGGACCGTCTGCTGGTATGCCGTCTTTCGGAAAAGGAGCTTAAGGAAGCCATAGAGGAAGCGGCGCGGAAGAAATACCGGGCCAGGGAAAGGCTTTTGCGGGCGTTTCTGGAAAGTCCCCGGATTCCCTACGGGATCGCCCTGCGGCAAATGAATCTGACGGCGGCGGCGCTGAAACCGCTTTTGGAGAAAGGAATGGTCACGCTGCAGGTGCGGACGGTGGAGCGGAGTCCGGTGGAGGCGCTTAGGAAGATACGGCCGCGGACGGAAGAAGCGGAACGGAATACGTTCGGAAACGGGGCGGAAGCCGTTAAACGGAATGCGGTCAGAAGCGAAGCAGCGGCTGCGGAGCGGAATGCGGCTGGATACGGAGCTCAAACTGAGTGCGGATGTGGCGCGGAAGCCGCGCCGGAAACTGGACATAAGGCGGGTATATGTACCCTGAATCCGGAGCAGCAGGCGATCGTGGACGATTTCACGGCCCGCTACGATCGGGGCGACCGGCAGACCTCGCTGATCTACGGCGTTACCGGCAGCGGCAAGACGGAAGTCTACATGGAGCTGATCGATTACGTGCTCGGGCAGGGCCGGGAAGCCATCGTGCTGATTCCGGAGATCGCGCTGACCTACCAGACGGTGCTCCGGTTCTACCGAAGGTTCGGCGACCTGGTTTCGGTCGTCAATTCCCGGCTGTCGGCCGGGGAACGCTACGATCAGTTTGAGCGGGCTTTAAACGGCGACGTGCGCGTCATGATCGGACCGAGGTCGGCGCTGTTTACGCCGTTTCAGAATCTGGGTCTGATCGTCATTGACGAGGAGCATGAAAGCGCCTATAAGAGCGAGCTGTCGCCCAGGTACCACGCCCGGGAGGTGGCGCAGGAGCGGGCGCGGATGAGCGGCGCCGCCCTGGTATTAGGGTCGGCGACGCCGTCGCTGGAGGCGTATTCGCGGGCGCTTATCGGAAGTGCGGCGGCTGCGCCCGAAGGCGGCGTATCTGCTGGGAATGTATGTGCGGCGGCCGCGCCCGAAGGCGGCGTATCTGCCGGGATCGTGTGTGCGGCGGCCGCGCCCGAAAAAGGTGCGTCAGCCGGAACCGGTTACCATCTCTACCGTCTCACGAAACGCGCGAAGGCGGGGAGCCGGATGGCCGGCGTGCAGGTTGTGGATCTGCGGGAAGAGCTGCGGGCCGGCAACAAATCTATTTTCAGCCGCACTCTTAAGGAGGCGATGGAACGGGAGCTGGCCGAAGGCCATCAGATCATGCTTTTTCTGAATCGCCGGGGGTATTCGAATTTCGTTTCCTGCCGCAGCTGCGGACAGGCCCTGAAATGTCCCCACTGCGACGTGACCCTGACGCTCCACAGAAACGGCCGGCTGGTCTGCCATTACTGCGGCTACCAGATTCGGACGCCGGAGAAATGCCCTTCCTGCGGTTCGCCGTATATCGCCGGATTCGGCACGGGAACGCAGAAAATCGAGTCTATGGCCCGGGAAATGTTCCCGGCGGCGCGTATCCTTCGGATGGATCTGGACACGACTTCCAAAAAGGGCGGCCATGAGGAGATCCTGGCGTCCTTTGCCGGGGGAGAGGCCGATATCCTGGTGGGGACCCAGATGATCGTCAAAGGCCATGATTTCCCGAACGTGACGCTGGTTGGAATAATGGCTGCGGATCTGTCCCTGTATTCGTCGGATTTCAGGTGCGGGGAGAGGACGTTTCAGCTGCTGACGCAGGCGGCGGGGCGGGCCGGAAGGGACGAGGCGCCGGGGCAGGTGATCATTCAGACTTACAGCCCGGGACATTACGCCATCGACTGCGCGGCCCGTCAGGACTATGAGACGTTCTATCAGAGGGAGATGGTCTACCGGCAGGTGCTCCATTATCCGCCTGTCTGTGAGCTTCTGTCCGTGCTTGTGTCATCCCGGGACGAGAGGCTGCTGAACACGGCGGTGTCGCAGCTGCACAGATGGGTTCTGGAAATGCCGGAGGCGGCGGGGATCCAGCTGATCGGACCCGCGGAAGCGCCTATTTACAAAGTTAATGATATATACAGAAAAATTTTATATATGAAACAGGAAAATTATGATATACTGATAAGGATAAAGAACCGTCTGGAAGATGTAAGCGGCCGTGCGGAATGGTACGACCATGTGATGATGCAGTTTGATTTCGCGTAAGGCGGCGGGGCCTGCCGAGGTGTGGATTGACCGCAGGCAGGGCGTACGCGGTGCGCCCTGCTTTGATGCGAATTGACCACTGGGCAGGATGTAAGCGATGGAAATGTTTGGCTTTGAGCGCGGGAATGGACCCGCGAAAACAGGAGGAGAGGCTATGGCGATCCGAAATATACGGACGATAGGAGACGAGATACTGACGAAGGAATGCAAACCGGTGAAGTTTATGACTCCCCGGATCGCGATGCTGATCGAGGATATGTTCGATACCATGTACGCGCAGGACGGCGCGGGACTTGCGGCGCCCCAGGTGGGGATCTTAAAGCAGATCGTGGTCATCGACATAGGAGAGGAAGACGGGCAGGCGTATGTGCTGATCAACCCGGAGATCATTTCCACGGAGGGCAGTCAGACCGGCAACGAAGGGTGCTTAAGCGTGCCCGGCAAGTTCGGCGTGGTGACCCGGCCGGAGAAGGTGAAGGTGAAGGCGTTTGACAGGCATATGAAGCCGTTTGAGCTGGAAGCGGAAGGCCTTCTGGCCCGCTGTATCTGCCATGAGTGCGACCATCTCCATGGAGCGCTTTATGTGGATCTGGCGGAGGACGGGCTCCATGATAATTCGGAGCTTGCCGACGCGGAAGAAGAAGGAGAGGACGCATGAGGATCGTATTTATGGGGACGCCGGATTTCGCGGTGCCGGTGCTTGAGGCTGTCGCCAATGCCGGCCATGCCGTCGTGGGCGTGGTGACCCAGCCGGATAAGCCGAAGGGCCGCGGGGGAGCGGTTCAGATGACGCCGGTGAAGGAGAAGGCTCTGGCAATGGGGCTGACAGTCTACCAGCCGGCGAAGGTGCGCGAGCCCGGGTTTGCGGAGGTTCTGAAAGGGCTTTCCGCGGACGTCTTCGTGGTGGCGGCCTTCGGACAGATCCTGCCGAAAACGGTGCTTGAGATCCCGCGGCTGGGCTGCGTGAACGTCCATTCGTCGCTGCTTCCGAAGTACCGGGGCGCGGCGCCGATCCAGTGGGCGGTCATCGACGGAGAGAAAGAGACCGGCGTGACCACGATGATGATGGATGAAGGGCTGGATACCGGCGATATGCTGGAACAGGCGGTAATTCCGATCGAACCGGATGAGACCGGCGGCAGCCTTCATGATAAATTGAGCGCGCTGGGAGCGAAGCTGATCGTGTCCACCCTTGAGAAGCTGGAAAACGGCACGGCGGTGCGGACCCCCCAGACGAACGAGGGAACCTGCTACGCGAAGATGCTTACGAAGACCATGGGCGATATCGACTGGATCATGGACGCGGAAGCTATCGAGCGGCTGATCAGGGGTTTAAGCCCCTGGCCGGGAACCTATACCAGGTGGAATGGGAAGATGCTTAAGATCTGGAAGGCGCAGGCTGCGCCGGGAGAAAGCGGCGCCTGTGGAAAGGCCGGGATTTCGCCGGAAGGAAGCAGCGGAGAAGGCGGCGGGGCCGGGGCGGCGCCGGAAGAAAACGGCGCCTGTAAAATGACCGGGCTCATGCCGGGAAGCAGCGCTGTCTGCGGCGAGGTCGTCCTGGCGGATAAGAACCATCTGTATGTGAAGTGCGGAAAGGGGACGCTGTCTCTTACAGAACTGCAGCCGGAAGGAAAGAAACGGATGGAAGTGGGCGCGTTCCTTAGGGGATATCCTGTGGAAAAAGGGACTGTATTCAAGAAAAGCCGTACTGGGGAGTGATTATTTGTTCAGGCCCGCGGAAGCCGGATAGCGAAGGGAACGGCAGGGCGTTTTAAGAAAGGGGCGAAAGATATGCGATACGGTTATGGAATGGGTTATGGGTATTATGGTTTTGACTGGACGATTCTTCTGGTGCTGATCGGAGCGGTGCTGTCCATGTGGGCGTCCGCCAGGGTGAACGGTACGTTCCAGAAATATTCTTCTGTCCGCAGCATGACCGGCATGACCGGCGCGGAGGCGGCCAGAAGACTTCTTAACTCCCAGGGAATCTTCGATGTGACGATCCAGCATGTGGCCGGGAAGCTGACGGATCATTATGATCCGAGGACAAAGACGGTGAATCTGTCCGACGCGGTCTATAATTCCACATCGGTGTCCGCCATCGGCGTGGCGGCCCATGAATGCGGGCATGCGATGCAGGACAATGAAGGCTATGTGCCCCTGCGGATGCGGGCGGCCTTTGTGCCGGTGGTAAACTTCGGAAGCACGCTTTCCTGGCCGCTGATCCTGATCGGACTGCTTGTGGGCGGCGCGGGAAGCACGATTGTCAATATCGGTATCTGGATGTTCGTGCTGGTGGTGCTGTTCCAGCTGATCACGCTTCCGGTGGAGTTTAACGCGTCCGCCCGGGCGGTAAAGCTTCTGGACAGCGTGGGAATCCTTCACGGCGAGGAAGTGAATCAGACCCGAAAGGTTTTAGGCAGCGCGGCGCTCACCTATGTAGCGGCGGCCGCCACTTCAATTCTCCAGCTTCTGCGGCTGATCATCCTGTTCGGAGGAAGACGGCGTGACGACTGAGCGGAGGAAAGGGCAAAGCCGGGCGAAAGAACGGACGGATCCGCAAAGCGACCGGCGCGAAGCCGGAGCAGCAGACGGCGGGAGGAAAGAAACGCATGCGGCCGGCCCGCGGAACGGACAGCGGGGAGCGCAGCATCGGGAGAACGCCGGGACGAAGGCTGCGGTTACGCCCCGTGAACTTGCGCTGGATATCCTCATGGAGATTCTGGAGCGCGGCGCCTTAAGCCATGTGGTGCTTTATCAGGCCCTTTCCAAGTACCAGTATCTTGACCGGCAGGACCGTGCTTTTATCACGAGAGCAGTGGAAGGAACCCTGGAATACCAGATTCAGATCGATTATATCATAGACCGGTATTCCCGCACGAAGGTGCAGAAGATGAAACCTCTGATCCGCACGCTTCTGCGGATGTCGGTCTATCAGATTCTTTATATGGACCGGATCCCGGACTCCGCCGTCTGCAACGAGGCGGTGAAGCTGGCCGCAAAGCGCCGGTTTGAGGGCCTTAAAGGCTTCGTAAACGGAATCCTGCGGAGCATCGTCCGCGAGAAGGATACGCTGAATGCGGGCAGCGCGTCGCAGGCGCTTTGCACGCATGGAAATATGAGCAGCGCGTCACAGGCTTTTTACTCGCACGGAGATGCAGAAGGCCGGCGTTCGCTTTCGCATAGCGGCACGATCGGCGGGCCGCCCGGCGACTGGGGCGGCGGCGCGGATCCATGGCCGGATGATTCCATCCGCTATAGTATGCCTCCGTGGCTGATCACACTTTGGACGGAGGCTTACGGGGAAGACGCGGCCCGCGGAATGCTTGCGGCATTTCTTAAGGAAAGTCCGTTCAGCGTCCGGTGCAATACGGACCGGGCCCCGGAAGGGGAGATTCTGGAAAGTCTCCGCCTTCAGGGAGTGAGCGTGACGAAGAACGCATACGCGGAAGATATGCTGTATCTGAAGGATTTCGACTATCCGGAGCGTCTGACGGCATTTCAGACGGGGCTTATCACGGCGCAGGATCTCAGCTCTGCCTGCGTGGCGAAGGCCGCCGGGCTGAAGGCTGGGGACACGGTCCTGGATGTGTGCGGCGCGCCGGGAGGAAAGGCGCTCCACGCGGCGTCTCTCCTGCTAAGAGCATGGCAGGATGACCGGTCCGGCAGCGGTTCTGCGGGTGAGGAACTGCGTCCTGCGGATATAGTATCCGGTGCTGCGGCTGGTCTGCCGAAAGACAGTCCGCGGATGGGACACATTTTCGTCCGCGATATCAGCGAGAGGAAGGCCGAAATGATCTGCGGGAATGTCCGCCGGTGCGGCTATGAGGATCTTGTCACGGTTCAGGTCTGGGACGCGCTGGTTTTGGATGAAGACATGACGGAGAAGGCCGATGTGGTGTTTGCCGATCTGCCGTGTTCGGGGCTGGGCGTCATCGGCCGGAAGCCGGATATCAAGCGCCGCGTCCGGCCGGAGGATATTGAGGTCCTGGCAGAGCTGCAGCGGGATATCCTTTCCGTCGTATGGCAGTATGTGAAACCGGGCGGCATCCTGGTATACAGCACCTGTACGGCATCTCCGAAGGAGAACACCGGCAACCGGGAGTGGTTCCTTACAAATTATCCGTTTGAACCAGTGGACATTACCGGCAGGCTGGGAAACCGGATCAGCGCCGCCACCATGGCGGAGGGCTATATTCAGCTCCTGCCGGGACAGTATCCCTGCGACGGCTTTTTCCTGGCCGTTATGCGCAGACGGTGACGGTGCAGACGCCGGCAGAATTAAGCGCCGCCGCGTACAGAATAAGAGAAGGATAACATGGACAGCTTGGAAAGAATCAATATCAGATCCCTGGCCTTTGACGAATTGTCGGAGCAGATACGGCAGATGGGGCTTCCGGCCTACCGCGCCGGGCAGCTTTTTCAGTGGCTCCACGAAAAGCAGGCGGCTTCCTTTGATGAGATGACCAGCCTTCCGGCGGCTCTGCGGAGAAGCCTGGCGGAACGCTTTGAGCTGGTGCTCCTAAAGCCGGTGGAAGTGAAGGTCTCGGCGATCGACGGAACGCGCAAATATCTCTTCGCCCTGCCGGACGGCAATGTGATCGAAAGCGTCCTGATGCGCTATAAACACGGCAAT
>CANPYE010000098.1 GCA_947588005.1 uncultured Lachnospiraceae bacterium | reverse complement strand
GCGTACCGGCTTTTCTCCCATGTGCAGAACCGTGTGCTCGCCTGGCGGGATCCCTGGTCGGATATCGACAACCGGGGTTATCAGATCACCCAGTCGCTGTTTGCAATCGGTACCGGCAGCTGGTTCGGGCTGGGGCTTTACGAGGGAATGCCGCGGAAGATCCCGGTGGTGGAGAAGGATTTCATTTACGCCGCGATTTCGGAGGAGCTGGGCGCGCTGTTCGCGCTGTGCGTTCTTTTGATCTGTCTGGGGTGTTTTTTGCAGTTTGTGCTGATCGCTGGACAGCTGCGGGATCGGTTCTGTAAGCTGGTCTCCTTCGGCCTTGGCACGGTTTATATTGTGCAGGTGTTTCTGACGGTCGGCGGCGTGATCAAATTCATTCCGTCCACCGGCGTTACGCTGCCGCTTGTCAGTTATGGGGGCAGTTCGATCCTGAGCACGTTTATTCTGTTCGGCGTCATGCAGGGGATGTATCTGAAGACGCGGGAGACAGCCGCGGACATGGAGTAAGAGCAAAGGAAACAGGTATGCGAAGATTAAGGATGCTGTTTAAAAATAAGACCGCTTCACACGACGCGCCCGCCGGACGGCAGGACGCGGACAGGAGTATGCTGCGCCTTACGTATCTGGTGGCGGCCGTCTTTGCCGGAATGATCCTCTATGAAGGATGGTTTCTTACAATACGCCGTGAGGACACGATCAATAACAGCTACAACGCCCGTCTTGACAGTTTTGCCGAGCGGGTGGTGCGGGGGAAGATCGTCTCCGGCGACGGGACGGTCCTGGCAGAGACCCTTACCGGCGCAGACGGAAGCGAGACCCGAAGCTATCCGTATGGATCTGTGTTTTCCCATGTGGTCGGTTATTCCGCGATGGGACGGACCGGCCTGGAGAACCTGGCCCATTTCTATCTGCTCAGCTCCCATGTGAATCCGATCGAACACACGCTGCGGGAGCTGATGGGGGAGAAGAATATGGGAGATGCGGTGGTCACGACACTGGATCCGGCGCTTCAGCAGGCGGCTTCCGATGCGCTCGGGAACCGTCGGGGCGCGGTGGTCGTGATGGATCCGGGTACCGGAAAGGTGCTGGCCATGGTCTCGAAGCCGGGTTTTGATCCGAATACGATTTCGGAGAACTGGAACAGCCTGGTCTCGCCGGATAATACCTCCGGTCAGCTTTTAAACAGGGCCATGCAGGGGCTCTATCCGCCCGGCTCCACCTTTAAGACCGTGATCCTTCTGGAATATATCCGCGAACATCCGAACGATTACAACGAGTTTCAGTTTGAATGCGATGGTTCTTACGAGGACGGCGATTACACGATCCGGTGCTATCACGGAAACGCCCACGGCACGCAGAATTTAAAGGAAGCTTTTGCCAATTCCTGCAACGGCGCGTTCGCGTATCTGGGAAGCGGCCTGGACGCTGCGAAGCTGGCCGCGACGGCGGAGGAGCTTTTGTTTAACTGCGATATGCCCGTCGCCCTGCCTTATACCGGCAGTTCTTTCGCGATGGAAAAGGACGCGGACCGGTGGGAGAGGCTGCAGACCTCGATCGGACAGGGAAAGACCCAGATCACGCCGCTTCATAACGCGCTTCTGGCTGCCGCGATCGCCAACGGAGGGACGCTCATGAAGCCGTATTTCATCGATCATATCGAGAATGCGGGCGGAGACCGGATCCGAAGCTTTCAGCCGGCGGCGTACGGGAGCCTGATGACGGCGGAGGAGGCTGCGGTTCTGACGGAGATGATGACGGAGGTGGTGACAGTCGGCACCGCGTCCGCGGTAAAGAGCGAGCTTTATACAGCGGCGGCCAAGACCGGTTCGGCGGAGTTTGAATTCGGCCGGGACACCCACGCCTGGTTTATCGGCTTCGCGCCGGCAGAGGCTCCGAGACTGGCCGTCAGCGTGATCGTGGAGGAAGGCGGTTCCGGAGGCGCTGCGGCGGCTCCCATCGCCCGGAGGATATTCGACACTTATTTTTCCAGATGACTTGCAATCGGGGGAAGAATGCGCTATACTAGCTTCAGGCTCACAAACACACCAGCGGTGCGGTCACCCGTACCGGACAGGAGGGATTGCAGTGATAGAAGCAACGAGCTGTGGCGGTGTGGTGATATTTCGTGGTAAGATTCTTGTGTTGTATAAGAACTATAAGAACAAATACGAGGGTTGGGTGCTGCCGAAAGGGACTGTAGAAGCAGGAGAGGATTATAAGGAGACCGCGCTTCGCGAGGTAAAGGAGGAGACCGGGGTCGCCGCGTCGATCATCAAGTATATCGGAAAGAGCCAGTATTCGTTCAATACTCCCCAGGATATGGTAGAGAAGGACGTGCACTGGTATCTGATGATGGCGGACAGCTACTACAGCAAGCCACAACGTGAGGAGTATTTCATGGATTCGGGCTATTACAAGTTCTATGAAGCCTACCATCTTCTGAAATTTGCCAATGAGAAGCAGATTCTGGAGAAAGCCTATAACGAATATCTGGAGTTAAAAAAGAATAATTTATGGGGTTCCAGGAAATACTTTTAAGGAGCGCGCACAGAGGACATTCCCGAAGGAATGTCCTCTGCTTCGCAGAGGGGAATTATATTTCCGGAAAACGGCGGTCTGACGCCGTTTCAGGGAATCTGATATCTGTATTTGATCCTTGCTGCTTTCCTGCCGCGAAATTCAGAAACGTCCCGACCGCGTGCGACATCCGGTTGGGGCAGTACGCGAAGCCGACCGTCCTTTTGTGGATCTGGGCGTCGGTCCTGACCTGAACGAGCCTGCCGGCTTTCAGATCTTCTTCCACAAATTCGCGGATCACGCAGGCGATTCCGAGACCGATCCGGGCAAATTCGATCAGAAGATCCATCGTGGTCACCTCCAGCAGATTGTTGGCGACGATATGGTTCACGTTCATATAGTCGTCAATGTATCTGCGGGTGATATTTTCCCGGTCGAGAAGCATTACGTTCCCGGACTGGAACAGGTCCGCGTCCTCGCCTTCCCGAAGCCGGAGATTCTCCAGATAGCTTGGCGTCGCCACAAAAATATCCTGGATATCCATCACCGGGACAAATTCCAGATTTTTCTGGGCCCTTGGCTCTGCCACCAGTCCGATGTCGATCTTCTGCTGCTCCAGCATCGTAAGCGTATGGGTGGAGGACTGGCTTTCGATCGTGATCTTGATGTGGGGGTAGCGCTCGATGAAGCCCTTCAGATAGTCCAGCATGATAAAACGGCAGAGCGTATTGCTGACGCCGATCCGGATGTGCCCCATATGGAAATCCCTGAATTTCCGAAGCTCCTGTTCCCCCAGCGCCAGTTCCTCAAAGGCCTTTCGGATGTGCGAAAAGAGGACCGCGCCTTCCTCCGTCAGCTGTACGCCGCGGGAGTTGCGCAGGAAAAGAACCGTGCCAAGACTGTCCTCCAGCTTGCCGATGGCCTTGCTGATGGCAGGCTGGCTGATATAGAGCTCGCGGGCCGCGCGGGAAATATTGCCGTTTTTGGCGACTTCATAAAAGATGCGGTATTGGGAAAGATTCTGCTCCATGGTTCGTTCTCCTTTATCTTAGGCTTTGTCTTAGGTTTGGGTGTTCCCTGTGTATAACTCACTGTAATAACAAACATTCATATTATGTATTTCTATTATAGCTGCGGTTATGGTAAAATGCAACTGCTTACGATAAACTTGTAGGTGGAAATTTCGCTTCCGGCGGTATTTCCGCATGCAGACGCAGTCAGAAGGAGGTTTTACCGTTATGGGAATGACGATGACCCAAAAGATACTGGCGGCCCACGCAGGCCTTTCGGAGGTGAAGGCCGGGCAGCTGATCGAGGCGGAGCTTGACCTGGTCATGGGGAATGACATCACTTCGCCTGTCGCCATCAATGAGATGAAAAAGATGAACAACCAGAATGTCTTTGACAGGGACAAGGTGGCCCTGATCATGGATCATTTTATCCCGAACAAGGACATCAAATCGGCGGAAAACTGCAAGTGCTGCCGTGAGTTCGCGATGCGCCACGAGCTGACCAACTATTTCGATGTCGGAGAAATGGGCATTGAGCACGCGCTTGTCCCGGAGAAGGGACTTGTGGTGGCTGGCGACGCGGTGATCGGCGCCGATTCCCATACGTGTACATACGGAGCGCTGGGAGCCTTTTCCACCGGCGTGGGAAGTACGGACATGGCCGCCGGGATGGTTACCGGCAAGGCATGGTTTAAGGTTCCGTCCGCGCTTAAGTTTGAACTGGTCGGCAAGCCGTCGGAATGGGTCAGCGGCAAGGATGTGATCCTGCATATCATCGGCATGATCGGCGTGGACGGCGCGCTCTATAAGTCCATGGAATTTACAGGAGAGGGAATTCGCAGCCTTTCGATGGACGACCGGTTCACGATCTGCAATATGGCCATCGAGGCCGGCGGCAAGAACGGGATCTTCCCGGTGGATGAGCTGGCCGCGGAATATATGAAGGAGCATTCGAAGCGGGATTTTAAGGTTTATGAGGCGGATCCCGACGCGGAGTACGAGGCCGAATATACCATCGACCTGTCGCAGCTTAAGCCGACGGTTTCCTTCCCCCACCTGCCGGAGAACACGAAGGAGGTCGGAACCTTCGGAGAGGTGAAGATCGACCAGGCGGTGATCGGCTCCTGCACCAACGGGCGGATCAGCGATATGCGGGTGGCGGCCGGGATCCTGAAAGGCCGCAGGGTAGCCAAAGGCGTCCGCTGCATCGTGATCCCGGCGACCCAGAGCGTCTATCTGCAGGCGCTTCGCGAGGGACTGATCGAGACGTTTATCGAGGCCGGGGCGGTCGTCAGTACGCCGACCTGCGGCCCGTGTCTCGGCGGATACATGGGGATCCTGGCGGCGGGAGAACGCTGCGTCTCCACGACGAACCGCAACTTCGTGGGCCGTATGGGGCACGTGGATTCCGAGGTTTATCTGGCCAGCCCGGCGGTGGCCGCTGCAAGCGCCGTTGCCGGACATATCGTATGTCCCTGTGAATTGTCCTGATGTGCTGTCTATAGACGGTTACCGTCATTAAGAGCAGAGTATTATTTTCAGAAGCGGCGGCTGTTTATGAATTGCCGCCGGCCGGATACGAAATTTCCGGACGGCGCCGCAGGAGGGCCCGCCGGCGATCAGAAAGGATAACAGATATTATGAAAGCAAACGGAAGCGTATTTAAATACGGAGATAATGTAGATACCGATGTCATCATTCCGGCCCGCTATTTAAACGCCACGGAAGGCGCGGAGCTTGCGAAGCACTGCATGGAAGACATCGATAAGGATTTCATTAAGAAGGTGCGTCAGGGCGATATCATCGTGGCGAAGAAGAATTTCGGCTGCGGTTCATCCCGCGAGCACGCCCCGCTGGCGATCAAATGCGCCGGCGTCAGCTGTGTGATCGCCGAGACCTTTGCGCGGATCTTCTACCGCAATTCCATCAACATCGGCCTGCCGATCATTGAATGTAAGGAAGCCTCCGAGCGGATCGAAAACGGCGATCAGGTGGAGATCGACTTTGATTCCGGCATTATCACCAATGTGACGAAGAACGAGACCTACCAGGGGCAGGCGTTCCCGGAATTTATGCAGAAGATCATTACGGCCGGCGGGCTTGTCAATTATATCAATGAGAAATAGTTGACATAATTTTAGCCGCGGCGGATTCTGTCGAAAATTCGCCAAGTAATTTAACACAAATGTAATATTTGCGAAATATATTGAAACGAAAAATTAAATAAAAAAGAATCTCCCAGATGGGCGCAAATCCGTGCAGAGTGAATAAAAAGCCGGACTGCGCCCGTTTTCGCGGACGGAAATACTTACAAAGATGAACACGCCCCATTGACTTTACGGTCGGAAGTCCAATATAATTACCACCGTAACCTGAAAAACGGGCAAGTTTTGTGAGCTGTCTCCCACATTTGCTCGAATTTTGCAGAAATTTGGAAGTGAAGGAGAGAAAGAGTATCATGCTTGCACTGTGCTCATTTCTCCGGGGCGCGTTCCTGTTTGTGAAAAGCATTGTGATGCGGGTCTCAAAGAGCGATTACCGCAGAAAAGCGGTTCTGATCAGCGAGGGACTTGTCTTCGCGGTGGCGGTGTTCACATCCAGCGGCTTCGGCGGCGGAGGGAAAAACGCGCTGACTGTCTTTGCCGAGAATGTCCCGGCAGCGGAAGAAGACGGCGAAGACGAAGCCGGGGAGATCGAAACCATTACGGAAGCGGACATACGATTTGAACTTACGGACCGGACAGAGGAAGGACAGCGGGTCGTCGGAAGCCTTCTTGTGAAGGAAATGAAGGAAACGGAAGAAAGCCGGATCCGTGCCCGCAGGGAGCTTGACGATATTCAGGAGGAAATCCGGCGCGAGGAGCTTGAAAAGAAAAGAGAGGAGCTTAAGAAAGCGCAGGAAGCCGCGAAACATGCGGAGGAGGAACGCAGGCGCCTAGAGGAAGAAGCAGAGCGCAGGGCGGAGGAACAGCGGCAGAAAGAAGAAAAAGCCCGGCTGGCCGCGGCGGCGGTACCCATGACGCAGGAGGATTACCAGGTGCTTCTGCGCATTGTACAGGCAGAGGCGGGAATCTGTGATTCAAAGGGACGGATCCTGGTAGCCAATGTGATCTTAAACCGCGTCCGCAGCGACGAGTTCCCGGATACGGTAACAGGCGTGGTCTATCAGAGGTCCCAGTTTTCACCGGTGGCTGACGGCTCTATTAATACATGCAGGGTGACCGCGGAGACGATCGACTGCGTGGAACGGGCGATCCGCGGAGAGGATTATTCACAGGGAGCGCTGTATTTCATGAACCGCAGAGGCTCGTCCTCCCAAAATACAAGATGGTTCGACAGTCATCTGACCTATCTTTTCAGCCATGACAGACATGAGTTTTTCAAATGAAAACTTGACTTTTTCCCTGAAAAGTGAGATAATTGACGCAGAATAAGGGAGATGTCCTATAAGAATAGAGGGGGAACCGCAGGGCAGAGAAGATTCTGCTTTTGCGGCTTCCCCTTTTATCGTATTTTGGAGGACACGCCCGGATTTCTGACATCGGAGGAGTTTAATAGGCATGAAGAAGCGGTATATTCTGTTTGATCTGGACGGAACTTTGACGGATCCGGGGCTCGGCATTACGAAATCCGTGCAGTATTCGCTTCGAAGCTACGGCATTGAGGAGGAAGACCTGACAAAGCTCTATCCCTTTATCGGCCCGCCGCTTAAGGACAGCTACATGAAGTATTACGGGTTTTCGGAGGAACAGGCCGCGGAGGCGATCGGGCGGTACCGGGAATACTATACGGCCGGCGGGATGTTTGAGAACGAAGTGTATGACGGGATCCCGGAGATGCTTAAGACGCTTAAGGAGGCGGGCGCGGTATTGGCCGTGGCGACATCCAAGCCGGAAGAATTTGCCGTTCAGATCCTCAGGCACTTCGGCCTGTACCGGTACTTTGACCGGGTCGGCGGCGCCAGCATGGATGAGGTCCGCGTGAAAAAGGGCGAGGTGATCGATTATACGCTGAAGGCCATGGGCGTGAACGACCGGCGGCAGGTGATCATGGTGGGCGACCGGGAACATGATATCCTCGGGGCGCGTGAGAATGGTCTGGACTGCGTCGGCGTTCTCTTTGGATACGGAAGCAGAGAAGAACTTGAGGAGGTGGGAGCGTACTGGATTGCAGAGACGGTTGAAGAACTTACGAACTGTCTTCTGCACGAAATGAATGGCAGGTAATAAATTGTCTATTTTACGGAAACCGTTATTGTTGTCCGAACAATATACGAATAACGATATCAGTAAAGCGCAAAGCCCGAAGCGCAGGGTTGGTTTGTTTTGTCAGAAAGGATGATCGGATTTGTTTGAGAAGGGCGAATATATCGTGTACGGAATGACGGGAGTATGCCGTGTGAGCGACATCACGGAGATGAACATGGACGGATTATCAGCCAGTAAACTGTATTATGTCCTGGAACCGGTCGGAACGGGCGCCAGCCGTATCATAACTCCGGTGGAAGGAAATAAGAATGTCATGCGCCGCGTCATGACAAGCGAGGAAGCGTATGACCTGATCGACGGGATGCCTGAGATCGACAGCCTGAACGTCAGGGACGACAGGCAGCGGGAAAACTGCTATAAGGAAGCGCTTAAGACCTGCGACTGCAGGGAATGGGTCGGAATCCTCAAGACGCTGTATTTCCGCAAGCGGGAACGGCTTAACCGCGGCAAGCGGATGACGGAAGTAGACGAGCGCTATATGAAGAAAACAAAGGAGAATCTGTTCGGCGAGCTGGCGATCCCGCTGGGGATTACGGCGGCGGAGGTAGAGCGGTTTATCATATCGCGGCTCGGCGTAAATGACTGAGACGGCCGGAAACAGCGGGCCGCAGGTTTGCGGCCGCGGCTTTTAAAGATAACCATGGTCCGGGAGAATATGCGGCTCCCGGACCGTTTTATGTTTGTATGCCGAAAGCGTACCGGCGATATGCTTTTGGCATTTCATATGAAAAAAGCATCGGTGACATGTTTCCGGCATTTCAATAAAAAGAGCGCCGGCGAAATATTTTCTGAAGTGTAAAGCAAAAACACTTGACACCATCTGCACTTTCGTGTATGATAGCTAGGGTGAGCGATTATGAAGACCATCGGCGAGCAGGCTATGCTCTATGATTTCTACGGAGAGCTTCTGACGCAGAGACAGCGGCAGATCTATGAGAGCGTCGTATTCGACGATATGTCCCTGGGCGAGATCGCCGGGGAGCAGGGGATCAGCCGGCAGGGTGTTTACGATCTGGTAAAGCGCTGCGACAGGATTCTGGATGAATATGAGAAGAAGCTCAGGCTGGTGGAGAAGTTCCGCCGGACGAAGACGATGGTGGAGCAGATCCGCAGGATCGCCGAGGAAGCAAGGTCCGGAGGCGATGTAAGCCGTCTCAGGGAGATCGAGCGGATTGCGGATGAGATCAGTAAACTGTAAGGAGAATTTATGGCTTTTGAGAGTTTGTCCGACAAACTGCAGAACGTATTTAAGAACCTTCGGGGGAAGGGCCGTCTGACCGAGGCGGATGTGAAGGCCGCCCTGCGGGAAGTGAAGATGGCTCTGCTGGAGGCCGACGTCAGCTTCAAGGTCGTAAAGCAGTTTATAAACTCTGTGCAGGAGAGGGCTGTCGGCGAAGACGTTCTGGGCAGTCTGACGCCGGGGCAGATGGTGGTCAAGATTGTTCACGAAGAACTGATTGCCCTTATGGGCAGCGAGACCACGGAGATCGCCTTAAAGCCCAGCAGCGAGATCACGGTGATCCTGATGGAAGGACTGCAGGGCGCCGGCAAGACGACGACGGCGGCCAAGATCGCCGGGAAGCTGAAGGCGAAGGGCCGCAGGCCCCTTCTGGTTGCCTGCGACGTGTACCGCCCGGCTGCGGTCGAGCAGCTTAAGATTAACGGCGAGAGGCAGGGCGTGCCGGTATTTTCCATAGACGGTTCCAAAAGTCCCGTGGATATCGCCAGGGCGGCCATGGAGCACGCAGGAAAGAACGGCTTTAATGTGGTTATCCTCGATACGGCCGGCCGTCTTCATATCGACGAGGATATGATGCAGGAGCTTAAGGATATCCGCGCGGCGGTGGAAGTGGATCAGTCCATTCTGGTTGTGGATGCCATGACCGGACAGGACGCGGTGAACGTGGCGGAAAGCTTTGCGGAGAAGGCCGGAATCGACGGTGTGATCTTGACGAAGCTGGACGGCGATACCAGAGGCGGCGCGGCGCTTTCCATCAAGGCCGTGACCGGCAAGCCGATCCTCTACGTAGGCATGGGCGAGAAGCTGTCGGATCTGGAACAGTTCTATCCGGATCGGATGGCGTCCCGGATCCTGGGCATGGGCGACATCCTTTCCCTGATCGAGAAGGCGGAGCAGGAGGTAGACGAAGCCAAGGCCAGGGAGATGAGTCAGAAGCTGCGCAAGGCGGAGTTCGATTTTAACGATTTCCTGGATCAGATGCGCCAGATCAAGAAGATGGGCGGCATGAACAGCATCCTTGGCATGATGCCGGGGATCCCGCAGATGAAGGGGAATATGGATGTGGACGAGTCTGCGATGGACCGGGTCGAAGCGATTATTCTTTCCATGACGAAGGAGGAGCGAGCGAATCCGGCGATTCTGAATCCGTCCCGCAAGCAGCGCATCGCGAAGGGCGCCGGCGTGAATATCAGCGAGGTGAACCGGATTGTCAAGCAGTTCGACCAGATGAAAAAGATGATGAAGCAGCTTCCGGGCATGATGGGCGGTAAGAAGCGCCGAGGCGGGATGTTTGGCGGACTGGGCGGAATGTTTGGAAAGCTGCCGTTTTAGACGCGGCTGCGCGCGCCTTCCCGGAGGGGTTCGCAAAAAAGCGCCGGGAGGTATTAATATAGCTGGCAGAGCGGACTTTCAGTCTGCTTTCGCATAGATGCAGTCTGCGCAGGTTGAGGCGGACGATGGAAATACCCGCGGCCGCGGGAGCTTCCTGCGGGCGCGGAGACATTTGCGAAGATAAGGAGGTGAAACTGACATGGCAGTAAAGATGAGACTTAGAAGAATGGGCCAGAAG
>CANPYE010000097.1 GCA_947588005.1 uncultured Lachnospiraceae bacterium | reverse complement strand
TATGTTGAACCGCCGTATGCCGAACGGCACGTACTGGTGGTGTGAGAGGGCGGAGAAAATCCGCCCTACTCGATTTACCTTTTTCCGGAATTTTCTTAACAGATATACCTTCAAAGATACAATTTTTAAAACGGCAAAAAAAGCGGAGATAGGTCTTGCGGGAAGCCGTGGGAAAATGTATAATGAAAGAAGCAGATTTTGTATACAAAAAATACAAATTATTTTAAAGGAGGATAAAAGAGTGGATATTCGATATTCAGCCAATCAAAAGGACGTAAAACGCTACACCACGGAGGAACTGCGGAATGAGTTCCTGATCACGGATCTGTATGCGCCGAATGAGGTTCATGCGGTTTATTCCCATGTGGACCGCATGGTGACGATGGGATGCATGCCGACGACGGAGCAGGTTCCCATCGATAAGGGCATCGACTGCTGGAAGAATTTTGGGACGAATTTCTTCCTGGAGCGCCGCGAGATCGGTATTTTCAATATCGGCGGGCCTGGAAAGATCACGGCGGACGACGAGACATTTTCCATGGGCTACAAGGACTGCCTCTATATCACAAAGGGGACGAAGAAGGTTCTGTTCTCCAGCGACGATCCGGCAAATCCGGCAAAGTTCTACATGGTGAGCGCGCCGGCGCATACTTCCTATAAGACGACGTTTATCTCGATCGAGGACGCCGCGAAGCGGCCGCTGGGCAGCCAGGCCACCTGCAATAAGAGAACGATCAACCAGTTTATTCATCCGGACGTGCTCAAGACCTGCCAGCTTTCCATGGGAATGACCGTGCTGGAGGAAGGCAGCATCTGGAATACGATGCCGTGCCATACGCATGAGCGCCGTATGGAGGTTTATATGTATTTCGAGGTGCCGGAGGATAATGTGGTGTTCCATATGATGGGCGAGCCCACCGAGACACGTCATATTGTCATGAAGAATGAGGAAGCGGTCATCAGTCCGTCGTGGAGTATCCACGCGGGTGCAGGAACATCCAATTACACCTTCATCTGGGCGATGGGCGGCGAGAACCTGGCCTTCGATGATATGGATAACCTGAAGAATACAGAACTGAAGTAAGTTTTGAAAGACAGAGAGGAAAGTATGGGCGACGCGGCATATAAGAGTCGGGAGGATATGGTATATCAGATCCTGAAGCAGGAAATTCTGGATCTGGAGCTGAAACCGGGACAGCTGATCAAGGAAAATGAGATCTGCGAGCGGTTTTCAGTCTCCAGAACTCCGGTCCGCGACGCCCTCCGCCTCCTGCAGGAACAGGGATTTGTCATAACAGTTCCCTATCAGGGTATTTATGTAACACTTCTCAGTCTGAGCAATATCAAGCAGATGATCTATATGCGGGTGGCCGTAGAAACCATGGTCATGCGCGATTTTTCCATGATAGCAACCCCTCTTTTGATGGAGGATATTTATTATCTGATTCGTAAGCAGAAGGTGCTTGTCCAGACCGGCAATTTCAAGCCGGAGCAGTTCTACCGTCTGGACGCGGACCTGCATGCCTGCTGGTTCAATGCGACGAAAAAGAGTAAAATATGGGCGATGCTGCAGGAGCAGCAGCTTCATTATACACGTTTCCGGATGCTGGATTTCGTGACGGAGACGGATTTTACGCGGATCATCCGTGAGCACGAGAATCTGGTGGAGAAGCTGGAACAGGGCGATATTGCCGGAATGGAATCCGTGCTGAAGGACCATCTTTATTTCAGTATGAAGCGGATGCGGCATCAGATCGACGTGGAGTACCGCGAGTATTTCGAGGAGGAAGATCCGGCGGGGAAATTCGATATCTGAGCTGAAATTGGAGCGGGAAGTTGGCAAATAGCGGTGCAGCCGAAAAAGCAGGGTGGCCGGAAAGCAGTGCAGCTAAGGAAGTGCGGGCGAGAGCGTAAGACAGGCTGGAGAGTATGAAAAACGTATGGGAGGAGTAAGGAAATGAATTGGGAAGCGGTCGAACAGAAATTGAAAACAGCGCCGGGCCTGATCGGCTTTTACTATAAAAATCTTGTGGACGGGGAGGAGAGGGACTTCCGCGGCGACGAGAAATTCTACGCGGCCAGCGTGATCAAGACTTACATCATGGCGGCGGCGTTCGCGAAGATCGAGCGGGGCGAGCTGGACCCGGATAAGATCATTGCGATGAAGAAGGAATACTGTGTGCCGTCCTGCGGCGCGGTGGCCTATATGCACGAGGGGCTGGAAGTGACGGTCATGGATTTGATTACGCTGATGATCATTTTCAGCGACAATACCACTACCAACATGATGATCGACCTGCTGGGAATGGACGAGATCAACGCGGAGGTGAAGGCGCTGGGCTATGAGGATCCGTGGCTGCGCCGGAAAATGTATGACTGGGAGAAAGCGCGCCGGGGCATTCAGAACCTGATCACGCCGCGGGGTGTGGGACGGCTTCTGACGGATATCTACGAGGGCCGGGTGGTAAGCAAGGCGGCCAGTGAGAAGATGCTGTCGATCTTAAAGGATCAGCAGTATGACAGCAAGATGCCGTTCTATCTGCGGGCGCTTAAGGATGCGCCGGTGGTAGCCCATAAGACCGGCGAGGACACCGGCATCACCCATGACGTGGGCATCGTGTACGCGGAGAAGCCGTTTGTGGTGTGTTTTTGCGGCAATGAGACGGATACGCCCATGTTTGAGCGGGTGATGGCGGAGATCACATATTATCTGTATCTGGAAAATTCGCCGGAGGTGCTGGCGAAGGGAAATGTGCGCTGGGAGGATATTTATCGGCAGTTCGCGGGATGACGCGCGGAGCGCGGGCGGCGAATCGGAGAAATTTGAGTGGAATAAGGAAAGCTTTATTTTCCCGGCATAAATTCGCAGAGAGAGGAGAAATGAGTATGAAAATCACGAAAGTCGACGTGGCGGAAGTGAATATTCCGCTGGTGACTCCATTTAAGACGGCGCTGCGGACCGTGGAGACGGTAAATGATATCGTGGTGCGCGTATCGACGGATACCGGAGAGACGGGTTACGGCGAGGCGCCGCCTACGGCGGTGATCACCGGAGACACAAAGGGCTCGATCCGATGCGCCATTGAGGAATTTATCGCGCCAAGCATTAAGGGCATGGATATCGAGAACCTGGACGGGATCATGCGCAGGCTGCATAGCTGTATCCTGAAGAATACGTCGGCGAAGGCGGCGGTGGATATGGCGGTTTATGATCTGTTCGCGAAGTCCTGCGGGAAACCGCTCTATAAGGTGCTGGGCGGCAGCCGGACGGAGTTTGAGACGGATCTGACGATCAGTGTAAATGAGATCGACGAGATGGTTTCAGACAGTCTGAAGGCAGTGGAGCAGGGGTTCGGGATCCTGAAGATCAAAGTGGGCAAAGAGAGCCTGAAGGATATCGAGCGGATCAAAGCGATCCGAGACGCGGTGGGGCCGGATGTGAAGCTTCGCATTGACGCGAATCAGGGATGGACGGCGAAGGATGCGGTGCGCATCATCCGCACGCTTGAGGATATGGGAATTGAGATGGATCTGGTGGAGCAGCCGGTGTCCGCTCATGATTTCGCGGGGATGCAGTATGTGACGAGCCAGGTGAACACGAAGATCCTGGCGGACGAGAGCGTATTTTCACCGGAGGACGCGATCCGGCTGATCGAAGGGCGGGCGGCCGATCTGATCAATATTAAGCTGATGAAGACCGGCGGCATCTACGAGGCGCTGAAGATCTGCGCCATCGCCGAAAGCTTTGGCGTGGAGTGCATGATCGGCTGTATGCTGGAAAGCAAGATCGCGGTCAGCGCGGCGGCTCATCTGGCGGCCGGAAAGAGCGTGATCACCCGGGCGGACCTGGACGGGCCGAGCCTGTGCCGGATCGATCCGTATACGGGCGGGCCGGTCTATGAGGGCAGCCGGATCATTATGAATGAGACGCCGGGGATCGGGATCATGTCGGTGCCGGGGTTTGAGGCGTAGGAGGAATCAGCGGAATGAAATATGGAATCGTAAAAGGATCGCTCTGTACGATCTATGAGGAAGCGTCGGAGAAAATGCTGTCCGACGGGCAGATATTGTCGGGAATCGCCGACGAGGTGACGCACGGAATGATCGTGGCGGTTACCGGGGACGCGGTACAGGAGACGCCTGTAGAAGCAGAGCCGGCAGTATCTGCAGGAGACGGAGAGACAGGGGAGATGCAGCCCGGCCGGCCGGCAGTTTCCGCGGCGGATCAAATGTCAGAAGCGGCCGGAAATATGCCGGGGAACAGTTCTGCGGCTATGTTTCTGCCGGTGCGTACATTTTATAACTACACTGGATACCTTCCGGCGGAGGACGTGCTGGAGGTGCCGCTTGAATCGGCGAAAGAATGGGAGGCGTCCGATCTGCGGGTGGTGAACGGCATCTGTGTGGATGTGACGTCGCTTCCGAAGGTGCAGGGCGTGAAGCTGATCAGCCTGTTCCGCGGCAGTCTTGTGAAGGTTCTGGACTGGGAGTCGAAGCGGGAAGGCTGGGCCAGGGTAGAGCTGGCGGACGGCCGCGTCGGATACATGCGGAACCAGTTTCTTTCGGAGAAGAAATTTTCCCAGGCCGGCGCGTGGCTCGATGAGCTTCCACAGGCGGAGATCACCGATGAAAATGCGTTCCGTCGTGCGGTCGCGGAGACGGCGAAGACCTATCTGGGCATTCAATACCGTTGGGGCGGCAAGACCACAGCCGGCATCGACTGCTCGGGGTTGGTATCGGTCAGCTATATGCTGAACGGCATCCTGATTTACCGGGATGCCAAGATTATGGAAGGATTTCCGCTGAAGGAGATTAAGAAGGAAGATATGAAGCAGGGCGATCTGCTGTTCTTCCCCGGCCATGTGGCGATGTATCTGGGCGATGGGGTGTATATTCATTCTACCGGCAAGATCGGAAGCGGCGGCGTGGTTTTCAACAGCTTAAATCCGGACAGCCCGATCTACCGGCAGGATCTGGTGGACTGCATGAAGGCGGTCGGGAGTATCTTTGCGTGACAACCGCGAAGGCGCGTCTGAAACGGTATAAAATCGAGGGTTGTAAAAAAGCTGCGGAAGCGACGAAAGACGGAAAACCCTGGCACAAAATATGGTTTCGGGAATGCAGGAAGGAGAAGAATATTTAATGGACGCAAGATTAACATTAGAGAAACGCATTGAGGCGGAACTGAAAAGCTACGACGGATTTGTCGGTATCTACGCCGACGATTTCCACGGAAATATCATTTCGATAGGAGCGGATGAGAAATTCGAGACGGCCAGCACGGTAAAGACTTACATACTGGCGACTCTGTTCGACCAGATCGACAAAGGAAAAGCCAGTTTGGACGACATGCTCACCTATAAGGAGGAGCATGTGGTGGACGGCAGCGGCGTGCTGTGCGCGCTGGATCCGGGCGCGGTGCTGCGGGTGAAGGATGTGGCGACGCTGATGATCATTGTCAGCGATAATATTGCCACGAATATTATGATCGACTATCTGGGACTGGATACGATCAACGCCTGCATTCAGAAGCTGGGCTGCAAGGATACGGTACTGCACAATCCGATCCACTTTGATCTGTATGACAAGCTTGGAACCACGACGCCGCGGGATTACGCAAGCATTTTTACACGGCTGGCGAAGGGGGAACTGCTGAACCCCAAGGCGGACGCGCAGATGGTGGAAATTTTCAAGAAGCAGCATTACAACAGCATGCTGACGAAGGATTTCCCGCAGTATTTCATGGACAGCGACAATACGGACGACGTGATCTTCAAGGTGGCTTCCAAGAGCGGAAGCATGAACGCCTGCCGCAACGACGGCGGAATCATTTTCACGCCGTACGGGCCGTATGTGCTGGTGATGCTTCATAAGAATTTCAGCGACGCCATGTATTACGCGGGTCATCCGGCGACGGTGTTCGGCGCGAAGATCAGCCGGATGCTTCTGGATCAGTTCCTGGCGCTGGAGGGACGGTTCGTGCTGTGAGAGATTACGAGATCATCCGCTCCCGCCGCAAAACCATTTCCCTGCAGGTGACGCGGGACGGCCGCGTGGTGGTGCGGTGCCCCATGCGTACTCCGGTCCGGCAGATTCGGGAGTTCGTGGAAAACCACGCGGACTGGGTGCGGGAACACGTTGAAAAGGCGCGGGAGCAGCAGGAAGACCGGCCTATTTTCACGGAAAAGGAGATCCGGCAGTACCGGGAACTGGCCCGGCGCGTGCTGACGGCGAAGACGGAGCTGTGGTCGGCGCGGATGGGCGTCACCTATGGGCGGATTGCGATCCGGCAGCAGGCGACCCGGTGGGGCAGCTGCAGTACAAAGGGGAACCTCAATTATAACTGGGTGCTGATGCTGGTGCCGGAGGAACTGCAGGATTATGTGGTGGTGCACGAGCTGGCCCATCGCCGGGAGATGAACCATTCGCCCCGGTTCTGGAAGATCGTGGCGGAGCAGCTGCCGGACTACGCAGTCAGGAGAAAGAGGCTGAAGGAGTACGCGGGGTATACGGATATCCAGACTGCGCCGGAGGGATGGGAAGACTGAAATGGTGGGGCTTCGTTCTGTTGGCGGTTATATGGTTAAGAAAATGATCGAGGCCCAGGAGAATATCTTAAGACAGGAAGAGGTCTATGATTTCAAAATGGATGGTATACGCGAAAAAAGCAGATTTTGACGGGCTGGCTCGGCAGTTCGGCATCACGCCGGTGACGGCGCGGATCATCCGCAACCGGGACGTGGTCGGCGAGGAGGCGGTCCGGCGGTACCTGTACGGGACGCGGCGGGATCTCTACTCGCCGCATCTTTTGAAGGACGCGGATAAGGCGGCGGAGATCCTTCTTGAGAAGATTGCCGGGGGAAAATGGATCCGCATCGTGGGCGATTATGATATCGACGGCGTGTGCTCTACCTATTTGTTGTATACGGCGCTTAAGCGGCTCGGCGCAAAGGCAGACTATGAGATCCCGGACCGAATCAAGGACGGTTACGGCATCAACGAGCAGATCATCGAAGCAGCCGCGGCGGACGGCGTCGATACGGTGCTGACCTGCGACAACGGCATTTCCGCGGTGCCGCAGATGGAGTATGCAAGGCAGCACGGACTGACGGTAGTGATCACGGATCATCACGACATTGCTCAGGACGCGGACGGGAAGGACATCCTGCCGTGGGCTTCGGCTATCGTCAATCCGAAACAGGCTGACTGTACCTACCCGTGGAAAGAGATCTGCGGCGCGGTGGTGGCCTATAAATTGATCCAGATTCTCTATGAGGCTGCCGGAATTCCCATGAGCGAGTGGGAGGATATGCTGGAATTCGCGGCGATCGCTACCGTGGGGGATGTGATGCGGCTGCAGGATGAGAACCGGATCATCGTAAAGGAAGGCTTAAAGCAGATTCCTCGGACGAAAAGCGTCGGGCTTAAACTGCTGGTGGAGAAGAACAATCTGGATATTTATAATCTGAGCGCTTACCATATCGGTTTTGTCATCGGCCCGTGTCTGAACGCGGGCGGGCGGCTGCAGACCGCCAAGCTGGCGCTGCGGCTTCTGCTGAGCCGGGACGCGGCGGAGGCGGATGCGCTGGCGCAGGAGCTGAAGCTTCTGAACGACCAGCGCAAGGATATGACCGCGCAGGGTCTGGAGCAGGCGGTGCAGCAGGTGGAGGAACATTTTCAGAATGATAAGGTTCTTGTGGTCTATCTGCCGGATTGTCACGAGTCGCTGGCCGGGATTATCGCCGGACGGCTCCGGGAGCGCTACAATAAGCCGTCCTTCGTCATCACAAAGTCTGAGGACGGCGTCAAGGGCTCCGGGCGGTCCATCGAGGCATACCATATGTTCGCGTCGCTCTGCGAGGTGAAGGAACTGTTCACCAAATTCGGCGGCCATCCGATGGCGGCCGGGCTCTCTATGGCGGAGGAGGCAGATGTGGAGCGGCTGCGCCGGCAGCTGAACGAACGGGCGAAGCTGACGGAGGAGGATTTCATTCCGAAGCTGTGGATCGACGTGCCGATGCCCATGGATTACGTGACGGAGGATTTCATCCATGAGCTGGAGCTTCTGGAACCCTTTGGAAATGGAAACGAGAAGCCGCAGTTTGCCCAGAAGGGGCTTCGGATCCGTTCCGCGCGGGTGCTGGGGAAGAACCGCAACGCGGTGAAGCTGGCCGTAATCACGCCGGGCGGGACGCCGATGGACGCGATGGTATTTACCGACGGGGACGCGTTTGTGGAGGAAATGGGAGACAGCCGCGTGATGGACGCTATTTATTATCCGACGATCAATGAATATAACGGGAACCGGACGATTCAGGCGGTGGTGAAGGAGTGGAAATTTGCGCCTGGGGTTGAAAAAAACCATACGATTGGATATAATGGGAAAAACCATAGTTAAGCATACAGAAAGGCGGATAACACCATGGTAAATCAGGTAATGGATTTTCTTGAGCAGCAGGATCCGGAGGTCGGAGCGGCTATTAAGCAGGAGGCGGCCCGCCAGCGGCGGAACCTGGAACTGATCGCGTCGGAGAATATCGTGTCGGAGGCCGTGATGGCGGCCATGGGTACGGTTCTGACCAATAAATACGCGGAGGGTTACTCCGGCAAACGCTATTACGGCGGCTGCGAGTACATCGACGTGGTGGAGACGCTGGCCATCGAGCGGGCGAAAAAGCTGTTCGGCTGCGATTACGCCAACGTGCAGCCTCATTCCGGAGCTCAGGCCAACATGGCGGTATTCCTGGCGATGTTAAAGCCCGGCGACACCTTTATGGGCATGAATCTGGACCAGGGCGGCCATCTGTCCCACGGAAGCCCTGTGAATTTCTCCGGGATGTATTTCCATATGGTGCCTTACGGCGTCGATGAAAATGGATTCCTGGACTACGACGAGATGGAGCGCATTGCTCTTGAGTGTAAGCCGAAAATGATTCTGGCCGGCGCCAGCGCTTACGGTCGCGTGATCGATTTCAAGCGGTTCCGAGAGGTGGCGGACAAGGTGGGCGCGTATCTGATGGTGGACATGGCCCATATCGCCGGACTGGTGGCGGCGGGCGTCCATCCCAGCCCGATCCCTTATGCGGACGTGGTCACGACGACGACCCACAAGACGCTGCGCGGGCCGAGAGGCGGCATGATCCTGGCGAATAAGGAGGCCGCGGAGAAATTCAATTTCAACAAAGCGATCTTCCCGGGAACCCAGGGCGGTCCGCTGGAGCATGTGATCGCGGCCAAGGCGGTGTGCTTCGGCGAGGCGCTGAAGCCGGAATTTAAGGCGTATCAGCAGCAGATCGTGAAGAACGCCAAGGCGCTGGCGGGGGAACTGCAGAAGCGGGGCTTCAAGATCCTGACCGGCGGTACGGACAATCATCTGATGCTCGTAGACCTGCGGGGCATGGATATTTCCGGCAAGGAGCTGCAGAACCGCTGCGACCAGGTGTATATCACGCTGAACAAGAACGCAGTGCCCGGCGATCCCAGGAGTCCGTTCGTGACCTCCGGCGTGCGCATTGGAACACCGGCTGTGACCTCCCGCGGCCTCGTGGAGGCGGATATGGCCAAGGTGGCGGAGTGCATCTGGCTGACGGCGACGGATTTCGAGGCGAAGGCCGACTATATCCGGGCGGAAGTGACGAAGATCTGCGAGAGGTATCCGATCTACGCATAAGCGAGGAAAACAACCGACTTTTGAATGATCGGGGTGAAAGAAGGAATTCTATTTATGGATATTCAGTATTTATTGTTCCTGCAGAATATAAGAGAGGCGCTGGGAGGCGCATTCAACAGCTTCTTTCTGCAGATGAGCGACCTGTCGTACGGCATATTCGTCTGGCTGCTGGCCTGCGTGATGTTCTGGTCGGTGGATAAGAAGAACGGCCGGTTCCTGTTCCTGAACATCGGCTTTTCCCGGTTCTTCATGCAGGTA
This sequence comes from uncultured Lachnospiraceae bacterium, assembly GCA_947588005.1. GTDB lineage: Bacteria > Bacillota > Clostridia > Lachnospirales > Lachnospiraceae > UBA3402. The sequence continues at coordinate 819 of CANPYE010000097.1, read as the reverse complement.
CTGAAGCTGACGTTCTGCGTGTACCGGCCCTGGATCCGTTCGGATCAGATCGTGCCGGTGGAAACGGCTTCCGGGTATTCATTTCCAAGCGGCCACAGCGTTACGGCCACGGCGAATTACGGAACCATGATCGAGAGGTATCGGAAGCACAGGCCGTTGTGCATTTTCCTGGGAATTATGATCCTGCTCACAATCTTTTCCAGAAATTATATCGGCGTCCACACGCCGCAGGATGTTGTGGTCGGTACGCTTCTGGGCCTTGTGGTCGTATTCTGCGGCGCTAAGGTGTGGGAGTGGTTCGAGGCGCATTCGGACAGGGATTATCTTCTTCCCTGCGTCGGCGTGGTGCTGACGGTGCTTTTCCTGCTTTATATTTCGCTCAAATCCTATCCGATGGACTATGTGGACGGCAAGCTTCTGGTGGATCCGAAGAAAATGATGATCGACGGCTATAAGGACGCCGGGCGGATCCTGGGCGTCACGCTGGGGTGGTTCCTGGAGCGGCGGCTTGTGAATTTCTCGATGGACGTGTCCGCGCCGCAGAAAGTTACGAGGGCCGGAGTGGGCGCGCTTCTGCTGATCTTTTATGAGAAATGCGCGATGCCGGCGATGACCGCGGCCTTTGTTTCTCCTTGGGTCAATTCCTTTGCGACGTTTCTGGAGCTGATCCTTCTGATGGTGATCTACCCGCTGTGTTTCTCCCGGATGGAGAAGAGCGGCAAAGCCGGGAAGAATTAATGTCATTTTCCGATTGACGGAACCCGCGAATGATGATACAGTTATATCCAGCCAAACAGCATACGCTTCTGCGCCGGGAGG
>CANPYE010000096.1 GCA_947588005.1 uncultured Lachnospiraceae bacterium | reverse complement strand
GCGCCACAAGTCCCGTCAGCGCGACATAGATGGCGGCGATCATCGCCGCCTCGGCCATGTAGTACACAGCCCCATTTTTCTGTTTTTTCATGGTACATTCTCCTTTAGTTTTGTTTTAGGTGAGGAAGGTCTCGAACTCACCGATTCGGGTTTAGAAGCGCGGACTGCCGCGCGCCCAAACCGCGTACGATAGCTATGATACCATAGCTTCCGGAAATACGCAAGCTTGATAAAGATAACTCTCTCAGCTTAACTCTCCCGGCTGGCTCTGCGGCCGCTTCGGCGGACGAAATGGAGCCGGGAAGACAGGTTTCTGAAAAGGAGTGAAAGTCCGGTCAGGTAGAACAGCGACAGCAGAGGTACAAGGCCGACGCTATAGAAACTCAGCATCGAATCCTGCATTTCGTTCTGAAGCCAGACAAATTCCGCGAACCAGGCAATGGAGAAAGAATACATAAATCCAATGCCAAAAAGAGCGGCCAGGGAAAAAACGGAGACAAGGAGCATAAGAGACTCCTTGGCTTCCATGCCGGACCGCTTTCTGCGCAGCAGGCGGATCAGAGAGACGGCCAGCCCGATGAGCGCGAGGATGAAAAGCACCGGGTTCAGTATCGAGTAGATTTTGAAAATGATGAGGATCACACGGTTGGCGGCTTCGCTTTCCTTGACCCTGAGTGTGGTTGCGACGAGAGGAAGGAGATTCGTGCGCGTCAGGAGCGTCGCGTGCTCACAGGAGAGAATGTCTGTGTAATCGCTTTCGTAATTTGCGCCGGGTATATAGGAATGAAGAAAAACGGCGCAGGCGTATTCGCGCAGGACAGGCGTTTTCAGTCCCAGAATCTCCTTGGGGGTTCTTCCCCCGCCGGAGGAAATGAGCTGAATGGCGTCTTCCTTCTGCAGCTGCCCGCTCTTAAACGCGGCCGCGAGTTCGTCATTTACCTGCGCAAAAAGCTCCTGAACCTGTTTCTCCGACTGCCAGAGGCCGCTGTTTAGGAGAGCCGTGCGAACGACCCATGTAAGGAAATCGCCGTTGATCGGATGCTGCACGATATCATTTTCATACCATGGAGAGTGCATGATATTGTCTTTCAGTTCCGGAAGACCCGTAAGAGTCGGGGAAGCGTCAAAGGCGCTTTGGATCGCGTCGTAGGGCGCCCAGACCTGCGCCGTCCGGTTTTCCGATTCGATCTTATAAATATTGGCGGCAAATTCTCCCAGTTCCCCTTCCGTGCGCGTATTGGTTTCCGCGACGCCGAAAAACCAGAGATTTACTGTTTTGTAAAGCTGCGTACCCGCCCAGAAAATGACGAGCGGAGTCAGGAAAGCGGCGGTGAGGCGGACAAACCGGCCGGTTGGGCGTCCGGCTTTCGGCAGTTTTGCGAATCGGACCGCCGAGATCAGGATCGGTACGGCAAGGAAAAGGCACAGACAGGGCAGCATCCAGACGCCGTCCTCTTTGATATAGTAGGTATACAGAAAAAAGAGGCCGAGAAAAACGGCGGGGCAAAGAATATTCCCGGCGGTCAGGTCTTTATTTCCGGCTGTCCGAAGGAGAATATACAGCATCAGAAGAAAGCAGATCATTACAAATGGGGCGATGATCGCGTTGCGGTAAAGGCGCGTCCCGATGGATGCGTCGAACGCGGCCGGAGTATATAAAACAAAGAGATAGACAAAGAGAGCGTACCAGCGGCCCGGATAGATCCGCCGGAAACAGCACGCGGCCAGTCCTGCCGCTGCCGCCCAGACGGCCGCCAGCACCGTGGCATAGGTCATGCCGCTCAGATAGACGAAATCCAGAAACAGGGGAAACGATATCGTCTTGACAAGGGAATCGATGAAAGGATTGCCGAAATGTTTGGTGAGGACGGCGTATTCCACCATCAGCCGGTCGTCATAATACCCTCCGGAAGGGAAAAATATGCCGGTCAGATTCGCGAGGACGATTCTCAGAAAGGTCGCGATGAGAATAATAATAACATCCGGGCGAGTGAAAAAATGAAACAGTTTTTTTCTGAGCTCCTGCATGGAAATCTACCTCCGGTCTCCGGCAGCGTCAGCGCGCTGCTTTTTCAAGATTATAGCAAAAAAGACGGCGTGAAACAAGCTGTATTTACCAGCCTGTGGGATAATATCGCCGCGTATTTCTGACCGCGCCCTTTCCGGCATAGATATAGAGAGAGAAAGAACAGAGGCGTTCGGAATGAGGGAATGGTATTGCTGCACGGCGGAGGAAGTGCTTGACGGATTAGAGGTGGATCGTGCGGCCGGGGAGACGGAGAAGGCAGGCGGCTCAGCGGGGAAGGCGGGAAGCGCGGCCGGAAGACACAGAGAATATATGACGCGGGGGCTTTCTTCCGCGCAGGTTCGCGAGCGTCTGGCGCGGTACGGCGAGAACCGCCTGCGGGAATCCGGCCGCAGGCCGGCCTGGAAGGTATTTATTGAACAGTTTCAGGATCTGCTGGTAATGATCCTGATCGGGGCCGCCGTCATCTCCATGCTGACGGACAATGTGGAGAGCACGGTGGTCATTTTTGCGGTCATCCTGATGAACGCGGTGCTGGGAACCGTGCAGCACCAGCGCGCGGAGAAGTCGCTGGAGAGCCTGCGGGCGCTGTCGGCGCCTTCTGTGCGGGTGCTGCGGGACGGCGTCCGGAAGGAGATCCCCTCGTCGGAGGTGGTGCCGGGAGACCTCCTGTATCTGGAGGCCGGGGACCTGGTGGCAGCGGACGGTCGGCTCCTGAACTGCACGGCGCTTAAGGTAAATGAAAGCTCGCTGACCGGGGAGTCGGAGGCCGTGGAGAAATCGGCGGAGCCGGTGGGAAGAAGAACGGCGAAAGCCGAGCGCACCTGCATGGTGTATTCCGGTTCGCTGGTCACGGCAGGCGTGGGAACGGTGATTGTGACCGCCACCGGCATGGATACGGAGATCGGCGGCATCGCGTCGCTGATGGAGCACGCGAAGGAGAAACGGACGCCGCTCCAGATCAGCCTGGACCAGTTTTCCAGCCGCCTGGCGGCGGCGATCATGATCGTATGCCTGCTCGTGTTCGCTCTGGGCGTATATCGCGGGATGACGCTTCTGGATTCGCTTCTGTTCGCGGTGGCGCTGGCGGTGGCCGCGATTCCGGAAGCGTTGGGGTCCATCGTCACGATCGTACAGGCCATGGGGACGCAGAAAATGGCGAAAGAGCAGGCGATCATCAAGGATCTGAAAGCGGTGGAAAGCCTGGGCTGCGTGTCGGTGATCTGTACCGATAAGACCGGTACGCTGACGCAGAACTGCATGAGCGTGGAACAGGCTGTGATCGGCGGAGAAATAATTCCGGCGGCGGAGCTTAACCCGGCGGACGAGCGGCAGAGATTCTTTCTGGAGGCGTGCGCGCTGGTAAATAACGCGGAGATGGCGGAGAAGGCGGAGATGACGGAGGCAGCAGGGAGAAAGAATCCGGCAGAAAGGTCAGAAGTGAAGGCCTTGACTGCGAAAACGCCCGTGCAGGGCGTCGGCGATGCGACGGAGCTGGCGCTTCTGGAACTGGCGCAGTCCCGTGGGCTGTCTCCGCGGCAGATTCGCCGCCGGTATCCGCGGATTGGCGAGATACCGTTTGATTCCGAGCGAAAACGGATGAGTACGGTACATCGAATCGGCGGAAGGCCGGTTCTGCTGTGCAAGGGCGCGGCGGATGTGCTGCTGAAACGCTGTACGGGGATCGCGGTGAGCGGAAATGAGGATGGAAGGGGTACGGACGGGAGCGTACCGGCATGGCGGCCTATGGGGACGGCCGACCGCAGACGGCTGGAGGCGCAGAATATCGCGTGCTCGGAGCAGGGGCTGCGTGTACTGGGGCTGGCGTACCGAGTTCTGGATACCGAAAGGACGGAAGCAGGAAAGGCAGACGCAGAAAGGGCAGAAGTCGGAAGGAAAGAAGCTGGAAAGGCAGAAGCCGGAAGGAAAAAAGCTGGAAGGGCAGAATCTGGAAAGGCAGAAGCCGGAAGGGCAGACGCAGCGGGAACCGGGAAAAGATTCGGAAGGGCCGAAATGGACGCTGAAACAGGGAGTACTATGGAAAATGGCATGGTCTTCCTTGGTATGGCCGCCATGATGGATCCGCCGCGGCCAGAGAGCGCGGAAGCTGTCGCGGACGCGAAGCGTGCCGGCATCCGGACGATCATGATTACCGGCGACCATAAAGTGACAGCGGCTGCAATCGCGCGGCAGATCGGGATACTGGAGCTCGAGGCAGACATGTCCAGATATGCCGGAACTCATAATAAATCTGGCGGGAGCGCTGCTTCTTGCACTGTCACCGGCCCGGAGCTGGATGCGATGTCCGACCGGGAACTGGACGCCTGTCTGGATCAGATCAGCGTCTACGCCCGCGTCACTCCGCAGCACAAGCTGCGTATCGTCCGCGCGTGGCAGAACCGGGGCAGAATCGTCGCTATGACCGGCGACGGCGTCAATGACGCCCCTGCGCTTAAGCAGGCGGATATCGGCGTGGCGATGGGACGCGGCGGCACGGAGGTTTCCAAGGACGCGGCGGACATGATCCTGGCGGATGATAATTTCGCCACGATCATCAAGGCCGTGGCCAACGGCCGCAATGTCTACCGGAATATTCTGGGCGCCATTCAGTTCCTGCTCTCCGGCAATATGGCCGGGATTCTCTGCGTTCTCTATACCACGCTTCTGGCCCTTCCGCTGCCGTTTGCGCCGGTTCATCTGCTGTTCATCAATCTGCTGACGGATTCGCTCCCGGCGCTGGCCATCGGCATGGAGCCGTCGGAAAAGGGACTTCTGGACGGGCCGCCGAGGGATCCGAAGCGCGGCATTCTGACGGCCGGATTTATCCGCGACGTTCTGCTGCAGGGCGGTCTGATCGCGGTATGTACCCTGTGCGCGTATCGGATCGGGCTGGCGGGAACTCTGCGTCTGCCGGAAGGAATAGCTGCGTATCTGCGGGGGAATTACACGTTCTCGAACATTGCGGGCAGCAACGCCGCCGCAGCCAGCACGATGGCCTTCGCGACGCTCACATTGGCGCGCCTGTTCCACGGCTTCAACTGCCGCAGCCGCAGAAGCCTGTTCCGTCTGGGCCTTTTCAGTAATATTTATACGGTTCTGGCATTCCTGGCCGGGACTGTACTGCTGGTGGCAGTCCTGCTTGTCCCCGGCCTGCAGGCCATGTTCGCGGCTGCGGATCTGAGCCGGGAACAGCTGATCTGCGTCGGTTTTCTCGCGGTGGTTCCAACGCTGACGATCCAGGGGTGGCGGCTTGTGAAAGGGATGTGCCGTTGTCTGACACGGAAGGATAGAAGATTTCTTTGACTCGTGGATTTTATCGGGGAATTTCATCTCGAAAATCTTGATAAGATGATAATAAATAAGTATAATTGATATATTGAAACGAAAATGTGTGAATCATTAGCAGAATCAAAGAAATGTTCGGAAAGCGATTTGCAGACGCGGAAGGATAAAAGGAGGGTACACCATGGCAAAATACATTATGGCTCTGGATCAGGGAACTACCAGTTCCCGCTGCATCCTGTTTGACAAGGCGGGAAGTATTGTCAGCGTGGCGCAGAAGGAATTTAGACAGATCTATCCCCAGCCGGGCTGGGTAGAGCATGACCCGCTGGAGATCTGGTCGTCCCAGATGAGCGTGATGATGGAGGCGGTCAGCGGCGTCGGCGCGGCGATCACCGATATCGAGGCCATCGGCATTACGAACCAGAGGGAGACCACCATTGTCTGGGACCGGCAGACCGGCCGCCCGGTCTACAACGCCATTGTCTGGCAGTGCCGCAGAACCTCGGACCGGATCGAGCAGCTGAAGGCGGACGGCATGGCGGAGAAGGTGCAGGAGATCACCGGCCTGATCCCGGACGCCTATTTCTCCGGAAGCAAGATCGCCTGGATCCTGGACCATGTGCCGGGAGCCAGGGAGCGGGCGGAGAAGGGCGAGCTGGCCTTCGGCACCGTGGACAGCTGGCTGATCTGGAACCTGACCAGGGGACAGGTCCATGTGACGGACTATACCAACGCGTCCCGGACCATGCTGTACGATATCCGGAAGCTTAAGTGGAATCAGGAGATCCTGGAATATTTCGGGATCCCGGCCGCGATGCTGCCGCAGGTGAAGCCGTCCAGCCATATTTTCGGATATACGTCGGAGGAAGTCATGGGAGGCAGGATCCCCATCGCCGGTGTGGCGGGGGACCAGCAGGCCGCGCTGTTCGGTCAGTGCTGCTTTAAGCCCGGAGAGGTGAAAAATACATACGGAACCGGCTGTTTCCTGCTGATGAATACAGGTACGGACGCGGTCCATTCGAAGAACGGACTGCTGACCACGATTGCGGCCAGTGTCGGCGATCGGGTGGAATACGCCGTGGAGGGAAGCATTTTCGTGGCAGGCGCGTCGATCCAGTGGCTGAGGGACGAGCTTCGGATGCTTAAGACGGCGGCCCAGTCGGAGCAGTACTGCACGGCGGTGGAGGATACGGCGGGCGTTTATGTGGTGCCGGCTTTCGCAGGGCTTGGCGCGCCATACTGGCAGCAGTACGCCAGAGGCACGATCGTCGGTCTCACCCGCGGCGCTGCCAAGGAGCATTTCATCCGGGCGACGGTGGAGTCCCTGGCCTATCAGGTCGGCGACGTGATCGAGGCCATGGAGAAGGATTCCGGCATCCGCCTTACGAGCCTGAAGGTGGACGGCGGCGCGTCGGCCAATAATTTCCTGATGCAGTTCCAGGCGGATATCCTGAACGCGGCGGTGGTGCGGCCCCGCTGTATCGAGACCACGGCCCTGGGCGCGGCGTATCTGGCCGGGCTGGCCGTGGGCTACTGGAAGGACCGGGACGAGATTGCCGGAAACTGGCAGATCGATCAGAGGTTCAAGCCGCAGATGGACGATAAGCGGCGGGAGGAGCTTAAGAAGGGCTGGAAGCGGGCGGTGCGCTGCGCGCTGGCCTGGGCGGAGGATATGTAGAAACCGGATTCTTATTGACCGGATGATTGTATCCGGGCAGTTAGGAAGTAAGAGCCGGCTCAGAGATGAAGCTTCGATATGAAAAATCAGAACAAACGTTCGATTGCATCTGGACATTTTTACAAAAGTCTGCTATAATACTTATGACGTATATTTGAAACGTTAGAAATATCGGGTTTGCAACAGGAAAGAGTAACAGTAATACATGTCAGAACCGGGACTGCAGGGAGGCTGTATATGCTGAATGAGGCTGCGAAGAATATTGTTAAGCGCATAGAAGATTCCAAAAGGAAATTTTCTACAGAAGAAGATGTGCGCGTGATTTGCGAGCACATTTTTCAGGAAGAATTTGAACGGATAGGGCTTAGGTATGAAGCAAGCTATGAGGTTCAGATCTCCACGGGGGCTGTCGATGCGCTTTATAATAATATGTTCATCGAGTATAAGAAAGCCGGATTCCTGCAGAAAGGATTTCAGCGTTATGTCGTGGAGAAAGCAAAATATTTTGAAGCGATAGCCAGGCAGCATCATACAGATGCCGACAGGATTTATGGGGTTCTGCTCGATGGTCTGCAGATCGGATTTTTCCGAAAAACAGCTTCAGGCGGTCTGGTAAGCGATGGTCCGTACGATATATCTGAAATTGCGATCAGAAGGCTGATTCAAATTGCTGATTCGACCCGTAAGAAAGCATTGACCAGTGAGAACCTGATTAAGGATTTGGGCGCAGGCAGTGGTCTGACAGGGGAACTTGTCCGCGCGTTTTGGGATGCGCTGTGTCATAGGAAAGATGTCCGGACAGATATGTTTTACAAAGAATGGTCCAGACTTTTCGGCCAGGTATCCGCATATGAGGATGGGACTGGAGCGTTTCTTAAAGAAGCTCAAAGATACGGAATAGAGCTTCGGGCGGAACAGTATGGAGAATTTATTTTTACGCTTCATACGGTTTATGCGGTATATATCAAGCACATAGCCCTGATGATACTGGAATCCCGCCGGAAAGGAGAATATCTGACGGCCAGGGAATGGTTCCGGGGATGTTCGCTGCGATCGATTTCAGAGAAGATTGAAGACGGAGATATATTTCGAAATCTTGGCATCGTCAATTTTCTTGAAGGAGATTTCTTTTGCTGGTATGTACTGGAATGGACGGATCAAGTGGAGAGTGCGGTCGGACGATTGATTACAGATGTGCTGGAACAGTATGAGCCGTCCACAGGAGAACTGAAGCCGGAAATCCTGCATGATTTATTGAAGGAGCTGTACCAGGGACTGATGTCGCGGGAGATGCGGCATGATCTGGGAGAATATTATACGCCGGACTGGCTGGCGGAGTATACCATACAGGAGAGCGGATATCAGACAGGGGATAAGATTTTGGATCCATGCTGCGGTTCGGGGACATTTTTAGTACTGCTGATTAACCGAACGCTTGCAGAACTGAAGGGCGCCTGTTCTGACAGAGAGATCGTGGAGCATATTACTTCCCATATTTGCGGAATCGATTTGAATCCTTTGGCGGTTATCGCATCCAGAACAAATTATCTGATTGCGATCGAACCGTTTTTGGAAGCTGTCGAAAGTATTGAAATTCCTGTGTATCTGAGCGACGCTATTTTTTCACCGAAACGGGAAGGGAATTTTTATGTGTATCATATTGATACGGAAGATGGAAGGATACAGCTTTCTTTGCCTGTGAAATTGTTTCAGACAAATATTTTTACGAGAGTATTTGACCATATTGAAGAACTGGTCCGGCAGACATCTTCCGGTTCAGGCAATGGGGTTACGGCGGAGGACGCGGTCTCCGTTTTGTATCAATGGAAAGAATACGGACTTTCCGACGAAGACATAGAAGGACTCATTTCTCTATATATGCAGATTCACGCGCTTGAATTGAAGAACTGGGATGGTATATGGTGCCGGATTGTCAAAAATCATTTTTCGACGGTTATGCTGCGGGATTTTGATATCGTGATCGGCAATCCGCCATGGCTGAAATGGTCTGCGCTTCCGGATGCATACAGGAATACGATCAAGGCGTTTTGTCAGGATTATGGCTTGTTTTCATCGGATTCTTTCTATGGAGGTATTGAGTCCGATGTATCGACGATGGTGTTGTATTCGTCAGCGGATAAATGGTTACGATTTAACGGTACACTGGCGATGCTGATCACAAGAAGCGTGTTTAAGACGGAATCGTCAGAAGGGTTCCGTAAATTTCGGATACCGGGAAACCAGAATATTAAGTTTAAGGTGTCGGAAGTTGTTGATTTTACTGAAATCAGGCCGTTTTCAGATGCTGTGAATAAGCCGGCGCTCCTGGTGCTTAAAAAGGGATTTTGCGATACGGAATATCCTCTTACATGGAATGTCTGGAAAAAGCGCGGCGGACGTATTACGGAACAAATGACATTGGATCAGGTTCTTATGAATACGGAGATTCGGAAACTGGCTGCGGAACCGGTCAGCGGCTGCGGCAGCCCGTGGCTTACAGTTGATTCCGGGGAGATGGAACGCTGTAAAAGACTGAGAAGGACTTCCGAGGAGAAGACATACTATGCCAGAAAGGGAGTTTGCACGGACTGCAATGGAATCTATTACGGCAAAATTCTTGCTGAAACACAAGAGTATTTCGTGTTTCAGAATGACCCTTCGCTTGGAAGAAAGCGGATCAGACAGATAGAGGCAAAGCTGGAGAAAGAATTGATACATCCGATTGCCAGAGGAAAAGAGATAAAAGCGTTCGGCTGGCAATTCGGAGGTACTTATGGAATCATTCCGCAGAAGTCCATGCATGGATATGAAACGGAGAAAATGCTCAGGGAATTTCCAAAAACCCTTAACTACTTTGCGGAGTATAGGGACATTTTAGCGAAAAGGGCGAGTCTGACCAGGTATCTGCAGGGGGATCCGTATTACGCCTGTTGGAATGTCGGCGAATATACGTTTTCAAAATATAAAGTCTGCTGGGCAGAAATATCTGGTCATTTTCATGCGTGTGTTCTTACCGATATTGATGGACGGGCCGTGGTGCCGGATCATAAGATTTATTTTATTGCGGTGGATAACGAACAGGAGGCGGATTATTTATGCGCATATCTGAATGCGCCGGCCGTAGAGCAGTTTGTTTTAGGTTATGCTGAGAATACGCAGATAGGGACGCATGTGACAGATTATATCCATATTCCAGCATTTGATCCGGCTGATCCGGTACATATTGAATTAGCGGAAATCGCGGATATGGCGGCAAAGGGACAGATGGACATAGAGACAGCAAGGAAGAAAATTGACGATTTGATATTTGACGGATCCGTAATGCGCATGTAAAAACGGTCTTGTACGATCAACAAATTTATGCTATAAATATATGTCAGAATCGGAAAATTCCGACTTTCCCGCGGAACGCGCGGTACTGACAGAGCCCCGGCGGATCACCGGCAGACGATGGAAACGGCGGACGGAATCATTTCCGGAATCATAGAAAGAAACAGGCAGGAAAAGACGATGAAATATCAGTATAAGAAAATCGAAAAGAAATGGCAAAAGAAGTGGGAAGACGCCCAGATCTTCAAGGCGTCCGATGACTTCACAAAGAAGAAATTCTACGGTCTGGTGGAATTCCCCTACCCCAGCGGCGCGGGCATGCACGTAGGCCACATCAAAGCGTACACCGGTCTGGAGGTCGTCAGCCGCAAGCGCCGCATGCAGGGCTACAACGTCCTGTTCCCCATCGGCTTCGACGCGTTCGGCCTGCCGGCGGAGAACTACGCGAT
>CANPYE010000095.1 GCA_947588005.1 uncultured Lachnospiraceae bacterium | reverse complement strand
ATCTTTGAGATGGGCGTCAACGACAAGGGAGAGCCCATGCTGCACCATGCGCCTCTCGGCGACGCTTCCCCGGTGGAGGTTCGCGAGGCGGAGTCGGTCGGCGGTCCGCTGGCTGTGCTGGATGAGTATTACGGCGTGTACGTGACCTGCCCGGACGACGCGCAGTACCGTCTGGACTGGATCAAGGATTTCTATACGCCGGATATGCATACCAAGTATGTTTATCCCAACGCGTTCATGAGCCGCGAGGATACGGAGCGGCTGTCCAACCTGCAGGCGGACATCACTAAGACCATCAACGCGAAGAAGTCCGAATGGATCATGAATGGCGTTACCGACGCGGACTGGGATGCGTATCTGAAGTCCCTGGACGCTTACGGGCTGCAGGAATTTTTGGGAATTTACCAGAAGTATCTGGATTCGTTCTACGCGGAGTAGGGAGCGGGGACGAACTGATTATGGAAAACAAATACGGGTCGAATAGTTGATCGATTCGGTAGAGAAAAATACAAGAAAGGCGTCATTGGCGTTCTTCTTGCATGGAAATGAAACATCCGCCTTCGGCGTGGCTGAAATGCCTGCCGGGAGCGGATGTTTTCGTGCATCTGAAACAATATAGTAATCAAAATAGGAAAATATGTTGACACTCGATATATGTCGTGATATGATATAGTCGACAGGCGACATAGATGCGCAGGATGAAGCTGTGCAGAGCGGGCTGGTGGAATGTGTCTGTTAGGGGTATGCCGTGGGGATAAAAACGGCTGTGGCAAAAACGGCTGTGGCAAAAACGGCTGTGGCAAAAGCGGCTGCGGCAAAAGCGGCTGTGGCAAAAGCGATTGCGGCAAAAACGGCTGCAGAAAGGCAGGCCCGCAGTTTCAGCAGAAGAGGAAGGTGATCATTTGAAAAAGAGCGAGCCGATGTCGGAGAGCTACTATTACATTCTGCTCTGTCTGGCCAAAGGCGCCAATCACGGCTACGGCATCATGCAGATGACGGAGAAGCTGTCCGGCGGGGATGTGACGATCGGCTCCGGAACCATGTACGGGGCCACCAGCAATATGATGAAGAAGGGTTGGATCCACGAGATCATGTCCGACGAGCCGGGACAGGAGCGGCGCCGGCTGTACCAGCTGACGGACGCGGGCCGCGACGCGCTTAAGGCGGAGATTGCAAGGCTTAGACGAATGCTTGAGAACGCGGAGGAGGTGTAGGAAATGACGATGGAATATAAGACGTCGCACAGGGCGTATGCGGCGTGGAATTACCGGCAGGAGATCGAGGATCTGAACCGGGCCTCGGAGCAGGGCTGGCAGCTGGTACGCGGCGGCTGCTTTTTCAGCCGGTTCGTAAAGAATCCGGACGTGCGCTACCGCTACCAGATGGACTGGAGAAAGGTGGAAGATATGGGCCGCTATATCGAGACCTTCCGGGAACAGGGCTGGGAATATGTGAGCTCTTCGTTCAACGGCTGGCATTTCTTCCGCAAGTTTTACGATCCGGCGCTTAAGGAGGAGGATTACGAGATCTTCACGGACCGGGAATCGCTACAGGCGATGACCCGCCGCTGGTCGCGGGTGGTTATGGCCATTGGCGCGGTGCTCCTGGCGGTTGCGCTGGTAACTTTTATACAGGAGATTCGGACGCCGAACCTTCCCCGGCTGCTGCAGACGCTGATTCTGCTGGCTGTGTGCGTGTTTCTGATGCGAGGCGGGCTTCTTATGCGCAGCCTGGGTACGATTCGCCCCGGCGACAATACGCTGCTTCATGCGTTCCTTCTGTTCCTTGTCGTCGGCTGGGCCGGGGTGATGGCGCTTCTGATCCTGCGGCCGGATTTTTCGATACGCCAGTATACGGCGGAACTGTCCGAACCGTATGAGGATAACCGGTTTGCGGAATTTGAGGTGCATTATCCGGATTTTTATTATCTGGATCTGAAGATCGACGCGGACGCGCCGTTTGTATTTTCAATCGTAAATGAGGCGGGCGAGGCGGCGTATTCCGTGACCGGGACGGATATCGATGAGGAGAATATTCGGATCAGGCTTAAGCGCGGGAAATACTGGTTTTCGGCCTCCTGCGGGGCGGGGGTTGAGCTGGAGAGTTATCTGAACTGAGATAATGAACAGTCCATTCTTAACAACATTCGGCACTGTGTTCTTTCAGATGCCCCTGTTATACCCTTTGCAATTGGGTATAATAGGGGTATAATTGATGCTGAGCAGGAAATCAATATGGAGGTACCGGCATGACAGATCAGAATATACTGGAGAGGATTGCTGAACTTGAGCAGCAGATCGCACAGCTCCCGCAGGGATCCATAGGCAGAAAGACTGTAAATGGGAAGGAGTATTTCTATCAGCGATGGATAGAAAATCGGAAACGGAAGGAAAAGTATGTCCCCGCAGATGAAATCGAGGAAATGAAAAGAAAAATCGAAGCCCGAAAAGCGCTGGAGACGGAACTGGGGGCGCTGCGGAAGCAGGCCTCCGCCGCCGCGGTTCAGCAGACGCAGCAGACCGGTCATGTATTTCAGACAAACGTACGGACCGGCGCCGCGCTTCGCCGCTTCGGTTCACGGATTCAGGAAGTGTGACGGCTTTCAGATGCTGCATGATTATATTTATGGGCCGCAGCAGGATAAGGTGTTTATTCTCTATGGACTGCGCAGAACAGGAAAGACGACGCTGATCCGCCAGCTCTTGGCCGGGATGACGGACGCTGAACTTGCGGAGACCGCATTTATCCAGATAGCAGAAACAGATACGCTGGCCGGTGTGAACCGTGATCTGAAATACCTGGAGGAGACAGGGTTTCGCTTCGTGTTTTTCGACGAGGTCACGCTTATGGAGAATTTCATCAGCGGGGCGGCGCTCTTTTCTGATGTATATGCCGCCGGTGGGATGAAGATCGTTCTGTCCGGCACGGATTCGCTGAGTTTTTTGTTTTCAGAGGGCGAACAGCTGTACGACCGCTGCGTTATGCTGCATACCACGTTTATTTCCTATCGGGAGTTCGAGCGCGTGGTCGGAGTGTAATTATAGGATTTGAAAGAAACCCAGGAATATCAACAGTTTGCAAGCTGTCAGTAAGAGGTTTTATTCCATAAAATTAAGACTATGTTAGGCTGAGATAAGGGAAAGGTTTTCGTCCCTGTTTCTCTCGCTCCAACGAATAACCTTTGCATCATAATTGATGAAAGCATCTTCTACGCCGCGACCTATGCTATTTTGATCATTCAAAATGACAATAAGCTGACTGTCTTTTTTTCGAGAAGGTTTTGTATCATTCCATGCAAAGAGAATATTTCCCATGCTGGATTTGTTTGGATTGTTGATGGCCTGACACAATCTTTCTGGCTTTGTTTTTGTCCGTTGCAATAAGAAATCGTAACTATGGGTAAAGCCAGAGGTTCCTGTGAATTGTACGTTATCGGAATAATAGATTTCTTGTTCCTCAAAAAATGCTTGAATATCATCAAGGAACAACGATGCAACTTTAGACTTAGTGATAGCAAACATATCATCTATTCTCAGAATTGCTTGAATAAATAGATGCTTTTTTTGCGCAAAACTTTTTATAGGAGCTTTGGCTATAAGTTCATCGCCATTTAGCCGGACGCCATATTGATTTAATATCTTTTGGAGATATATCTTCCTATTTAGCGTGAATTGAAAGCCACTCATTTTTAGCGAACGAATTGTTGCACTATCATCCGTAAAGAATATATCATCCCCTTCTTGCCGCACATAAATTTGTAAATAATCATTGGCATTATCTAAATATGGGGTGGTAATCTCATAGTATTCTCCAACTCGTTCAAATGTAATTTCACTTTTTAACCATGCTGCGTATTCATCGATTAACTTTTGAATATCCACGATATCACCCCTGTGCTAAATTATAAAAGTTCAAGTTGGTAAAAAATATTTGGAGGTTCAACTACATTAAATTTTTCTAAAAAACTTAGAGTATTTTCTACAAATTTATCTTCCTCAATATCATCGGCAGGAAAAGCAAATGTTCTCCCGAAACCTTCTTTATAAATGTGCCAATGGCTACCAATGATTTTTTCCCCATCAGGATTATAATGTACTGTTATTGGATTGATATGCATCTAATAGCATTATTCCATTCTTCTTTATTCGGGCACCCATATTATATTTATATGGCTGGATTTTTGCTCGATATATATTGATTGAAAAAATATCGGTTTTTGTATCTCCAATTACGTCAAATTCTTTTGTAGTTCCACGCGTTGGAAAGTTGATTGCATCTACCAGGGAGCGTTTTAACATATCTAATAGCCGTTGCGCTTCATCTTGTGTGAGCTTTTCAGCGCTCATCAAATCACCCCCTCACTAGTTTTGTTTTAGTCTACCATTTTTATCTCGAAAATTCAAGAAGGTTTGCATTTTTGCCACTGATTGAGGGGCCTGAGGAGTTGAATAGGCGAAGCCTATTTTTTACTTTATAGATCCAACGCTTTCGCCCCTGGCGTCTTCACAGAAGCTCCCGCGCTTTTCGCGCAAGATATGGGGGCATATTTGTGATAGCTCCGTTTGTCAGGTAGCCTCTGTCAGAGAAACGCAGTGCGCAGGAGGGATTTCTTTCCGACACATATCGTTTGAAGGACGGCGCGGATTTATCCGTTCCGCCCTTCACCTCGACCGGGATGATCTCGGTTCCATATTGAAGAATAAAATCGATCTCGCTGTTTTTATCAGCGTAATAGCGCGGCGCGGCGTCAAATTGTCCGCGGAGCTGCTGCAGGATATAATTCTCGGTCAGAGGGCCTTTGAACTGATAATCGCTTTTTAGAAGGATTGCGCTGTTATCAATTCCTGCCATCTGCTTAAGAAGGCCGGTATCGAAGATAAAAAGCTTGAAGGCGTCCAGTTTATCAAAAGCGGACAGCGGGTGCTCCGGTTTTGAAACATTATAGACGCGATTCAGCATTCCGGCTGAAACGAGCCACTCGATGGCTTCTTCAAAATCTCTCGCGCGTCCGCCTTCCCGGACGGCGCCGTACATGAATTTCTCGTTTTCCTTGGCAAGCTGTGACGGAATGCTTCGAAACACCATAAGCAGGCGCCCGCTGTTGATCCTGCCGTTATGCTTGGAGAAATCATTTTCATAGATTTCAATCAGTTCCCGCTGGATGCGGCTGATGCGGGCTGGGTCTTTGAAGCGGATCCAGGAATCGACGCACTCTGGCATCCCTCCGATGATAAGATAGGAACGATAGGCATCCATCAGACGGTTATGGAAGATCTCTTCAATGATCTGGTTTTTCCGGATCGTCTGGTAGTATGCAAATAACGGTGCGTCCGTCGCTTCGAGAAACTCGTCAAATGTCATCGGAGAAAGCTCGAGCAGGTTGACCATGCCTACCGGGTAGGATTTCGGCTGAGCGAGCAGGGTACCCAGAAGGCTTCCTGCCGCGATTACATGGTATTCATTGGCATTCTCCTTAAAATATTTGAGAGCGTTCAGCGCATCCGGGCATTCCTGAATCTCATCGAAAATCAAGAGAGTCCTTTCGGGAAGGATCTTCCGGCCTGCGATCAGAGACAGCAGTTCGACGATGCGCTGCGGATTCTTGTTCTTTTCGAAAATGGATTTCAGTTCGTCTTCCTCATCAAAATTCAGATAGACAAAGCTTTCGTAGGAAGTTCGTCCGAACTCCTTCATCAGCCATGTTTTGCCGACCTGACGCGCGCCTTTCAGAACCAGCGGCTTGCGGTCGGGACTGGCCTTCCATGCGGCCAGGTTGCGGATTGCGCTGCGGTACATAACATCATCGTCCTTACTTTACAAATGTGACAGTGTTTATAGATTCTCTACAGGCTTTTGCGTAGCTATAAGAATAGGCTAACACATTTTTCTGAATGCTTCAAGTCTATATTCGCACGTTTTTCCTTATATTTAAATGAAATAAATTCACATTTTTCCAAAACAATGCCTGCACAGTACAATTCCTTCCAGCCTGAGCCTTGCTTTATGGAAGAAGAAGGTGATGGTGTGGGAACCTTCGGCAAGGTTGAGACCGGTTAGAGGAATCCATTTGTATACGTTTTCAGAAGAGTAGCGCCACAGGCTCCGAGCGGCTTCTGCGTCCGGCAGCAGGGGGACGTCGTCAATAGCGACATTAAAGCAGTATTCATCCATGCCTTTCGTGTAGAGGCAGAGCCAGAGCGTGTAGCGGCCTGCCGGGGTGCCGACGGTGTAGCAGACGCCGGGGAAGGAAAATCCGGCCGGGGCACAGGCCAGTCTGCCGGAATTGTCAGCCTGACTTGAACGGACGCCGCCGTTGGGGGTGTCGGAACAGTTGCCGATAGCGCTGTGAGCCCTAGAGTATCCGACAAAAGCATTACTGTGGTCGATCTCGTCCTGGCAGCGGAAATAAAGCGAGATTTCTTTCCGCCCGATTCCGATGCAGGCGTCCGGAACTGCGCCGATCGTATATGCCTGCGCGGTCTGGCGGAGGGCGTCTGCGACGCGAATCCGGATGCAGTCTGCGGCTGATGAGGGCCTGGTCGAAGTAAGAGGCTGCGCGGCTGGAACCGGAGGCTGCGCGGGCGAAACATTGTGCGCCTGCCCAGATCCAGCGGCCAGCGTCAGTGTGGAAGCTGTATCGGACGTCGTAACAGGAGCCGGGGCGGACGCTATCCCGGAAACCGGCGGCAGAGCGTACCAGTAGATATCCTCATTCGCTACGCTGTTGCCGCTATATCCAGGGGGAAGTATCGGCTGCGGCCGTTCGGGGATGGCGGCGCCCGGATAAAATTCCCGGATGATCCGCGCGGTATCAGCCGGATCCGGCGCGTCCGTATGATCCAGCCAGAGGTTCCGGCCTGCGCCGTGCCAGAAATGGTTTCGGATCGTTGGGGCGGCGGCTGGTTGGGACGATTCACCCGATTTACCCGGCAGCCGGCGGTTCTGGCAGTCGTTTATGCCGTCGGTCAGTTCGTTCCACTCATAGACATGGAATCTGGTAAACGCGAAATATTTCGTTCCTTTGGAAAATGTAATTGTGTGCCGTCCCGCCGTGAGCGTACCGAGAGATAGGTTTAAGAAATCCCGGTTATTCAGGATATTCTCCTTCCAGGAGCCGCGGTGTTCGTCGTTGGCATCGCTGATCAGACGTTTCACAGTGCGGCCGTCCAGGCTTACGGTGATACCGATCTCGCCGACGGAATTCAGCGAGGGGTAGCGCTCGATGGTCAGCGCGTAGGTGCCGGCTGCCGGAAGCGTCAATTCATAGGTCAGCGTGGCGGCAGGATCGGACAGTTCCGCCAGGTCGCCGCAGCCGCGTCCAAGGTGGGGGATGATGCGGATGCCGTGTGTGGATGCGGCACGACACGTTTGTGAAACGGTTTTTAGTTCTGCGGCCTCGCAGGCCTCCACAGTGATTCGGTTTGTGCAGTCGAATACAGGAAGCGGGCGGAAAACCGGTATATTTTCCTGATCTGCGGAGATTACTTTTTCAGACCAGGGAGACGTCTCCTGCCTTGTGGCAACGAATCCTTTCGCTGTCCTTCCGGCTTCCGCCAGACATTTGCGGAAACCCTTCGGTGACACGGCTGCCGGATACATGGCTGTGCGCGGCGGCGGAAAATCCTCCGGCGTGACGATGCCGTTCCATTTTCCATTCGCCATGACATGGTTATAGTAGTACAGAAGCGCCTGCCGCGCCGCATCGAAGCTCTCGGCCAGATCAAAGCAGCGGTCCGCCCAGGAATCCCGCTCAAGGCCCGCCATCAGCTGACTCCGGTCGGCATAGTAGTACATGGCGTTCGTATAGTAGGCCGCGTGGACGCGCATCAGCACCAGTTCGAAGAAGGCGTCCTGCTCTGCGCGGGGCAGCTGCCGATAGACGTCGTTGGCCTCCTCAAACACATGCTGGAGGAAATGAATCCGCCCCGCGGCGTCGTCCTGCCGCTCCGACTGATAGAATACATGGTTGTCCATCTGCTCCAGCTTGCGCATATTGACAACCTGGTCAAATTCGGTCAGAAGCGGGGCAAGACGGCTTCCGAAGCCGCCGGAGAAGGTGCGGTCGAGCCAGCCCGCCAGGAAGGAGACCACGTCCTTTGTAGGATCATTTTCCTTCCCGATATTCCAGGCCAGGGCGGCGTAGAAGCTCATCTGCTGCTCTAACGGCTTGATCGCGCCGAAATTGGTCACCCAGAGACGGCGGATGCCGTTGTCATAGGCCTTCGACAGTTCATAGCGGGTCTGGGCGGCCGGGATAGTGCAGACGAACAGGTAGGAGCCGTCCGGCGGCGCCCAGTAGGACTGGTGATAGTAGATACCGTGGCCGCCGGGGCGTTTCGTGGCTTTCTCGTCCGGATAGCGCCGCACGTAGCCGTAGTTGTCATTGGTCCAGATCAGCGTGTAGTCGTCTGGCACGTTCAGGCCGCCGTCGTAGAGAGGAAGGACCTCCTTGTAGGGGACGAACAGTTTCAGCGCCTCCTTGTGGGGGACTTCTTTCAAAATCTGCTCCTGCGCGCGGAAGACGTCGGAGAGCAGGGCGATCCTGGCTTTCAGAAGCGCGTCGCCGGTCAGGCCGTCAAGCGCTTTCGCATTGAAACCTGAGTCGTGGATGCCGCGCATTCCTAAAGTATAGGTTACCTCAAAATCGTGATTCTGTTCGACGCTCTCGCGCCAGTATTCCAGCAGCTTTTCACGGTTTTCCCCTTCAATGGAGAAGTCGTAGGCGAGGTCTTTGTAACCTTTTTTCTCCTTCCACGGCTCCCACTCGCGGTTGTTGCTGCGCATCAGCATATCGCAGTGGGAGGTGCCGATGACGACGCCCATTCTCTCGGCCAGTGCGCCGTTTTCCACGTTGGCGTTGAAAGAGTTAACGTGCATGGCCGGCCAGAGGTAGTTGCATTTCAGGCGAAGCAGCAGTTCGAAAATGTAAGCGTAGGTCTTCGGGCCGATGGTCTCCTCCGCCATATAGCCGCCGACCCATTTCTCCAGTTCTTCCTCGTCGTTGATGAAAATGCCGCGGTATTCGACGGAAGGATAGTCCGTGAAGGTGAAGCCTTCCGCCAGCTCAAAGCTGTCCCTTTGCCTGGGCGGCACGTCGGCGAAGAAATACCAGGGGCTCACGCCGAGACGCTCGCAGAATTCATAGACCGCGTAAATGGTGCCGCGCCGGTCCCTGCCGCACAGATAGAGAACGCCGCCGCGCACGGTGATGACGAAGCCTTCCTTATGGCCGGGGATAAGGGCGGAGACCGCGGAAATATCAGCCGCGCGGCAGCTTCCGTCGGAAGACAATCCGGCTGCGCAGCCATTCTCAGAGGCGTCTCTGACTGCGCGGCCGACAGCCGGATCGCCGGATGAGAACAGATACGGAAGATTCTCCCCGGTCGCCACAACGATTGTCTTTATATCGAACGGTTCTGGCGGACGGAGATTATCCGGCATCGGGCAGGTGCCGTTCTGCACGCCGAAGATACGGGCCTGGCCGGAGGCCGCGCTGCCGCGTCCCGGCCGCGCTTCGGAGGTACCTTGCGGTGCAGGGGCGCTTTGGGGTGAGACGGTGTTTTGCGGTGCAGAGGCACTTTGGGGTGAGGCGGTACTTTGCGGTGCAGAGGCATTTTGGGGTGAGGCGGCGTTTTGCGGTGCAGAGGCATTTTGCAGTGTATCGGCACTCTGCGGGACTCCAGTGCAGTCCGGAGAATCGACGCAGTTTAAACACACCCTGCTTTCCAGCACTTTGAACAGATCGCTTTTTAAATTGACCGCGGCGATCCGGACGGCTTCCGGTTCGCGGGCGGAATATTTGATTTCTACAAGGCCGTTTTTGGTAAAAAGCATATGGATACCTCCTTCTGGTCTGTCTGCTGTTATGTTACATCAATTTTCGCATTTTTCCAATAGCTTATAGAAAAAAGGCCCGTTACTTGTTGTACATTTGTTGTACCTGCCATACTATAATACACGCAGTACCGGAATTGGTTTTACCGGCCTGTATAGCAGAAATATCTTGACATACATTTTGAACTTTGGTATAAAATAGTTAGTGGCAAGCGATGCTTGCCGTATGGGAGCATAGGTTTCTGTAAAAAGTGGTGAGTCCTACCGCGAGTGGAAACGATAAAAGCGGTGAGTCCTACCGAAAGTGGAATCGTTATTCTGAGGCTGTGTTTATGCGCAGCCTCAAATTTTATAAAACCATCCCGGAAAGGAGAAGAGGCTTATGGAAGTAAAGAACTGGACCTACGAGGAGATTCCGGAATTCACGGAGGAGGTGGAAGGCGCCCATATCATTCCGACCACCGGAGATGAGATCGGCGCAGCGTATCTTCATGATGTCGTTTATGCGGAGATCGACGGCGAGAAGCTGCATCTGCAGATTCTTTTGCCTTACAGCCGCAACAACCAGCAGATGGTCTGCCCCTGCGTGGTGTTCGTTCAGGGTTCCGCATGGTTTAAGCAGTATGTCTATGCCAATGTGCCCCAGCTGGCGGGACTGGTGAAACGGGGATACGCCGCGGCCATCGTCGAGTACCGCCACTCCGGCATCGCGCCGTTCCCGGCGCAGATCATGGACGCGAAGAACGCGATCCGATTCCTGCGGGTGCATGCGGAAGAATACCATATTGATCCGGAGAATATCGTGATTTCCGGCGATTCTTCCGGCGGCCATACGGCTATGTACGCGGGGATCCTGCATGACGATACGGAAAGTAACCTGTTCCCTGGCGTGTCCGCAGAGGTTAAGGGTATCATCAATTACTACGGAAGCTGCAGCGTGATGAAGGACGATT
>CANPYE010000094.1 GCA_947588005.1 uncultured Lachnospiraceae bacterium | reverse complement strand
ATTGACAAGAGCCGGAAACCCTTTATTCATGCGGGGTTCCGGCTCTTTCACCGTGATTAAGTGTCGAAAACGGGATTATAGTTTGAATGGCAGGAAAATGCAAGAAATATCATTGGAAAGATGGCCGGGCGGGCCTGGGCTGATTTTTGCGGACCGCGCCGGTTAAGCCGAAAGAAGATCGCGGACGTGCGTCAGCGCCAACAGACCGCCGTAGCACAGGGACAAAACTCCTGCCTGCAGGGCCGTCCCCCAAAACGCCGGAAGGCGCAGGGCGGCCACTGCCGAAAGGATGCCGTTTTCAAAGAAGCGCAGCACCCCGATGGAGATAAGAAGAAATACGGCCGGTTTTACAGCCATTTCCCAGACGTTCCAGTCGAAATCCGCGATCCTTTTGAGGGACCACAGGTGCGTAAGCGCCAGAAACGCTTCGGAGACCAGCATACCCCAGAGGTAGGCCAGGATACCGAAACGGGGAATGCCGAAAAGCACGAAGCCGATCCGCAGAAGCAGCGCGGTCACGCTTTGAAGGAAGGTGGTGCGGGGATGCCCCAGGCCGTTTAAGATGCTGCCGGTCGTGGTGGAGAGGTAGAGAAACGGACAGAGCCACGCCAGGATCTCCATAAATGTGCCGGCGGAAGCGTTGTGAAAGACGTTTCTGCCGAGCTCGCCGCCGAACCGGGTGAATACGCCGATGCAGAGAATGCCCATATAGAGGCTGCAGCGGAGGACACGGGCGATCGTCTGACTGATGCGAGCCTGCTGTCCGACGGACTGGGCTTCGGACACGGCTGGCAGCAGAAGGACCGCCATGGAGTTGGTGATGGCGGAAGGGAACAGGATGAAGGGCATAGCCATGCCGGTGAGGACGCCGTAGACGCTGAAAGCCTCGGAGGAAGACAGACCGTAAGCGCACAGCCGGCTGGGGATCCAGATGGATTCGGCGCTCGCCAGGATATTTAAGATCAGGCGGTTGGCCATCAGGGGCATGGCCAGAGCCATGAGGGGCGGAGCCGTCTCGGTGAAGGCAGAGAGGAGGGACGTAAGGCTGTGGCGGGCGGAAACGGAGAGTGCAGGAGTGCCGGGGCTGCCGTTTCGTGGGGCGCCGGGGGCTGCGTTCAGGCCGATGCCGCCGTTTCGGAAGCCGTCTGGATCCGCGCTGGCGCCGGCACAGACATTTCGAGAAATGCCGGAACTTGTGAGTATACCGCTTCTTGGGACTGCGCCGGGATCTGTTGATCCGGCGGGGGGAATCTGTCCGGAAGACGCCGTATACCCCGGCTGAAAGAACAGAAAGCAGACCACGGTATACAGGCAGGACGCGATCTCGCCGATCAGATGTCCGGCCACCGCCAGTTCCACCGTGACCGCGCGTCCATTTTCCAGAAGGATATCGGCGATCAGGAAGACGGCCGCCATGCGGATCATTTGCTCCACAATCTGGGAAAATGCAGGCACCTTCGTTTTCCGAATGCCGTAGTAGTAGCCGTTGATGCATGCGTGAACGGCGGAAAAAGGCACGGACGCCGCCATGAAAGGCAGAAGCGCCGCGCACTGGTCTTCCATCAGGATAAAATGGGCGATCGGTTTCGCGAACGCAAGGATCGCCCAGGCCAGAAAAACGCCGGCGGAGAGGGAAATGGTCAGCCCGGTGAAGAAGATCCGCTTACCCTGCCGGGCGCCTGCCGCCACAAAACGGGAGATTGCGGTCTGGATCGATCCGGCGCAGATGCCGAAGCAGATGCCGTAGATGGGATGCACCATATTATAAAGGCCGAGACCTTCGGCCCCGATCGCGCGGGAGAGGAAGATCCGGTAGAAGAAGCCAAGGACGCGGGTGAGAAGACCGGTGGCCGTCAGAAGCAGCGTGCCGGTGATCAGCGTATGTTTTCTGAAGAAATCGGTCATGGAGATGGAACCTGCAAGCGGGAGGCGTTACCATAGAATATGAGAAAACGCAGAAATTCATGCCCGGAGGGGAGAATGAGGGTGCAGAGGCGTTCCGCGAGAGACGTAACCGGGCCTGGGCGTGAAAATTTCGGCAGAATCCCTATTGCAATACTAGGAATACTATGTATAATAGAAAAGTAGGCGAAATGCCAAGGTCCTGCACTGAAGTGCCGGAGAATGAACGGACAGACGCCGCCGGAGAACCGGCAGGCGGACGTCATCGAAACGCGTCAGACCAGCGCCAGGCGGCAGCGGCGGGACGCCTGCATTTATGCATCAGAAAGGCGGATAACACAGATGAAACAGGTAATTTATTTAGACAATGCGGCGACGACGAAGACCAGGCCCGAGGTGGCCGAGGCCATGATGCCGTATTTCACGGAGTATTACGGGAATCCATCCTCCATTTATGATTTTTCCGGTCCCTGCAAGGAGGCGATCGCTCACGCCCGCGAGACCATCGCGAAGTCCATCGGCGCCAAAACGAATGAGATCTATTTCACGGCCGGCGGCACCGAGTCCGACAACTGGGCCATCAAGGCCGCCGCGGAGGCGTATCAGGACAAAGGCAGGCATATCATTACCAGCAAGATCGAGCACCACGCGGTGCTGCACACCTGCGAATACCTGGAGAAGCGCGGCTTTGAGGTGACGTATCTGGATGTGGACGAGTTCGGCACGGTAAAGCTCAGCGAGCTTAAGAAGGCAATTCGGCCCGATACGATCCTGATCTCCATTATGTTCGCGAATAATGAGATCGGAACGATCCAGCCCATTAAGGAGATCGGCGAGATCGCGAAGGAGCACGGCATTCTGTTCCACACGGACGCGGTACAGGCCTACGCCCATGTGCCGATCGATGTCAATGAATACCATATCGATATGATGAGCGCCAGCGGCCACAAGCTGAACGGCCCCAAGGGCATCGGCTTCCTTTACATCCGCACCGGCGTCAAGATCCGTTCCTTTATCCATGGCGGCGCCCAGGAGCGCAAGCGCAGAGGCGGAACGGAGAACGTCCCGGGGATCGTTGGGCTCGGAAAGGCCGCCGAGATGGCCCTGAAGGACATGAAGGAGCGGGCGGAGAAAGAAACGTATCTGCGCGATTATCTGATCGGGCGGGTACTAAAGGAGATCCCCTACGCCCGGTTAAACGGCCATCCGACCAACCGTTTAAGCAACAACGCCAATTTCGCGTTCCAGTTTATTGAGGGCGAGTCCATGCTGATCATGCTGGATATGGAGGGCGTCTGCGGCTCCAGCGGCTCGGCCTGCACCTCCGGTTCGCTGGATCCGTCCCATGTGCTTCTGGCCATCGGCCTGCCGCACGAGATCGCCCACGGATCCCTGCGGCTGACCATGAGCGAGGAGAATACGAAGGAAGAAATGGATTTCGTGGTGGAGAAGCTGAAAGCGATCGTGCAGCGGCTGCGGAGCATGTCTCCGTTATACGAGGATTTTGTGAAAAAGAACGGCCGGGCGTAAGGCGGATTCGCGCGGCGCGGAATGAGCGGGGGTTCGCCAGGAATGAGCGGGAGCCCGCCGGAATGCAATAACGATAGAAAAGGAGAATTTATCATGTATACAGAGAAAGTCATGGATCATTTTGAACATCCCAGGAACGTGGGCGAGATCGAGAATCCCAGCGGCATGGGAACCGTCGGCAACGCCAAATGCGGCGATATCATGCGGATCTATCTGGATATCGACGAGAACCAGATCATCCGGGACGTGAAATTCAAGACCTTCGGCTGCGGGGCCGCGGTGGCGACCAGCAGCATGGCGACCACGATGGTGAAGGGAAAATCTGTACAGGAAGCCATGGAGGTGACCAACAAGGCGGTGATGGAGGCTCTTGACGGGCTGCCGCCGGTGAAGGTCCACTGTTCGCTGCTGGCGGAGGAAGCGATCCACGCGGCGCTGTGGGATTATGCGCAGAAGAACGGAATTGAGATCAAGGGGCTTGAAAAACCGAAGTCCGATATCAGCGAAGGGGAAGAAGACGAGGAATACTGAGGAAACGTAAGTTTTTTTCATCTTGCGGCGGCCCGGAATATGGTATAGAATAAAAAGAAGCGGCGAAGAACCGCGGGAATGCGGCAAGGCTGCAGAGAAGTCCCGAGGGAATGCAGTGAAGGCCCGCGGCAGGTTACAGCGAGAGGCGGCGGAGGGCGCGGAAGGTGAGTTATGGGCAGAAAGGAAAAGGTCGTCGTCGGAATGTCGGGCGGCGTGGATTCGTCGGTGGCGGCGTGGCTGCTTTTGGAGCAGGGTTATGACGTGGTCGGCGTCACGATGCAGATCTGGGAGGAAGAAGACGGCGATACCCAGTCGGCGAATGGAGGCTGCTGCGGCTTAAGCGCCGTAGAGGACGCCAGGCGGGTGGCCTGGGAGCTGGGGATCCCTTACTATGTGATGAATTTCCGGGATGAGTTTAAGACGCGCGTCATCGATTATTTTATCGATGAATATATCCATGGACGGACGCCGAATCCCTGTATTGCCTGCAACCGTTATGTGAAATGGGAATCGCTTCTGAAACGGAGCCTCGATATCGGAGCCGATTATATTGCCACGGGCCATTACGCCAGGGTGGAGCGGCTTGAAAACGGCAGGTACGCCGTCCGCAGCTCCGTGACCGCAGCCAAGGATCAGACCTATGCCCTTTACGGCCTGACGCAGGAACAGCTTAAGCACACCCTGATGCCGGCAGGACGGTATCATAAGGAGGAGATCCGGGCGATGGCGGAACGGCTGGGACTGCCTGTCGCCCATAAGAGAGACAGCCAGGAGATCTGTTTCGTGCCGGATAAGGACTATGCGGGATTTATCAGCCGCAGCACGGGCGTGTGCCCGCCTGCCGGGAATTTCGTGGACAGTCAGGGACATGTGCTCGGCCGGCACAGGGGGATCACCCACTATACGGTCGGACAGCGCAGGGGTCTGGGACTTTCCATGGGACGTCCGGTGTTTGTGAAGGAACTGCGGCCTGAAACGAATGAAGTGGTCGTCGGGGATGGAGATGACGTGTTTTCCGACACTTTAACCTGCAGCCATCTGAACTGGATGGCGATTGATGGGTTGCAGGGTACGCCCCGAAGGGCCGAGGCCAAGATCCGCTATGCCCATAGGGGAGCGCCCTGCGAGCTCCGGGAACTTGGGCCGGATCTGGTGCAGGTGCGCTTCGACGAGCCGCAGCGGGCGGTCACGCCGGGGCAGGCGGCGGTATTCTATGACGGCGAATATGTGCTTGGGGGAGGAACGATCCTGTAAACCCAGAAGATGCTGCCGCCGGGGAAGCTGCATCGCAAGAAAGCGGACCATCGGAAAGCCATATTGCGCGGACGAAAGAAGAGCACCGAAAAGCTATGTGGAGCAGACACAAAAGAGCAGCAGGAGGAGCGTACTGTGGGGAAGAAGGCAGCAGGATGAAAGACTGGAATAAGAAGGAAAGAAAGGCGCCGCGCGCGGGCCGAAATACCACGGCCGGGCGGATCGCAGCGGCTGTTCTGGCGGCGCTTGTGCTGGCGACTGGATGCCAGTCGAAATATCAGCCGATCGAGACCGGCGCGGCGCAGACGGACGGACCGCTTAGCGTGCCGGACGGGAAGAAAAGCGGGGATGAGAACCGCGGCGGAGTGATTCAGACGGGCGATATGAACGGTCCGCTGGGGCCGCTTTCTGCAGTGGGATCGACTGTCTCCGGCGAGTCAGATGTGGATTTGTCTGTCCCCGGTGAGACAGGAGCAGATTCGTCTGCATCCGGCGAGGCGGGTGCGGGAGTGTCTGTATCCGGAGTGACAGGAGCAGATTCGTCTGCATCCGGCGAGGCGGGTGCGGGAACGTCTGTCTCCGGCGAGACAGGAGCAGATTCGTCTGCATCCGGTGCGGCCGGCGCAGAATCGTCCCCGGCGGAGACGCAGCCGGAGACATCCGCGGCCCCTGTGTTTGCGGCCTCGGACGAGACGGTCTATGTAACCGGCGATTCGGTCAATGTAAGGGCTTCCTGCGATCTGTCCGGCGATGTGATCGCGACGTTAAGCAGGGGCGCTTCCGTGAAGCGCACCGGATACAGCGAGGAGTGGAGCCGGGTGATTTATCAGGAGAAGGAATGCTATATCGCGTCCAGGTATCTGTCGGAGGAAACGCCCGAGACGCAGGCGGCGGTTCAGCCGTCTGCCGCGGAGGGAGAGGTGCGTCTGAATCCAAACTGGCAATACGCGGAATTTTCCAAGATCAATTCCGGCGCGGCCGTGCTCTATAAGGCAGAGGGCGGCAGCCGCAGGGGCATTACGGTCTGCGTAAACGCCGGTCACGGAACCAAAGGCGGCTCATCTGTGAAGACGCTCTGCCATCCCGACGGTACGCCGAAGGTGACCGGAGGAAGCACGGCGGCGGGAGCAACCACGGCGACGGCCGTATCGGCCGGTATGACATTTGCGGACGGAACGGCGGAGCCGACGGTGACGCTGGCGCTGGCGCTGAAGCTGAAGACGAAGCTTCTGGCGGCCGGGTATGATGTGCTGATGATCCGTGAGGGCGACGACGTGCAGCTGGACAATATCGCCCGCACCGTTATCGCCAACAACGCGGCCAACTGTCATATCGCGCTGCACTGGGATTCGACTGCGAATAACAAGGGCGCGTTCTATATGAGCGTTCCGGGTAATTCTTCGTATCGCGCCATGGAGCCGGTCAAGTCGCACTGGCAGCAGCACAACGCCCTGGGCGAGAGCCTGATCGGCGGCCTTAAGAGCGTGGGCGTGAAGATCTTCTCTGGCGGAGCCATGGAGATGGATCTGACACAGACGTCCTATTCGACGGTTCCGTCCGTCGATATCGAGCTGGGCGATAAGGCGTCCGACCATTCGGACGGAACGCTGGAGACGCTGGCGGACGGACTGCTGGCGGGAGTGAACGCGTATTTTAAATAATGGCTGCGAAAGAGCTTCTGCAGTTTTTCATAAATCTTACGAAATGAGAGGTACATAAGCATGAGTAACCAGTCAAAGAAGAAAAGGAGCAGCCTGAATATCACAGCGGCCATTTTCATTGGCCTGATCCTGGGAATTTTATTCGGCCTGTTCATGCCGGCGGCAATGGAAGGCGTGCTGCCCTTTATTGATCTGATCAGCGCTCTCTATATGCACGCGCTGCAGATGATGATCTATCCGCTGGTGTTCTGCTCGCTGATCGTGGGCATCAAGGGGATCGGCAGTGTATCGGCTACCGGCCGGGTGGGCCTGCAGTCGGTGCTTTACTACTGCGGGACGACCCTGTTCGCCAGTCTTTTGGGACTGTTTTTGCCGCGGGTGTTGGGCGTAGGAAAGGGAGTCAGCGTGGTCATGGCGGAGGCAGAGGTGGAAGCAACGAAATTCACCAGCCTTCTGGACACGGTGAAGAACCTGATCCCGTCCAATCCGATCGCCAGCTTCGCCGAGGGCAATATGTTGCAGGTGCTTGTATTTGCGATCATCGTGGGAATCACCTGCCTGACTCTGGGCCAGAAGGCGGAGCCCTTCGTGAAGGTCTGCGAGGCGGTCAATGAGATCTCAGTGAAAATCGTATCGGCGGTCATGTACTGTACGCCGGCAGGCGTGTTCTGCTCCATCACGAGCGTTGTCCATGCGAATGGAACGGAGACAATCGTGGCTCTGGCGGGGACGTTAGTCATGCTGTATGTGACCATGTTCCTGTATGTGGTCGTGGTCTACGGCGGTCTTGTGAAATTTGTCGGAAAGGTCGGATTCATTGAATTTTTCTCAAAGGTCATGCCGGCGGCGCTGAACGCGTTCGGGACATGTTCCAGCTCGGCGACGCTGCCGATCTCGAAGCGGTGCGCGGATGAGCTGGGGATCCCCAATGAAATATCGTCGCTGTCGCTGCCGCTGGGTGCGACGATCAATATGGACGCGGTGTCGATCCTGATGTCGTTTATGATCGTATTCTTCGCCAACTCCTGCGGCGTGCATGTCAGCCTGGGCATGATGATCATTGTGATGCTGAGCAATACGCTGCTGTCCATCGGAACGCCTGGCGTACCGGGCGGTGCGATCGCGAGCTTCGCGGCTCTTGCGACGATCGCGGGGCTGCCGTCGGGAATCATGACGGTATATATCAGCGTGAATACGCTGTGCGACATGGGCGCGACCTGCGCGAATGTGCTGGGAGACCTGGCCTGCTCGGCGGCGATGAAGGAGACCTGCCGGATCAAATAAGAGGATCGTACCGCGGGAAAATCGCAGAATGCGGGCAGAGCGTCACTGGAGTCCGGTCCGCATGGGAAATACAAGAAGGGCGTCACTGGCGCTCTGCCGCATGGGAAATGCAAGAAGGGCGTTACTGGCGTTCTCCCTGCGTGGAAATACGGGCAGAGTGTCAACGGCGCTCTGCCCGCATAGAAATAAGCCGCGGCCTGCTTGGGGGAGCAAGGCCGCGTTTCCGTATATTCATGGCTTTGAGAGTTTTGTTTTTAATGGTGCGGGAGAGTGATGGCCGAGTTTTGTCTGGGATTGGCTGATTCCGTCGTGTGTACGGCTGCACATCCGATCGCAAGTTATATCACGGTCTATAGCGCAGCTATATCACGTAATCGAAAGCTCCGGTATCGCGTCGCATCAGGTCGGCGATCGTAATTCCGTCCAGATACTGCGAAATGAGCTTGTCCAGCCCCTCCCACATTGAAATCGTCCGGCACTGCGCCATTCGCGGACAGGGCTTCGTGCCTGGCTCCAGGCAGGCCACCGGCGCCAGAGAACCTTCTGTCAGCCGCAGAATCTCTCCGACCGTATAGTTCTCCGGCGCTCTCGTCAGGCGGTATCCGCCGCCCTTGCCGCGTACGCCGGTCAGCATGTTCTGCTGCACCAGTGTCTTTAAGATTCCTTCCAGGTATTTCTCGGATATTTCCTGCCGTTCGGCCGTTTCTTTGAGCGGCACATAGCTGTCCTTCTGATTTTCCGCCAGATCGATCATTACCCGCAGCGCGTAGCGGCCTTTCGTCGATATCAGCATAGTTCGTTCTCCTTGACGGTGTCTTTGAAATTCGGTTCGGCGCCGCAGCCCGGCACTTCCGTGACCTGGTGTTCGTGCAATATTACCTATAAACCCATTATAGTACATGGTAAATGGGTAATCAATAGACAAATCAGAAATACTTTCCGAAATCCTATTGACAAAGCAAAATCGCGAGCGTATAATCCCTATAAACATATCAGTTAAGTGGGTAATTACCTGGGAAGATCCTATATCAGATAATTACTTCAACAAATTATTTATTTGGAGGTAATCCTATGAGTCGTATTTACACATCGGCCGATCAGCTGATCGGCGGCACGCCGCTTCTGGAGCTTACGCACATTGAGAAAGAGGAGGGCTTAAAGGCCCGGGTACTGGCAAAGCTTGAGTATTTTAATCCGGCAGGTTCCGTCAAGGACAGAGTAGCCATGGCCATGATCGACGACGCGGAGGAGCGGGGCGTCTTAAAGCCCGGTTCCGTTATCATAGAGCCCACGTCCGGCAATACGGGAATCGGCCTGGCCGCCGTAGCGGCGGCCAGGGGATACCGTATCATCATCGTCATGCCGGAGACCATGAGCGTAGAGCGCAGGCAGTTAATGAAGGCCTACGGCGCGGAGCTGGTCTTAAGCGAAGGGGCCAAGGGCATGCCCGGGGCCATCGCGAAGGCGGATGAGCTGGCGAAGGAGATCCCGGACAGCTTCATTGCCGGACAGTTTGTGAATCCGGCTAATCCGAAGATCCACCGCAAGACCACGGGGCCGGAGATCTGGAACGACACGGACGGCAAGGTGGACATCTTCGTGGCAGGCGTCGGCACCGGCGGCACGATCACCGGCGCAGGCGAGTACCTGAAGGCGCAGAATCCGGAAGTGAAGGTAGTAGCCGTGGAACCGGCTGCGTCCCCGGTTCTCTCCAAGGGCGTCAGCGGACCGCACAAAATTCAGGGCATCGGCGCCGGCTTTGTGCCGGAAGTGCTGAATACCGGAATCTACGACGAGATCATCCCGGTGGCCAATGAGGACGCGTTCGCTGTGGGACGGCTGATCGGGCGGAAGGAAGGCGTGCTGGTGGGCATCTCCTCCGGCGCGGCGGCCTGGGCGGCGATCGAGCTGGCGAAGCGGCCGGAGAACGAAGGCAAGACCATCGTAGTGCTTCTGCCGGATACGGGCGACCGATATCTGTCGACGCCGCTGTTCGAGTAACGCGGAATTAGGCAATGCTTTTTAAGCATAGTGTTCGCAGGTATATGTTAGGAAGTATGGTTGAATTGGGGAAAGTGAAGGTATTTCGCCCCCTGTGATGCACGGATTGCTTCGCGCTTTGCGCCCCCGCAATCCTAGGCTGACATTCTGCGAAACAAGAAACATGGAACCGCGGGAAGTGCGTAAACCTGAGAATACGAAGATGGGAAGTCAAAGAAAGAGAGCATCGGAAAGAAAACATAGAAAGAAAAGAGGATCCACATATGAGCAATTATCATTTTGAAACACTGCAGCTTCACGTAGGACAGGAGCAGGCCGACCCGGCGACGGATTCCCGCGCCGTGCCGATTTATCAGACCACCTCCTATGTGTTCCATAATTCGGCCCACGCGGCGGCCCGCTTCGGTCTGGCCGATGCCGGCAATATCTACGGACGTCTGACCAACTCTACCCAGGATGTGCTGGAGAAGCGCCTGGCGGCTCTGGAGGGCGGCGTGGCGGCCCTGGCTCTTGCCTCGGGCGCGGCGGCCATCACCTACACGATCATGGCGTTGGCCCAGAAGGGCGACCATATCGTCTCCCAGAAGACCATTTACGGCGGCAGCTATAATCTGCTTGCCCATACGCTGAGCCAGTACGGCGTCACGACCACCTTTGTGGACGCTCACGACCTGGCGGAGGTAGAGGGCGCGATCCGGGAGAATACCAAGGCTATTTACCTGGAGACCCTCGGAAATCCAAACAGCGACATTCCGGACATTGACGCCATCGCGGCCATTGCCCATAAGCACGGTCTGCCGCTCGTGATCGACAATACCTTCGGCACCCCGTATCTGATCCGGCCCATCGAGCACGGCGCGGATATCGTGGTCCACTCCGCCACCAAGTTTATCGGCGGCCACGGTACCACCCTGGGCGGCATCATTGTGGATTCCGGCAAGTTCGACTGGAAAGCCGGCGGCAGATATGCTCCCATTGCGGAGCCCAATCCAAGCTATCACGGCGTGTCCTTCGTGGACGCGGCGGGGCCGGCGGCTTTCGTGACCTATATCCGTGCAATCCTTCTGCGGGATACCGGCGCGGCCATTTCCCCGTTCAACGCATTCCTGCTGCTGCAGGGCGTGGAGACGCTGTCCCTGCGTCTGGACCGTCATGCGGAGAACACGAAGAAAGTGGTGGAGTACCTGGCGAAGCATCCGCAGGTAGAGAAGGTGAACCATCCGTCC
>CANPYE010000093.1 GCA_947588005.1 uncultured Lachnospiraceae bacterium | reverse complement strand
AAAAAGTTGGGGGAATTTATAAAAATGGAATCCCAGAGGCCGCATAAAATAAGGCTTTGAGATTCCGAGAGTCTATAATTATATATGGAGGATAACAGATCATGAACAAAGGAGCAGTAATCGGAGCCGCCGTCGTCGTCGCGGCGGCCGCATTTGGATTTTTTGTGGTGCCCCGTATATCGGAGCCGGAAGCGGCGGCCGAGACGGTGGCTCCGCCCACCGTTCAGGTGATGAACCCGCAGAAGGGGGATGTGGAGGTGTTCCGCAGCCTGATCGGCACGGTGTCGCCGTCGGATCTGGTCAATGTAATCCCGATGGCCGCCGGGGAAATCACCGCGGTCTATGTGAATGTAGGCGATTACGTGGAGGAAGGCCAGCTGCTCTGCGAGATCGATACGAAGCAGGTGGACTCCGCGAAGCTCCAGCTGGAGGCTGCAGAGATCCAGTTAAATGACGCCAAGACCAATCTGGAGCGGATGAGCGTGCTCTATGCTTCCGGCGATATCGCCGCTCAGTCCTATGAGCAGGTGGAGAGTTCGGTGAAAGCGGCCCAGATCCAGTACGACAGCGCCAAGCTGGCTTACGATTACCAGATCGATTTCAGCCATGTGACGGCCGCGATCGCCGGGCGGATCGAGTCCAGCACGATGGAAGTCCACGGCATGGCGACCCAGTCCGCGCCCCTGTGCGTGATCTCTGGCGGCGGAAGCAAGACGATTACATTTTCCGTGACCGAGGCCATGCTGGATCATGTGAAGGCCGGGGAGCCGGTCCGGGTGGAGAAGAGCGGGAGCGAGTACACCGGGACGATCACCGAGGTGAGTTCCATGGTCAGCTCCTATACCGGTCTCTTTGACGCCAAGGCCACGCTCGAGAATGCGGACGCCCTGATCAGCGGCTCTACGGTCCGGCTCTATCTGACCGCCGACAAGGCGGAGAACGTGCTGACGCTTCCGGTGGACGAGGTCTATTATCGCAATAGCGCCCCCTATGTCTATACCTACGATAACGGCGTGGTTCACGAAGTGTCCATCGAGACGGGGCTGAGCGACGATGAGAACATCGAGATCGTGTCCGGCCTGACCGCGTCCGATCAGGTCATCACCACCTGGAGCCCGGAACTGTATGAAGACGCGCCGGCGCTTCTGGAGGAGGGAGTTCAATGAATATCACAAGAACTGTCTTAAAGCGGCCGGTCACGACCCTGATGATCGTGCTGAGCCTTCTGGTATTCGGCTTAAACTCGGTGTTCTCCTCCAAGCTGGAGCTGATCCCCGAGATCAATATGCCGATGCTGATCGTATTCACGGTCTATCCCGGCGCCAGCCCCGACGATGTGATGGAGCTGGTGAGCCGTCCCATCGAGGACAGCATCGGGACCCTGTCCGGTCTGGAGAACACCCAGAGTATTTCCAGCGAGAATTCGTCGGTGCTCCTGCTCCAGTATGAATACGGCATCGACATCGACGACGCCTATAACGATTTAAAGAAAATCCTGGACGCCCTTAAGACTACATTTCCGGACGACGTCCAGGAACCGATCATCATCGAAATGGATATCAACCAGACCGCCAGCATGAGCCTGGCCGTCAACAACGATACCCAGAGCAACCTCTACAATTATGTGGACAATGAGATCGTCCCCGAATTTGAGAAGCTCTCCTCCGTGGCCAGCGTGGACATCAGCGGCGGCCGGGCGGAGTACGTCCGGGTGGAGCTGGTCCCGGAGAAGCTGGCCCAGTACCGTCTGGATATCAATACCATTGCCACGGTCATCGCCAGCGCCGATTTCACCTTCCCGGTGGGCGACGCGGACGTGGGGCGGCAGAACCTGTCGGTGACGGCGGAGGTGCCCTACGACACGATGGAGAGCTTAAAGAACATCCCTATCACCGCGGGCAACGGCAATATCATTTACCTGGACGACGTGGCCAATATTTACGCGGCGCTGGAGGATGAGAACGGCATCGGGCGCTTCAACGGGCGCGAGACCATTTCCATCAACATCCAGAAGAACCAGTCCAACAGTGAGGTGGAAGTGTCCGACGCGGTGCAGGAGGTCGTGGCGAGGCTGACGGCCGCCGATCCGGATCTGGAAATGATCGTGGTCAGCGACAACAGTGTCATGATCCGCAATTCCCTGACCTCCGTGCTGCAGACCATGGCCATGGCTGTAGTGGTTTCCATGGTGATCATCCTGCTGTTCTTCGGCGATCTGAAGGCGTCGCTGATCGTGGGCACGTCGATCCCGGTATCCATCCTGGTGGCCCTGATCGCGATGAGCCTTATGGGATTTTCTTTAAATGTGGTCACGCTGAGCAGCCTTGTGCTGGGCGTCGGCATGATGGTGGATAACTCCATCGTGGTTATGGAAAGCTGTTTTAGGACTACAAGAGGCGACAGCATCCGGGACTACACCCGGGGCGCGCTGGAGGGCAGCGGCATCGTGTTCCAGTCCATTTTCGGATCGACTCTGACCACCTGCGTGGTCTTCCTGCCCCTGGCCGTGCTTAAGGGGATGTCGGGCCAGCTGTTTAAGCCGCTGGGCTTTACGATCGTGTTCTGTATGGTCGCGTCCCTGATCTCGGCCGTGACGATTGTGCCGCTGTGCTACGTCATGTACCGCCCGCGAGAACGGCAGAAGGCGCCCATGTCCAGCGTTCTTAGGGCGATGCAGGGCGGCTACCGCAGGATCATGCGGGTGCTTCTGCCCCACAAGTGGCTGGTCATCTTCACTTCCGTGGCGATGCTGGCGGGTTCCATCTTTCTGGCGACCCAGCTGCGGACGGAGCTGATGCCCATGGCCGATGAGGGTGCGGTGAGCATCAGCATCGAGACCCGGCCTGGACTTCGCGTGGAGGCGGTCAATGAGATCTTAAGCCAGGCGGAGGAGATCGTGGCGAACGATGAAAATGTTTCTACTTATATGCTGTCCTACGGCGCCAGCGGATTAAGCTCTTCTCTGGGGAGCGGCTCCGGCGCGTCCCTGACGGCGTATCTGCGTGACGACCGGACCCTTTCGACCGATGAGATGATCCGCAAATGGCGGCCCATTTTGAGTAAGATCCCGGACTGCAATATCACACTGCAGCCAGTCAGCATGATGGGCTCCCTGATGTCGGAGACGGAAGGCTTCGAGGTGATCCTGGCCAGCACTGATTACGACACGCTGAAGGCGGTCACCGATGAGATGGCGGACGACCTGACCGGGCGGCCGGAGGTGACCAAGGTCCATTCCACACTGGAGAACGCGGCGCCGCTGGTGAAGGTGAAGCTGGATCCGGTTCAGGCTGCGGCGGAGGGCCTTTCCCCAGTGCAGGTGGCCGGCATGGTCAATATGATGCTGCAGGGCGTGGAAGCCACGACCCTGGAGGTGAACGGCCATGAGGTCAGCGTCATGGTGGAGTACCCGGAGGGCGAGTACGATACCCTGGACCAGATGAAGAGCATTCTGATCCCCACGACGAGCGGCGCGATGGTGGCGCTGACGGACATCGCGGAGGTAGAGTACCAGGACAGCCCCCAGAGCATTACCCGGTACAATAAGCAGTACCAGGCGACGATCACCGCCGATTTTACGGATTACATAGACAATTCGGACGAGAGGGTGCGGGACGCGACGACGGAGCAGCTGATCCGCGAGGTGATCCGTCCCCGGATGGCGAGAGAAATGTCCATCGTGACCAATACGGTTACGGAGACCATGTACGAGGAGTTGGGAAGCTTGTTCAGGGCAATCCTGATCGCGGCCTTCCTGGTGTTCGTGGTCATGGCGGCCCAGTTTGAATCGCCCAAGTTCTCGCTGATGGTCATGACGACGATCCCCTTTGGCCTCATCGGTTCCTTCCTGTTCCTGTTCGTGACGGACGTGACGCTGAGCATGCCGTCCATGCTGGGATTTATGATGTTAGTGGGAACCGCGGTGAACAACGGTATTCTTTATGTAGATACGGTGAACCAATACCGCCACGGCGGTATGGAGCTGAATGAAGCCCTGGTCGAGGCGGGGACCACCCGTCTGCGTCCGATCCTGATGACGACGCTGACCACGGTAGTGGCCATGATCCCCATGTGCCTGGCTTACGGCGACGCGGGCGAGCTGCTGCAGGGCCTGGCTTTGGTAGACGTAGGCGGCCTGGTGGCGTCGACGCTTCTGGCGCTTCTGATGCTTCCGGCGTACTATTCGGTGATGTCGAAGATCAAGGGTCTTGCGATGCCGGAATTTGACGACGATATGTGACAGCGCCGGGCTGTCCGGGGGACGGAGACAGCGCTGAAAACGTCAGGCAGAGAGAATAAAAGGGGTATAGATGAAAATGAGAAAAGCGGAGAGAAAAACAGGAAGACGAATGACAGCGTGGCTTACAGCCGCGGCTCTGGTCTGCGCGGCGGCAGCAGGCACATTTCCCATGACGGCCCTGGCAGCCGGCCCCCTCAGCGCGGAATCGGACCGGCCGGAGGAAGAATGGGCCAGGCTTAAGGACGATGTGCTGGAGTATGAGGAGATCGAGGATCTGATCGAGGAATACAACGCATCGGTCAGAGAAAGCTATGAGAACTGGAAGAAAGCGGATTCCGGCAAGGCGCTTGAGGATTATGTATCCGACGCGGAGAGGGCGGTGGAGGATCAGTACGATCAGGCGGCTAATTCCGAGGACGAACTGTCCATGCTCACGTCCGAATATCAGGCACGCATGGGTGAGATTCAGATTCAGAGCACCATCGACGCGGCGGAGGACAGTACAACGAAGCGGTGGGAGCTGGAGAAGACGGAGAAATCCCTTGCCTCGCAGGCCCAGTCGGCAATGAACGCATATTATCAGCTTAAGAGCCAGCTGAACGCCGCGCAGAAGAACCGGCAGCTGGCGGCGGAATCGCTGGAGCTTACGAAGCGGCAGCAGAATTCCGCCGTGGGAATGGCCACGTACGCGGACGTGCTGACCGCACAGCAGAACCTTCAGAACCTGGACGCCCAGATCTTAAGTCTTCAGAACCAGATCGAGAGTACGAGAAAGAATCTGATCGTAATGCTGGGATGGGCGCAGGACGCGCAGCCGGAGATACGGCCCATGCCGGCGCTGGATCAGAGCCGGATCGCTGCGATGGATCCGGCGGCGGATCTGGCCGTTGCCTGTGAAAATGATTACACGCTTAAGGCGGATCAGAGAAAGCTGGACAATTCCGTAACCATGAGCGGACAGAGCGTCCACGGCTCCGCGGTTGAAAACGATAAGCAGCAGATCGCGATCGCGCTGAATTCCGCTTATCAGTCGGTTCTGTCCGCAAAGGCGGCCTATGACCAGGCAGCCCTGAATCTGGATGTGGCGTCCCGGTCCTGTTCCTCCGCGCAGGCGAAGCAGCGGGTCGGTATGGGGACCGCCCTGGAGACGCTGCAGGCGGAAGCGAATCTGGTTTCATGCCAGTCGGATCTGGAAGTGAAAGGGCTCCAGCTTTTTGACGCAATGGAGGCCTACGACTGGGTGAAAAAGGGAGTGAGATGATGAAAAAGCAGAGCAGAACGAATGTCCGAAAGGCGCCGGCCAAGTTCGGAAAGCAAGTATTTGCGCTTCGGGCGGCGTCCCTGTTCAGAAAGCGGGTATTTGCGCTTCGGGCGGCGGCCCCGTTCGGGAAACGGATATTTGCGCTCCGGGCAGCGTCCCTGTTCCTGTGCGGCCTGCTGGTTATGACGGCGGCGGGTTCCGTTTGCGCGCGGGCGGCGGACAGACCGGAAGGGATGGACGACGAGACGTGGAACAGGCTGCGGGACAATGTGATGGAGTATGACGAGCTGGAGAATCTGGTAAAGTGCTTTAACCCTTCCTACCAGCAGATACTGGATTCCGTTATGCCGATGGTCGAGATCAGCAGGGAGACCGCGTCCCAGATGCGGTCGTCGGAAGATTTAAAGACAATGAAGGATTCGTTGAAGGAGCTTAAGAAGGCGTTGGACCAGATGAATCCGGCTTCAGAAGTACCGGCGGAGCAGATGGCCTACCAGCAGACGTATACCATGTATCTTACGCTGCAGGCCGGGATCCAGGGCGTCGAACAGGGAGCCAGAGCGATTAATAAGACGGCTGCCGCCATGGACCGGCAGACCAGCTCTGTGCGCGAGCAGACCCTGTATTCGCTGACAGCCGCCGTTCAGCAGATGTTTATCGGTTATAATCAGGCTCTTGCGTCCCGCGAAATATGCGAAGCGGCGGCGGAGCTTTCCGAGGCGGCGGCGCAGTCGGCGCAGACGCAGCGCAGCGTCGGGATGGCGACGGATAACGATGTGCTGTCGGCGCAGCAGTCGCTTCTGTCGGCGCAGAACCAGATCACGTCCCTGGACAATACGCTTTCATCCCTCCGACAGAATCTGTATGTGATGACCGGCTGGACCTATGACGCTTCGACGGAGATCGGAACAGTACCGGCTCCGGATCTGGAAAAGATCGGCGCCATGAATCCGGACGTCGATATTGCGAAGGCCATTGCGAACAGCTACTCATTAAAAACGCTGGACGATACGCTGAAATCCAGTAAGGCGGCATCATCGGTAAAAGCGAGTAAGAAGGCGGAGGCAAGAGCAGAACTGAAGACGCAGTTGGAAACGCTTTATCAGACGGTTCTGGCGGATAAGGCCGCCTACGAAGCGTCCGCCGCGTCGCTGGAAGCGGCCAGACTGACGCAGGAAAGCAATGAGCGCCAGTATGAGCTGGGAATGATCGGCAGGCTTCAATACCTGCAGGCGAAGCTCGCTTATTTGCAGCAGAAGCTCACGGCCGGCAGTGCATCCATGACCCTGACGCAATCGATCCTGGATTACGAGTGGGCGCTTAAGGGAATCCTTATGTCCGGACAGACGGGACAGTAAACCTGCCCGGCGCGGAGCAGAGGAAGCGTGGGGGTATCTGCGTTCTCTGTCTTCAGCAGATCTGCGAGCAGATCGAAAAGTTTGAAACGAATATGGATTTTTACGCCGTTCTGCGCCAGCAGGGCGGCGTAGTCGTCTTCTCCGACCAGACCGCGCAGTTCCTCTTTGGATTCCTCGGGGACTATGGCGTGCGTGGCGTCGATGAAACAGAGCCTGGGATAGAGCAGGCACCACCAGTTGCGGCCCCGGCCGCTTCCGAGAGTCACCTGCACCGCGTCGTAAGTGCCGCAGGGGAGCACGATATCTCCGTAATATTTTGTGGGGAAATAGCATCGTGTGACGCGGATGGCCGCGCCGTAGTCATAGCCCTTCGCGGCCATAAAGTCCGCGGCGGCGGCTTCCAGTTCCCGGCGGTGTGCCGCGACGCAGCGGCAGATTCTTTCTTTCTCCGAAATTTGGGTGTCTGCATGATTTTCGGCGCCTTCCGAGGTGCCGCTGTTTTGGCTGTCTGCGTGATTCTTTGTACCCTCCGAGGTGCCGCTGTTTTGGCCGTCTGCGTGATTCTTTGTACCTTCCGAGGTGCCGCCCCTGTTCTGGCTGCCTGCATTGGCTTTTGTGTTTTCCTTGATGCCGGCAGCGTCCCAGCCGCTCGCACCGTTTGCTCTGTCTTCTTCCAGTTCCTCCGCCAGCTTTTCAAGCAGCAGGTTCTTAACCTCCACTTTCAGCGCCTGGTCCGCGGCCGAATTGCTGTTGGCCAGGACATGGAAGCGCAGGAGCTGCGGGGCGATGCGCCCGGCCAGATCTTCTCCATTTATCCGCAGCCGCGCGGCAAAGCACAGAAGCGCCATAAGGAAACAGACGGCTGCCGCGTAAAGCTCTTTTCTGTATTTCATGATTCTTAAACCTCCCCGGTCATAATAAATTCTGTTGTAATTATTTCCATCTATGGTATAATTAATCAGAAAATCGGATTCAGTTGGAAGGAGAACTTATGAAAGAGACGATAGCAGTGCTGTTCGGCGGCCAGTCGTCGGAGCATGTGGTGTCGTGTATGTCGGCAGCCAACGTGATCGACCAGATCGATCAGGAGAAATACGATTTGCTGCTTCTGGGAATTACCGAGGAGGGACGGTGGCTCCTTACGAAGTCGGTGGATGACATCCGCTCCGGCGCATGGCGGGACGGAAAAGTGACGGCGGTGCTGAGCCCCGACGCATCGAAGAAATGCGTAGTGGTAAATGTCCCGATCGGAGAGAATTATGCGTCGGTAAGAGCTCTGTTCGAAGAAAAATGCGCGTCGGTAAGCAGTTTGTCCACGGGAGAGTGTGTGTCGGTAAACGCTCCCTTGGCGGAAAAGTGCGTACCGGTGAACGCTCTGTCCGCAGAGAAGTGCGCGCCGGTAAACGCCCCGTCCGGGGAAGACTGCGGGGCGGAGCGGCCGGCAGCTCTCTGCTTTGAGATTCCCGTTGACGTGGTATTTCCGGTTCTTCACGGACTTTACGGCGAGGACGGAACCGTCCAGGGGCTTTTAGAGCTGGCCCGCATCCCCTATGTGGGCTGCGGCGTCCTGGCGAGCGCGGTTTCCATGGACAAATTATATACGAAAATCATTGTGGACGATCTTGGTATCCGGCAGGCTAGGTATGTGCCGGTGATGCGGGAAGAACTCAGGGATATGGAAGCGGCAGCCGACAAAGTGGAAGCGAAGCTTGACTATCCGGTATTTGTCAAGCCGTCCAACGCCGGTTCATCCCGCGGCGTCAGCAAGGCCAAAGACCGGGCGGCCCTGGCCGCGGCCCTTACGGAGGCCGCCCGCCATGACCGGAAGATCCTGGTGGAGGAGGCCATCGTGGGCCGGGAGGTCGAATGCGCCGTTTTCGGCGGCGGTTCGCGGCCGGTGGAGGCCTCCGGCGTCGGAGAGATCCTGGCCGCCGCCGAGTTTTATGATTTTGATGCCAAATATTATAATTCCGAATCCCGCACCGTGGTCGATCCCGTGCTTCCCGGCGGCGCCGCGGAGACGGTCCGCGAGAACGCGATCGCGATTTTTGAGGCGGTAGACGGTTATGGCCTGGCGCGGGTGGATTTCTTCGTGACCGCGGACGGCGGCGTTATTTTCAATGAGATCAATACGATGCCGGGCTTTACGGCTATCAGCATGTATCCCATGCTGTGGGAAGCCCGGGGCGTCAGCAAGTCCCAGCTGGTGGAGAAGCTGATCGCCCATGCGAAGGAGCGATATGCGTTCGGTGCGGTTCCGGCGCCGGCGGATGACGCTGCAGATGCGGCCCCGGCAGACAACACCGCCGCGGCAGGCCGGGTTCCGACAGATAGTACCGCAGCGGCAGGCCAGGCTTCAGAGAACGAGAATGTAGGAGCAGGCCGGGCCCCGGCGGGCGGGAACGCGTCCGCATCCCCGGAGAAGGAGGCCCTCCATGGATAGGAACGCGCCGGTCGGAGTATTCGACTCCGGCGTAGGCGGCCTGACCGTAGCCAGGGAGATTATTCGCCAGATGCCTGACG
The DNA here is from genome assembly GCA_947588005.1 of uncultured Lachnospiraceae bacterium. Lineage (GTDB taxonomy): Bacteria > Bacillota > Clostridia > Lachnospirales > Lachnospiraceae > UBA3402. Next base: position 2,092 of record CANPYE010000093.1, on the reverse strand, counting down.
AGAGGATCATTTATTTCGGTGATACGGCCCGGGTGCCGTACGGCAGCAAGTCGAGGGATACGGTTATCCGCTATTCGCGGCAGATCATCCGTTTCCTGCTGACAAAGCAGGTGAAGGCGATCGTGATCGCCTGCAATACGGCCAGCGCCTACGCTCTGGACACGGTGGAGAAGGAATTTGATCTGCCCGTCATCGGCGTGATCAGGGCCGGAGCCATAACGGCGGTGAACGCCACCCGCAACGGCAAGATCGGCGTGATCGGCACGGAGGGGACCGTGGGGAGCGGCATTTATACGGAAGTCATGAAGCAGATGGATCCGCGCGTCGAGGTGACCGGCAAGGCCTGCCCCCTGTTTGTGCCGCTGGTGGAGGAAGGACTTCTTCACGACTCCGTGACCGACGAGATCGCGTCCCGGTATCTGAGTGAGCTTAAGGGTAAATTCATCGACACGCTGGTGCTGGGCTGCACCCATTATCCGCTGCTTCGCTCCACGGTGGGACGGATCATGGGCAGCGAAGTAACGCTTGTAAATCCGGCTTACGAGACGGCTGTTGAGCTGAAATCGCTTCTGGAGGAGAAGGGCATAAACTGCGATCTGCACGCGGCGGAGGACGATCCGCGGAAGTATCAGTTCTATGTCAGCGACCTGGCGGAGAAATTCACGGCGTTTGCAACTTCGATCCTGCCCAGGCAGGTAAAAGAGACGATAAAGATCGATATTGAGAAATATTAAAGACCGCGCGGCGCGGCCGGCAGGAAAGGCAGGGACAGAGCGATGACACAAAATGTTCTGATCAGTATTTCCGGCGCCCGGATGACGGACAACGGCCCGGAGCAGGTGGAAATGGTGACCACCGGCGATTATTTCGGGCGGAACGGAAAGCATTATGTTCTCTATGAGGAGATTTTGGAGGATGGTTCCGGTTCGGTCCGAAATACGATCCGCATCCAGCCGGACTGCATGGCCATTATCAAAAAGGGCGAGGCCAGTACCCAGATGGTCTTCGAGAAGAATAAGAAGAACCAGTCCTGCTATGTGACGCCCTTCGGCCAGATGATGGTCGGGATACGTACCGGCGACGTGAAGGTGCAGGAGAAAGAAGATCTTCTAAAGGTGGACGTGAATTATTCTCTGGATATCAATTACGAGCATGTTTCCGACTGCAATATCACGCTGGAGGTGCGGCCCCGCATGTGAGCGGGCCGCGCGGGAGACCGCGGGACGCCGAATCCGCAGGATACCGGATCTGCAGGAAAAAAACGCAGGAAAAACCGCGGAATACCGAAATCACAGAATGCATACAGAAACCCCGCATCATTACGTCCGGATTCCATATACCGGACGAATGGCGCGGGGTTCAATTTTATAACTATTTCTTCTTCTTGGATGTGTTCGTCTCTTCCTTGGCGGCTTTCTTCTTGATTCCGATCTTCTCTAAGAAGCCCTTCTTCCTCGGCGCTGTCGGAACGGTGCCGCCGCGGATGCTCTTGACCTGGGTAATGTAAATGCCGCTGATTACGACTCTGGCTTCCGTCTTGACCGGAAGGATGTTAAAGACTTCCCCGTCGGCCAGAAGCGTCATGACCTTCGGCCCGATTTTGGCCTTGACCACAGGCACCTTCATGCGCTGCAGGTACTTCGGAGTCTGGTCGAACACGGCCTTCGGCAGATTCGCGTCCTTTAGCTTCATCTTCTTCTTATCGATCACCAGGATGGAAACGGACTGCGCCGCGGCTTCCAGCATATTCTGCTGCTCCACCTGCTTCTTCTCCAGCTTGCGGCCAAGAAAATACAGGACAGCCAAAACAGCGACGACAATGACAAAAACGATCAGCAGTATGTTTAAAACTCTTTCCACGGGCAATACCTCCAATATAGAATGGAAATTCTGTAAAATATAAAATCTGCCGGGTAGCAAGTCTAAATATTATAACACCTGCTTAAGGAAAAAGCAAGAAAAATTAGTAAAAAACGGGCGAAAAAACCTTGACAGGTTGACAGGGCTATGATATTATCCCGTTTTCGACACTTGAATGATTGGAAAGAGCCGGAATTCCCCGTAAAATAAGGAAAATCCGGCTCTTATCATT
>CANPYE010000092.1 GCA_947588005.1 uncultured Lachnospiraceae bacterium | reverse complement strand
GACGGCTTTACCGTGAAAGCGGACAGCGTCCGGATGACCGGCCGCGATCTGCTGATCTTCTTCAAGATCGGTACGACCGAGTTCCGGGCCCTGACCCATTCCGACCTGCAGCTCCGCGAAGGCGATGAGCTGTGTCTGCGGGCGCGCAAAAACTCCCTGATCATTTTTGACGCGGACGGAAGCGCCCTGGTCAAATGCTAACGCGGGAGGTGCGGTATGAATCGAAAAAGTTATAAAGGCTATGTATATCTGGCGCCGGTGCTGGCGATCATGCTGGTCTTTACGGCTTACCCGCTGGTAAGAGCGATTTTCATGAGCTTCTGCGAGGATTACAGCATCATTAATGGCAGTTATAAGGGCATTAATCTGGAAAACTACGTTGATCTGTTTAAGGACAAGGATTTCCGGAAGGCGATCACGAATACGATCACCTACGTAATTTTCGTGGTTCCGCTTTCGGTCGTGATCTCCCTGTTGATCGCGAACCTGCTGAACAGTCATATTAAGTTCCAGGGTTTGTTCCAGACGCTGTATTTCCTGCCGTATGTTACCAGCGTTATCGCGATCGGCGTTGTGTGGAGATGGATCCTGCACAGCCAGTACGGTCTGCTGAACAGCATTTTGAATTTCTTTGGCTTTGAATCGATCGGATGGCTGACAGACCGAAGGTATTCCATGGCCTCGCTGATCATATTTGCGGTCTGGAAGAGCCTGGCGTTTGACATCATGATTTTCCTGGCGGCGCTGCAGGGCATTTCTCCGGATCTGTATTCGGCAGCCCGCGTGGACGCTACGCCCAGGTGGAGAGTGTTCTTCCGGATCACGGTGCCGGCGATGAGACCGATCATCGCGTACGCGTTCGTTATGGGTATCATCAATTCGTTCAAGGTGTACAATGAGGTGTTCTCCCTGTTCAACGGATCGGCGGGCCCCAGCGGATACAACTCCGCGATCACGATCGTGTTCTACATTTACGACAAGTTCTACAACAATTATAAATACGGTATCGCGGCGGCAGGCTCCGTAGTCCTGTTCCTGCTCATCATGTTCTTTACGGCGATCCAGAGACTTCCGGGCCGCATCCGTGCGAGAAAGGAGGCCGCGCAGAAATGAAATCGAGAAAACCGACGGCGATTATCGCGGAAATAGTCAAGTATGTGATCCTGGTCGCGGGCGCGCTGTTCACGCTGCTGCCTTTCGTATGGATGATCCTTTCCTCCCTGAAATCGGGAAGCGAGATCGTATCGATCCCGCCGACGATCATACCAACGCATTTCATGTTCTCCAATTACGCGGAGGCATGGCAGGCGGCCCCGTTCCCGAGGTATTTCCTGAATACCGTGTTCGTCGCGACGGTGACGACGGTGGGCGTGCTGCTGACCAGTATCCTGGCGGCGTTTGCGTTCGCAAGACTGGATTTCCCGGGGAAGAAGATCGTCTTCTCGCTGTTTATGGCGACGCTGATGATTCCCGGCGAGATGCTTCTGATCACCAACTTCGTGACGGTAACCAAGTTAAAATGGGTGGATACCTACAAGGCGATGATCGTGCCGTGGCTGGCGAACGTGTTCTATACGTATCTGCTGTCCCAGTTCTTCTCCAGCGTGCCGGAAGCGCTTTATCTGGCGGCGAAGGTGGACAAGTGCAGCGACCTTAAGTTTTTATTTAAGATCATGGTTCCGATGAATAAGAACGCAATCACGACGGTAGCGATCTTAAGCTTTATCGGTTCCTGGAACTCTTTTTTGTGGCCCCTTTTGGTCACGAACTCGACGAATATGCGCGTGCTGTCCCATGGACTTGTCCGCTTCCAGTCGGAGGCCGGAGCGCAGTATCAGCTGATTATGGCGGCGTCCTGTATCCTGGTGGTGCCGATCGTGATTATCTACCTGTTCCTGCGCAAGTATATCCTGGAAGGTATGGCGTATACGGGCGTTAAGGGTTAATTACAGCCATAACGCGCTTTTGTGCGCGTCAATATAAATGGCAAGCAACTATTTTCTTTTGAAAAGGAGAGGCGATTATGAAGATGAAGAAGATCATGGCCCTGACGATGGCAACTGTTATGGGCGCGAGCCTGCTGACCGCCTGCGGCGGCGGCAGCGGAACCACTTCAACCACAGCGGCCACGACAGCGGCAGCTGAGACGACGGCGGCTGCGACGACGGCAGCGGCAGGAGAGACGGCTGCGGAGACGACGGCAGCGGCAGCAGAAGCGACAGCGGAGCCGGTTACGATCACATTCTGGCACGCGATGAGCAACGCGCAGGAAGTATCCCTGACCGAGCTGACCGATAAGTTCAACGCGGAGAACGGCAAGGGAATCACTGTAGAGCTGGTCAATCAGGGCGGCTACAGCGATCTGCAGACCAAGTTGATGGCGAGCGCCGCTGCGGACACTCTGCCCGATATGGCGCAGGCGTACAACAACTATTTCACAGATTATGTGGATAAGATCGTTCCGCTTGACGATTTCGTGAAGAACGATTTCGACAACTGGGAAGATATTGTTGAAGGCTACCGCATTGAGAACAGCGAGTATGGATTCATCACAGGTGTTCCGTTCAACAAGAGTACGTATCCGTTCTTCTACAACAAGACCATGTTCGACCGGGCCGGTATCACGGAGCCTCCGAAGACATGGGAAGATTTGGAGACAGACGGCGCTATCCTTCTGGAGAAGGAAGGCGTTCCGATGCTGGGCTATGACTCCATGTGCGATATGCTGGAGATCTTCCTGCGTCAGAACGGCGCTGATTATGTAGACGAGACCGGCGCTCTGTTCAACACTCCCGAAGGTCTGGAGGCCATTGAGTTCATCCTGGGCCTGTACAGCAAGGGCTATGCCCGTCTGATCGGCGAGGACGCGTATTTCTCCAATCTGATGAGCTCCGAGATGATCGGCGGCTATGTCGGATCCTGCGCAGGCGTTACCTACATCGTGACGGACAACGAGGGCCATGAGTTTGAGCTGGGCGTTGCCCCGATCGCTCAGGGCAAGAAGAACGCCGCTTACAACGCGGGTACCAACCTGGTTATGTTCACGAAGGACGAAGCGAAGCAGAAGGCAGCCTGGGAATACATGAAGTTCCTTACCTCTGCTGAGTCTCAGGTGAAGTGGTCCATCGACACCGGATATGTTCCGGTTCGTACTTCTGCTTATGAGAGCCAGGAGTATCAGGATTTCATGGCCGGCGATACGGCGGGCGCCATCACCGCGAGAGCGGCGTACGGACAGGCTCCTTACGGCTATGTTCCCAGCAACTACTTCCCCGGCGCTAACGAGATCCGCAACGTTGTGTCCGATACTCTGACGGTCTGCATCTCCGAGGGCCGGACCGCTCAGGAGACGCTGGACGAGCTGGTTGCCGCGATCAACGACGTGGTTCAGTAATCGATAACCGGTGTTTAAGGCGCGGACCGCGCCTGACAGTAAGAATTTGATAGCTGACGAATCATTTCCCTGCGGAGCAGGAGCAGTCCGGTTCCGCAGGGAAAATTTTCCTCGAGGAGATTTTCATGACAAGGATTACATTTTATAAGGGGTTAAAAGAGATCGGGGGTACATTCGTGGCGGTGGAGACGGAGAAGGCGGTATGCATGTTCGACTTCGGCTTCTCGGTTTCCGGACGGTGCGACGACACGGTAAGGCTGCGCCTGGATTCTCTGGTCGAGGATTATGTCCGGATCGGGATGCTGCCCGCGGCAGACGGTATCTATGCGGAGAAACCGGCTGCGCATCTGGGACTTAAGCCCTATGGACAGAGCGAAAAGGAACAGTTTTTCTTCATTTCCCATATGCACATCGACCATATGGGCGGCCTGGGGATGCTGGACGACGGGATGCCGGTGTATATGAGCGAGGATTCCCTGCGCCTGTACCGGCGGCTCTGCGCGATGGGCGACATTCAGCAGAGAGGCCATAAGCGGTGTATCGGAATTCCGTATGGGCAGGCGTTTACGCGCGGGGATATCTCGGTGCAGGTGCTGCAGATCGACCATGATGTCATCGGCGCCAGCGGGGCGCTGATCACGACGCCGGACGGAAGCATTGTCTATACCGGGGATTACCGCTTCCACGGATTTTATCCGGAAGTTTCGGAAGCGTTCGGAAAGACCTGCCGCGGCGCGGATGTGATGATTACGGAGGGCGTAACCGTCAGTTTCGGCGATGTGGATATGCTTTCGCTTACGGAGCCGGAGGAGGACATCCATACAGAAGAACAGCTGCAGCAGGAGATGGCGCAGGCGTGCCGCAAGAACGGCGGTCTGCTTATTATCAATCCTTACAACCGCAATGTGGAGCGGATCCACCGGCTGATTGGGACCTTTAAGGCAGAAGGACGGACGCTGGTCATGGATCCGGTGCAGGCGGATTATGTGGCAGAATTCCATCCGGACGACGATATTTGTGTGTATGAAAAGACGCTGAACGGACATGATGTGCCGGAATGGTTTAAGGCAGTGACGCTCGAAGAACTTCGGGAAGATCCGGGAAAATATGTGCTTCAGCTGGATTATCAGGATCTGTACGCGATCCTGGATCTGAAGGACGTGGTGTCGCGGTATTATCATATGGACGGCGCGCCGCTTGGAAGTTATGAGGAATCTTATCATAAAATGACCGCGCTCCTGGAGTATCTGGGAGTGCCGTATCTGTACTGCGGACTTGGAGGACATTCGCGGCCCTATTATCTGAAGCAGATGGTAGATACGATCGGGCCGAAGACGCTGATTCCGCTGCACAGCTTCCGGCCGGAGCAGGTCAATTCGGATCGGATCGGACAGCGGATCCTTCCAGAGGAAGGACAGACGGTGGTGCTGGAGAATGGGGAATGCAGGGTGGAAGGACAGGTATCAGATGAGAATACTAATTGTAAATGACGACGGTATCCGCTCGCCGGGGCTGATCAGTCTGGCAAAAATGGCGGTGCAGCTTGGCGAGGTGTGGGTCGTGGCGCCGGATAATCAGTGCAGCGCTATGTCCCAGCGTATCTCTGTGTTTGGTTCGATCCATGTGCGGGAAGTGCCGGATTTTCCGGTGAAGGACGCGCGTGCCTGGAGCATCAGCGGCTCACCGGCAGACTGCGTGAAGGTGGCGCTGTCGTATGTGATGAAAGAGAAGCCGGATGTGGTATTTTCCGGCATTAACAACGGCTATAACGTGGGAGTGGATATTCTCTACTCTGGCACGGTCGGGGCGGCCGTCGAGGCGCTTGTCAACGGGATCCCGGCCATCGCGTTTTCCAATAAGACCAATGACGACCAGCGGGTGTCGGATCGGTACCTGTTTCCGATCGCGAAGGATCTTCTGACCCGCGAGATCGAGCCGTGGGCAATCTGGAATGTGAATTTCCCGGCCTGCGATCCGGACGAGATCAAGGGGATTTTAGAGGATCGTGTACCAGCGAAAAAGTCATATTACGAGACGATCTATACGCCGGCAGGGAGTGGGGAAATACCGGGCGAAGCGCTGCCGGGGGCTTCGGAGGCGGCCGCAGAGCTGGTCTTGTCCAGCATTGCTGCGACGGACGCGGAGGAAGGCAGCGACATGAAGGCGACCTTCGACGGATATATTTCCATCGGAAAGGTGAAAAGCGCGCTGCTGGAGGCGGACAGGTAAATCCTATGAGAAAAACGCTGAAAATCTATTTCACATCCGACATGCACGGATATATGGCTCCGATCGATTACGCCACAGGCGAACGGAAAGACGCCGGTCTGGCGAATATGATCCCGCATTTTCGGAAGGACGGCAATACGCTGGTTCTGGACGGCGGGGATACGATTCAGGGCTCGCCGTTCGCTTATCTGCAGGCGCAGGCCGAAAGCGCGGAGATGTTTGCCCGGTGCATGAACCTGGCCGGTTACGACTATGTGACGCTGGGGAATCATGATTTCAATTACGGCTATGAATATCTGGCCAGCTATCTTGAAAATCTGGACGCACCTTGCCTGTGCGCCAATATTGCGGATGTGACCGGCCGTCTGCCGGTGCTGCCGTCGGCAGTGAAGGTGATGGAAAATGGCCTGCGGGTTGGAATCATTGGCATCTGCACGGATTTCATCAATGTGTGGGAGAAGAAGACGAATCTTACGAAAATCCGCGTCGGTGACGTCCGTAAGGCCTTGGAGGCGGTCTATGAGAAGCTGCGGCCGGAAACGGATGTGCTGATCGGGCTGTATCACGGCGGATTTGAATGCGATGTAAAGACCGGGAGGGTGCTCAGCACGACCCGGGAGAATATAGGCTATGAGATCGCCAGGGATTTTGGATTTGATCTGCTGCTGACAGGGCACCAGCATATGGCGCTCGCGGGCGCGGAGATTGCCGGAACGTATGTCGCGCAGACTCCGGCCAATGCGGAGCAGTATGTGGAGGCGGAGCTTGTGTGGGAGGAAGCGGCAGAGGACAAAGCAGCCGGGCGCGGGGCGTCCGGCGGAAGATTTGCGGGAAACCGCGGCCGTGTTGTCAGCTGCAATACCGTTCTGTGCCCTGCGGGCAGCGTCACCGACGCGCGGACAGAGGAGCTTCTTGCGGAGCCGGAACGGCAGACCGCGGTCTGGCTGGATACGCCGAAAGGGCATTTTGACGCGCCGCTTATGCCCGGGGAGCATCTGGATATGGCGCTTCACGGAAGCAGCATCGCTGATTTTTTTAACCGGGTGCAGTTATGGGCGTCGGGGGCGGAGCTGTCCACGACCAGTCTGGGCAATGAAGTGAAGGGCTTTGGCAAGGATGTGACGGTGCGGGATATCGTTTCCACTTACATTTATCCGAATACGCTTGTTGTAAAGGAAGTGACCGGGGAGACGCTTAAGCGGACGCTGGAGAGGTCGGCGGAGTATTTCGATACGGACGAAGCGGGGAACCTGCGGGTCAGCCGCAAATTTCTGGAACCGAAGATATCTCATTATAATTTTGACTATATCATGGGCATCGATTACGGATTCGACTGGCGCCGGCCGGAAGGGAGCCGCGTGACGCATATGCTGTATCAGGGGAAACCGGTGGAGCAGGAGCAGAAATTTACGATGGTCATGAACAATTACCGGGCGTCAGGTACGGGCGGCTATGAATTTCTGCGGGACAGTCCGACCGTGCGGGAGATCCAGACGGATATGGTGGAACTGATCATTCGGTATTTTGAGGAGCAGGAGAGAGCTGACCTGACTAAATGGGTTGAATAGTTTTGAAAAAATATGCCGGGAAACGGAACAGAGTTGTCCGATTCCCGGCATATCTGCTTTCTGATTCCCGGCTCGGGTTTTACTCCGTGACGATCGCCGCATCAGGGGCGTTCTTGCCCACAGAGGCAACGCCGTTTAAGCACTTGGCAAGTGTAGTGTAGCCTTCGCTGGAGGCGATGGTCTGGCCGTTGGAAGCCTTTAAGCGGAAACGGAACTCGCCGGCTTTATCGGTGTAGACCTCGAACTTCGGATTCTTCACCGCCGCGTATCCTTCGACCGTCTGGTTCTCTACCGGAGCGGCCGCGTTCTTCTGGACGCTGGCAATGCCTTTCTTGCAGGTAGCTAGGGTCTTGTAGGTCTGCGATGCAGCGATGACCTGACCGTTGCCGGCCTTCAGGCTGAATCTTACGCCGGAAGTAGATGTCTTGATAACAAATTTGCCCATAGGATGGTACCCCCTTCACATATTATGATGTTATTCTACAATAGTCTGCGCGTAAATACAAGATATTGTGCGGAAATCGTCGAAAAACGGTTCATAAAACGGCAAAATGAAGCACAAGGCAGACGAAGAATCGTCAATCCTGCAGGCGAATAATGAATGTGAGTTTTGTTGATGCGTGAAAGGCGCGAAATTTTGGGTGAATATCTGCGAGGGGAATTCACCGTTGCAAATTATTTTCTGCGGGTGTAAAGTAGAAGTAGAAAAATGTGCGCTGCGGCGCGGGCAGGAGAATGCGATGATCGATCTGAAGGGCACCATGGGGATTCCATTTTTAAAGAAAAGCCGGTTTACAGGAAGTGACGGGGCTCTGCGGTTTGTGTTGGAGAAGCGCAGTAGGGACGATGGCGATTGTCTGGCGGCTGTCTGCTGGCATGGGCTATATTGTTCGGATGCGACGCCGGACGAGGAGAAGACGACGGAGTATTTTCCATTTACAAAAGAAGGTCTGGCGCAGGCGCAGGAGTGGCTGAACGCACAGCGGTGAGCGGCTGCGGCGGCCGGGAAAATGCGCGGATTCGGATGTGGCCGGGCGGAAAGGCGTGAGGGCCGGCTGTGCTGGCAGAACGGTGCGCGATTCGGTTGTGGATGGACAGGAAGACGTGAGTATTGTCCGTGAAAGGTTTAAGGCATGGACGCACAGACATTTATGAAAAGGGGGCATTTCACATGACACCACAGGAAACATTGCGGCAATGGATCGAGGAGAGCGATAACATCGTCTTCTTTGGCGGCGCCGGCGTCTCCACGGAGAGCGGTATTCCGGATTTCCGGAGCCAGGACGGGCTGTATAACCAGCAGTATAAGTATCCGCCGGAAGTCATTATCAGCCATTCATTTTACGTGCATAACCCGGAAGAATTCTACCGCTTTTATAAGAATAAAATGATCTTCACCGACGCGAAGCCCAACGCGGCCCATCTGGCGCTGGCGAAGCTGGAACGGGAGGGAAAGCTTCGCGCGGTCATCACCCAGAATATCGACGGCCTGCACCAGATGGCCGGGAGCAAAGAGGTTCTGGAGCTGCACGGCTCCATCCATCGGAATTACTGCACCCGGTGCCATAAGCCTTACGGGCTGGATAAGATCGTGAGCTCGCCCGGCGTACCCAAATGCACCTGCGGCGGCACGATCAAGCCGGACGTGGTCCTCTACGAGGAGGGGCTGGATCAGCGGACGCTGCAGAAATCCGTGTCCTACATCCGCCGCGCGGATGTGCTGATCATCGGCGGGACGTCGCTGACGGTATATCCGGCGGCGGGGCTGATCGATTATTACCAGGGAAATAAGCTGGTACTGATCAATAAATCGGCCACTACCCGCGACGCGCACGCGGATCTGGTGATCAACGAGCCGATCGGGGAAGTATTTCAGGATTATCTGTGAGAGAACCGGGCTGCGGATATAGCAGAAATACGCTGCGTCTGGCGGCTGCGGTGATGCGGCCGAACCGTGTGGGGAAGAAAGACAGCTGCCGGCGGCGGAAGGACGCATCAGACGGTGAAAGTCTTTGCAGGAAAAAGGAGAAGCACGTATGCAGTATGAAGTAGGCGATATCGTCAAATTAAAGAAGCCCCATCCCTGCGGCAGTCACGAGTGGGAAATCCTGCGGGTGGGCGCTGATTTCCGGCTGAAATGTCTCGGCTGCGGCCATCAGATCATGGTCGCCCGGACGCTGGTGGAGAAAAATACACGCGGACTTCGGAAACCTGGGGAATCCGCTTAGAAAATCGGCTTAGAAAATCGCGAAAAACCGCTTGCATTTCCTGGCGGAATTTGCTAAAATAATAGACCGTGACACATCAATCCTTGCTCCCGAACTGAAAGCGGGGGCCAGAGACCATAAGGAGGTAAGACACTATGAACAAGTATGAATTAGCAGTTGTTCTTAGCGCAAAGCTCGAGGATGAGGAGAGAGCCGCAGCCCTGGAGAAGATTCAGGGTTACATCGCCCGCTACGGCGGAACGGTGACGAATGTGGACGACTGGGGCAAGAAGAGACTTGCCTACGAGATCCAGAAGATGAAAGAGGGCTTCTATTATTTCATCCAGTTCGAGGCTGAGCCGACGTGCCCAGGCGAAGTGGAATCCCACGTTCGCATCATGGAGCCGGTCATCAGATATCTTTGCGTGAAGCAGAACGCATAAGAAAGAGTGTGATCCTATGAACAGAGTTATCCTGATGGGAAGATTAACCAGAGATCCGGAAGTCCGCTACTCCCAGGGAGAGCGTTCCATGGCCATTGCCAGATATACTCTCGCGGTGGACCGCAGGGGCCGCAGGAGCCAGAACCCGGACGGCGGCGATCAGCAGCAGACGGCGGATTTTATCCCCTGCGTCGCGTTTGACCGCGCGGGCGAGTTCGCCGAGAAGTATTTCCGCCAGGGCATGAGAGTCCTCGTGTCCGGCCGGATCCAGACCGGAAGCTACACCAACAGGGACGGACAGAAGGTTTATACCACGGAAGTGATCGTGGATGATCAGGAATTTGCGGACAGCAAGAATTCGAACGCGGGCGGCGACAGCTACGCCGGCGGAAGCGGTAACTATGGCGGCGGCAATTACGGCGGCGGTTACCAGCAGCCGTCCAGACCCGCTCCTTCAAGCGCGATCGGCGACGGATTTATGAATATTCCGGACGGCGTTGAGGACGAAGGACTGCCGTTCAATTAAACAATACGGCGCATATTATCGATGCGTGAACCGCCGGCATTTCCGGCGGCAGACTGAGACAGGAGGTAATTATCATGGCATTCAATAAAACTGACAAGCCGGCTGACGGCGCGAAGGTCAGGAGAGGCGGCCCGATCCGCAGAAGGAAGAAAGTATGCGTATTCTGCGGCGAGAAGAACGGTGAGATCGATTATAAGGACACCAACAAGCTGAAGAGATACGTCTCCGAGCGCGGCAAGATCCTTCCGAGAAGAATCACCGGCAACTGCGCGAAGCACCAGAGAGCGCTGACCGTGGCGATCAAGAGAGCCCGCCACATCGCGTTAATGCCGTATACCTGCGACTGATTGCAGGATTGAATCGTAATAACTTAATATGAGCAGGGCGTCACTGTCGCCCTGCCCGCATGGAAATATGGCGCCCCGGATAATATTATCCGGGGCGTTATAGCTTTTTCGAAGACAATATCATGGAAAGAGAGAAAGTGAAAGTTTGCGGCATTGCAGATATAATTAGGATTGCTTAAGTTCAGATTGGGTGGTAATATTGTAATATAGCAGATATTTCTGGCTAAATCAGGCGCCGGAAAGGAGAGTACCGCATATGGGCAATTATCTGAATGTCGGCAATGCCGGTTTTACGGCAGCGACGAAGGGACTTTATGTGGATAAGACGGGAATGATCGCGTTCATTAATTCCACTTTGGATACCAAAGATAAACTGACCTGTGTCAGCAGACCCCGGCGTTTTGGGAAATCTTTTGCGGCACAGATGCTGTGCGCATATTACGATAAGAGTTGTGATTCGCACAGTTTGTTTGAAAAACTGGCGATTTCAGCGGATCCTTCTTATGAAACCTATCTGAATAAGTTTGATGTTATTTATCTGGATATTACGTGGTTCATTTCCAGTGCGGACAGAATGGAAGATGTTGTTTCAACTCTTCAGAAGAGAGTGATCGAGGAACTAAGGGAGGCGTATCCGAAGGCCAGAAAAGCGGATACGCTGTCGGAAAGCCTGGCTGCGGTTCACAGTCTTACCGGCGATCGGTTTATTGTGATTATAGACGAATGGGACGCGCTGTTCCGCGAGGCGAAGGACAATGCGGCTCTGCAGGAAGAATATATTAAATTACTGCGTGGATTATTCAAAAACAGCGGTTTTACGGATAAGATGATCGCGGCTGCCTATATGACAGGGATTCTCCCGATCAAGAAGTACGGAACGCAGTCGGCCCTGACGGATTTCAGGGAATATACAATGACCCAGCCAGAACCGCTGGAGCAGTATGTCGGCTTCACGGAGAAGGAAGTTCAGGATTTATGCAAATCTTCCGGTTTGGGATTTGAGGAGATCCAGAAATGGTACGATGGATATGTCCTGGGAAACAATACCCACATTTACAGTCCCAGGTCGGTAACAGAGGCGCTGCGCC
>CANPYE010000091.1 GCA_947588005.1 uncultured Lachnospiraceae bacterium | reverse complement strand
TATGGCCGGAAACACGATCTGGATGTGTTCTGGGGATATGAGGCAGGTTACGAGGGTACAGAATTCCTGATCTATGGTATAACGCCGGACTGGCTGAAGGCCCATCCGGAGATCCGTACGGCTGATGTGAAAGAACAGTACCGGCTGATCCATGAGGCCGGCGGTATGGTCATCCATGCCCATCCGTTCCGGGAGGCCGGATATATCCCGGAGATCAGGCTGTACCCGGAGTATGTGGACGGTGTGGAGGGGATCAACGCGGCCCATTCCTCCAGCCGGAGCAAAGGGCACCATGATCCGGAATATGACCGGCGGGCGATCCGCTATGCCAACGAGCATGATCTTCCGATCACGGCCGGATCAGACATCCATACGACGAATCTGCTGGGCGGCGGCGTGGCGTTCAAGCGGCGGCTTGCGTCGGTTCAGGATTACTGCAGGGCAATCTTAAGCGGCGAGGATTATGTGCTGACCAACGGCGATGCGGTATTTGACAAGCGGGGGACGCTGCTTTATAAGCTGGCGGAGACATGCTTGTGAATTTGTGCTGACTTGTATTAATAGAAGGTTGTTTTATTGTCCTCCCTGTGCTATACTGAATTTGCTGGTATTTCATATATCTAAGGATCTGTTTTCATTCGGACTGTTCTCCGGCGGATTCCATGAAGATGTACGATTTTTGAAAAGCAAAACAATGATAGCGCAGAGGAGGAGTTGTATGGGGGTAATCAACACAGAAGTAAACGCGATGCTGGAGAGGCCGGCTGTATTTGCTGATCTGGTCAACGGCCTGCTCCATGGGGGTGAGCAGGTGCTGCGGCCGGAGGATCTGACGCCGCTTCCGCTCCGGTACGGGGTTATTGTGGAGGAAGACGGCCGCAGAAGAGCCGTCGAAAAGACCGGCGATGTGCGGATGAAAGCGAAAAATGATATCTATTCGGTCACATTTTTCGACGAGACACAGACGAAGGTGGACTATGGGATGCCGATCCGCAATATGCTCTACGATGCGCTGGAGTACCACAGGCAGGTTCGGGAGCTGGAGAAAGGGCACCGGGAGAGAGGAGAATTGAATAGTCCGGAGGAACTGCTGTCCGGTATCACGAAGGAGGACCGCCTGCGTCCGGTGGTGAACCTGGTGTTATATCTGGGAAAAGAGTGGGACGGCAGCCGGAGCCTGCATGAGATGCTGGGAGTGGATCGGGAGAATGAGAAGGTAAAGGAACTGCTTCCGTTCGTGGCGGATTATCGATTGAATGTCATTCCGGTCAGGGCGATAAAAGATCCGGAAAATTACAAAAGCTGTTTACAGCATATCTTTTATATGTTAAGATTAAATGAAGATAAGAAGAAATTATACGGATATGTGAACGATCACCGGGAGGAACTGGACCGGATGGACAGCGTGGAGATCTCAGCAGCGTTTGCGATGCTTGGGGAGCAGAAGAGATTGAGGAAACTGGTGAGCCGGCAGAAGAAGGAAGGGAAGGAGATCAGTATGTGCAAGGCGATTGATGATCTGATACTGGATGGAGAGAAGCGTGGCCGGGAGCAGGGCCGAAAGCAGGGCCGAAAGCAGGGTGAGCGGATTGGTGAAAAACGCGGTCAGGAGCGTCTGGCGCGCCTGATCATCGTTCTGTCGGAGAATCATAAGGATGATCTGATCATAAAAGCGGCTTCTGACAGCGCTTTTCGCAGGAAGCTTTTCAGAGAGTATAATCTTTGAGAAAATATACGATCTACACAGGGTGGAGATAAGAATACCTGAGTCGGTTCTGGCTCGGGTATTTCTATATTTCCATGCAAACAGAGCGCCGGTGACGCCCTGCTCGTATTTTACAAAAAATGCAGGATCCCGCCAACCTTTCCGCAAAAGCCCTCACTATATGACCAGACGGCGCCGGGAGTGATAAGAATGGAGAAACAGAAAGCGGATCAGATCATAACGGAATATATGCAGAAGCTGTACGGCTTTGCGATGAAGAAGGCCTATTCGTACGACGAGGCAGAGGAACTGTGCGCGGAGATCATAAAGGAAGTGTACATTTCCCTTCGGCGGGCCGGAGAAATCGTCAATCTGGAAGGCTATATCTGGCGGATCAGCGAGCATACCTACGCCCGTTATGTTTCAGTCAGAAAGAAGCACGAAGGCATTTCCATCGACGGCATGGAACTGCCGTTCTGCGACGATTACGTGCCGGAAGACCCGGAGGAGGAAATGAAAAGGCTCCGCCGCGAGATCGCTTTCCTGACGGAGAGACGCCGCCGGATCATTTTCCGTTTTTATTACGAAGACGCGCCTATTTCCGTGATCGCGCGTGAGATGGGCATTCCCGAGGGAACCGTCAAATGGCATCTGAACAAGGCGAGGAATGAACTGAAGGAGGGCTTTCAAATGGAGAGAAAAATCGGAAAATTAGGGCTTGCGCCGGTTACGGCGCTGGACTTCAGCCACGGCGGGAATCCCGGATCCAACTTAGGACCGGAGTCTTATTTGGGCGACCAGCTGAATCTGAATATCGTGTACAGTGTCTACTGGCAGCCGCGCACGGCGGAGGAGATCGCAGAGGAACTGGGCATGACGCCGGTGTATCTGAAGGAGCGGATCGATTTCCTGGAGGGGAACGGGTTTCTTGTGAAAACGGCCGGCGGCCGCTACACAACGTATGTGAAATTCTCAGCCGCGGAGTATTCCCTTGAGCAGCAGGAGCAGGAACTGAAGCTGCAGCTTGCGATCGCGGAAACGCTGGTGAAGGAGTATGTGCCGCTTGTGAGGATGGCCGTCAGCGAGGCGGCGGACGTCTATATCCCCGGCGGGAACCGGGAGCTTCTGGATGCGGCGGCGATCTTCTGGAGCGTGCTGAACAAATGCGGGATCCCGATCCAGAAGGATCTGTCCAGATATATGATCGAGACGACCGCGGGCGGCTGTTTCACCGCCGCGGTAGATCTGGAGTGCAGGGCAGCGGATCCAGATTACCGGTGGGAACGGCAGTGGCCGCAGTACAGCGTATGCGGCAATATGACGAGACAGTCGTCCAAATACCCGGCGGTTTTTGCCTGGTCCGCGGACAGCCGGCATGACAGCCGGACGGGAGCGTGGAAGAATAATCTCCGCTCGGATTATGAATATCTCTACGAGTATATGAAGGGGATGCTGGGGGCGGCGCCCGCCGAAGATCCGGTCACAGCATCTGCGGGGACGGCAGCGGGCGCGGCTGCGAAGGAGGCGGATGCTGCGGGCGCGGCAAAGGCGGAAGGCTCTGCCGTGAGTGCCGGTGTGCGTCCCGCGGCAGACAGCGCGGATGTCTACGCGCCATTCGCCGTCAATCCCGCCAACGCGGAGAAATTCGCCCGCCTGCGCGAGCGGAAATTCCTGACGGCGGACGGCAATGTGAACATCATGGTAGTGAAGGAGCCACAGGAGAAATTCTTTGCCCGGATCCCGGCGCTCAGCGACGAACTGAAGTCCCGCTTCGCCGATAAGGCGCTGGAGTTTGCGATGATAAGCGCGAAGCGCTTCCCGCCGCAGATGCAGGATCTGATCATTGCCTGGGTCGTGAGCAGCTTTATCGGCGCCACGGTCGCGCAGATGGTCACGGATATCCTCTATGAGAACGGGACGTTTAAGCCGCTTACCGAGAATGAGAAGGTGACGGCCAATCTGCTGATGTTTAGCGATGTGCTGCCGGATGCGATGTAAGATATGCTACCTGGAGATAAAAAAGCGGTCTGTAGAAATGTTGATTTGATCTTGCTGCTAGACAGAAATTTTGGAGGCTAGAAAGCAGATGCTTCAGGATAACAGAAACCTTCTGGTGATAATACAGAATGTGGCGCTGTAGAAAAAGGTTTCATGGTTGAAATGAAGGTGCCGGGGTATCCTTTCGAAATGCCCCGGCACCAAATTTACGCTTTTATTTTGGCAATTCCTGATTCCATCTATTTCTGAATCAGCAGTTTCCGTTTCGCTCTGAATCAGCAGTTCCTGCTCTTTTCTCTCTTCGAGTCAGCGGTTTCCGCTTTTAAATTTCTCAGATTCAGCTTTTCGTTCCGTTACTTCTCCGCCTCGGCAGCTTCCGTTTCCGCCTCCGGCTCCGGGATTGCCGCGTTGTGGATCGCGATCACGGCGACGACGACTGCGTCGGGATCATTCTTGATGGAAATATCTTTGTCAGACGCGATCGCCAGATCCTTCACATGGACCACGTCGCCGACCTTCATGCCGGCCACATCCACTTCGATGTGATCCACCAGAGCGGCCGGGAGCGCCTTGTAGGAGATCTCGGGAAGCTCGACCTGTACGACGCCGCCCACGATCTTATCATGGTTCGCCACAATGACCTCGGCCACGGAATGTACCATTTCATTGCTGACCAGCGCCTGGAATTCGATCGAATCCAGTCTTCCCGCCAGCGGATTGAAATCCAGGTTCTTGATCAGGACGTCATAGGACTGTCCTTTGATGTCCAGCATGATCTGGCTGCCCTTGTGATCCGTTTTCAGGAGTTTGTCCACGTCCTTCTTGTTCATCTGGATCGGAATGGAATCCTTCAGTTCCTTCCCGAATACGTTGCCTACGACGTACCCCTCTCTTCTGAGCTTTTTGGCCTTTACGGCCATGTCCCTTTTTTCAGCTTTTAAAGTATTCATTTACCTTTTCCTCCAAAATCTGATCTTAGCAGGACCTCTGTGAGGTGTGTTAAGTTTGTATGCCCTTTCGGGCAGATGACAACGGGTTACACGAACAGAAATCCCCCTTCTGTTCTATGCGTAATATAACTCGCGCGTTTTGGAAAGTCAAGGGGACAGGGGAGCGCAATTTGTGAAAATTTTGTGATTTTTGGGAAGGCAGGAAGAAGAATGCGGTGATTGGATTGTTTTCAGTATATGAAGGGAACCTGCGGTTTTGTGCAGGACAGCAACAAAATACCTGAGCCGATTCGGGCTTGGGCATTTTTTGTTTCCATGCAAGCAGGGAGCCCGTGACACCCCCTTGTATTAACTTCTGTTTGTCAACTTACTGCCGGAATGCGAAGAAGAAATCGCTTGCATGGTCTCCTTGTTTTAGATATACTTAACAGCGTAATGCAACGGATTACTAAGGCAGGTACAGGAGGAAAAGAGCATGACGCTGCAGGATAAAAGAATCGCCGTGATCGGCGTCGGAGGCGTGGGTGGATTTCTGGCCGGAATGCTGATCCAGAAGTTTCCCCATGTGACCCTGGTGGCCCGGGGAGAGCGCGGCCGTGCGATCCGGGAGCGCGGATTAGTTCTGCACAGCGAGTATAAAGGGGAGAAGTCGGGAAGGCCTGAGCATGTGGCCGAGGCTGTCCGCTATTTAGAGCCGCAGGACTATATTTTTATCTGTGTGAAAAATTATTCCCTGGAAGAAGTCTGCCGGGATCTGGCCGCTTCCGGCGCACTGACGGATGAGACGACGGTCATTCCGGTGATGAACGGAGTGGACGCGGGCGACCGGGTACGGGCGTTTTTGCAGCCGCAAGAAAGCGGCGACATTGTGTCCCGGCTGGACGGTGCAGAAACAGGCGCTGCCTCTGCGCTGCCCCGGAAGGCGGTTCGGAACGCAGTGGTCGTGGATTCCCTCATCTACATCG
The DNA here is from genome assembly GCA_947588005.1 of uncultured Lachnospiraceae bacterium. Classification (GTDB taxonomy): domain Bacteria; phylum Bacillota; class Clostridia; order Lachnospirales; family Lachnospiraceae; genus UBA3402. The sequence goes on along the minus strand of CANPYE010000091.1, from coordinate 6,240 downwards.
TCTCCTTCGCCCGGCTGGACTACTCGATCGAGCAGCAGGGCCAGTACGCTAACCTGCGGATCGGAATCCAGAACGCGGACGCGCGCCAGAAAGAGAAGGTTGCGGAGGTGTCCCGGATCCTTTCCGAAGCAGACATCGATTACGAGACGGCGGCAGATATCCGGTGCGAGATATGGAAGAAATATACCCTGAACTGCGCTTTTAACGTAGAGACCGCCTATTATGATAATACGATCGGTCAGCTGCGCGATGACCCGGAGAAGGCGAAGCAGTACGAGCAGCTGGTCCGCGAGGCCTGCGCGGTGGCGCGGGCGGAAGGGATCGGCATCCCGGAAGATCACGCGGACACGGTGATCCGTAAGTTCTACAATGATTACGGCGACGACGCTACCAGTTCCCTGCAGCGGGACGTTCGCGCCGGGAAACAGTCGGAGCTTGAGACCTTCAGCGGCTATCTGGTGCGGGAAGCCCGGCGGCTGGGAGTGCCGGTTCCGGTATCGGAGCGGATGTATGAGGGGTTGAAAAAGAAGGAAATAACTGCGATCGGCGAAATTTCGTAAAAGGATCAGCCGAAGTGCTGATGCGTAAAAAATGTGAAAGAATCAGCCAAAGTTCTGGCGGGTGAAGAATGTAAAAGACATCAGAAGAAAAAAACGGCAGTAAGAAAGACATCAAAAAGGAGGCTCCTATGACACAGAAACAACTGAATGAACTGCTTCAGGACATGTCCCTGGAGGAGAAGGTGGGACAAATGATCCAGCTTCCGGCGGAGATCCTGACCGGCGGCGGACTGGTGACCGGGCCGACCGGGACCACCCAGCTCACCCAGGAACAGGTCGGAATGGCCGGCTCCGTACTGGGAATCAAGGGTGCGGAAAAGATCCGCGAGCTGCAGAGGCAGCAGATGGAAAAGCAGCCCCACCATATCCCGCTGCTGTTTATGCTGGATGTAATCAATGGATTCGAGACCATTTTCCCGATCCCGCTGGCGCTGGGATGCACCTTCTCTCCCGAAATGGCGGAGGAAGCCTGCTCCGTGGCCGCGGCGGAGGCAGCCTCCGAAGGGCTGCATGTGACTTTTTCGCCGATGCTGGATCTGGTGCACGACGCCCGATGGGGGCGCGTGATGGAATCACCGGGCGAGGATCCGTATCTGAACAGCGAGATGGCCAGGGCGATGGTCCGCGGATATCAGGGCGAGCTTCACGCGAAGGACAAGTTGGCCGCCTGCCTGAAGCATTTCGCCGGATACGGGGCTCCGGAAGGCGGAAGGGATTATGACAATGTGGAGCTGTCGGAGCGGACCCTCATGGAGGATTACCTGCCTGCTTACGAGGCGGCGGTGAAGGAGGGCTGCCGTATGGCCATGACGTCCTTTAACACGCTCGACCGTATCCCTTCTTCCGGAAATAAGCGGCTTCTGCGGAAGATCCTGCGTGAGAAAATGGGCTTTGACGGCGTAGTGATCTCCGATTACAGCGCCGTGGAGGAAATGGTATTTCACGGCATTGCGGCGGACGCGCGGGAAGCCGCGAAGCTGGCGGCCGAGGCCGGCGTGGATATCGATATGGTGTCCAACGCCTACGCCGGGCATCTGGCGGAGCTGGTACGTTCCGGCGAGGTGTCAGAGAAGCTGGTGGACGAAGCGGTCCTGCGGATCCTGACGCTGAAAAATGATCTGGGGCTTTTCGAAGACCCGTTCAGGGGCGTGGATCCGGCCGAGGCGGAGAAGACTCTGCTGCGTGCGGATTTCCGGCAGAAGGCCAGGGAGACGGCCGCGGCGTCGTTTGTGCTGCTGAAGAATGAGGGGATTCTGCCGCTGCGAAAGAGCTTCCGGAATGTGGCAGGTGCAGAGCAGAAGGGTGCTTGCGGTGAAGGGGAAGAAAAGTCGGCACGTCTCTGCGTTGGGACAGAAGAAAAGCAAAAGTCTCCTGGTCTTGAGAGGGAAGAAGTTAAGGAGTTTTGCTCTGAGACGGAAGAAGGCCGGAAAGATTCCTGCGCGGAGAAGAACGTGGCCTCTGCCGCCGGCAGTATAGCCTGGATCGGCCCCTACGTGGACAATCGCGAGATTTACGGGGCCTGGTCTTTCCCGGAACGGCCGGAGGAAACGGTGACCGTGCGGCAGGGTGTGGAAGCCAAAGGCGTACCCGGTATGGCATTCGCGCAGGGCTGCTACCTGATGGATAAAGGCTGCGCCACAAAATACGGCAGCGTCCTGAATCCGTCCGACGAGCAGGCGGACCGGTGGATGGAAGAAGCCCTTAAGCTGGCGGCGTCCAGCGACCGGGTCGTTCTGTGCCTGGGAGAGCATAGGGATCTGTCCGGTGAGGCAGGAAGCCGTACGAACCTTAGCATTTCAGAAGGGCAGATGGAGCTTCTGCGGAAGGTGCATCAGGTCAATCCCAACATCGTGACGGTGCTGTTTAGCGGCCGCCCGCTGGCGGTGAAGGAGATCGCGGAGCTTTCCAAGGCGCTTCTGGCGGTATGGATGCCCGGAACGGAGGGCGGCAATGCGATCGCGGATGTGCTTTTCGGGGACCGCGTCCCTCAGGGAAAGCTTTCCATGACATTCCCCAGATCCCTGGGGCAGGCGCCGATTTATTATAACCATCTCGCGACGGGCAGGCCCAATTCGCCCAATGAGATCCATATTTTCAAGAACGGATATCTGGACGAAGTGACCGCGCCGCTCTATCCTTTCGGCTATGGCCTGTCTTATACGAAATTTGCTTATTCGAAGGTGAAGCTTGACCGCCGGGAAATGACGGCAAAGGAGCGGATCACGGCCAGCGTGACCGTGACCAATACCGGCCGTGTGAGCGGCGTGGAGACGGTTCAGCTGTATCTTAAGGATCGGTCCGCCAGCGTGGCTCGGCCGGTCCGGAGCCTTAAGGGCTTTCAGAAGGTGTCCCTTGCGCCGGGAGAGAGCCGGGAGGTTCGCTTTACCATTGAAGAACCCATGCTTCGTTTCTATGACATCGATATGAATTATGTCAGCGAGCCCGGCAGCTTTGAAGTATATATCGGCGAAAGCAGCGATACGGCGAATGGGGCGGAGTTTGTTCTTACGTGAAATAATAAGGTATTGTAAATACAGGCAAGGCGTCACTGGCGCTTTGCCTGTATGGAAATATTCAACCTTATGAGTGACCGGCCTTCTGTTGCTCTCTGGGCGGGTTGACCCGATGGAACCTGATCGCCATTTCCGAAGTAACTTCCGGACAGTCCTCATCGAATGTGATCGGCATGTTCCGGGCGCGTTCCAGTTCATCCAGTTCTTTCTGTGTGAAGGCCAGTTCTTCGGCCAGTTCCTTTGTCATTTCAGTCATATTTACCGTAATAGATCCTCCTCGTATTCAAACATCATGCCACCGAGAGTGAAAGAAACAATCTACGGCGTAGGATTATTAGAAATGCTCATATACATACCTTTTTTCTGCGTTCAACATGAACATGTACCAAAAAGAAATTTAGAAATAGCTGATTCGGAAAAACAGTAATAAAAACAAGCCCATCGGATTCTTGCCATTTAACAGACACTGCGGGAGCTTCGCAGTTCCATGCAGAGAATTCCCAGACAGACATAATTACATATCCGCAGCCGACAGACATCGGCTGAACTCGACATCCTTGCCACGGCGGTATGTCTTATTTTATATTTTCTGTAAAGAAATGTCGCAGAGTACACCACTCTACGACAGTCCCTCAAAGCTGTATTTCTTTTGACGCAATAGATTTTACAAAACAATAGGAAATTTGTCAATACCGTTTATCTGGAAACATCTTAAGATTTTGTCTGGAAACATCTTAAGATGTTTTCTGCAAAAAAATGTTTGATTACAAGACAAAAACACACAGAAACACTAACAATTCAACGAGAAGGGGGAAGTCATGATGTTGGAAAAAGAAAGAAAAAATTATTCGGAAATGGATGTGAGGCAGGTTGGGCAGTATATTGTGGAACAGACAGAGGATGGCAGGATTATTCTTATTGCCTGCGGATCTGATATGTCGGAATCGCGCCCGCTTCCGTTGGGGTGGGGTGCCGCTACTTTGGGGGAATATGCGGAAAAATGGCTTGAAACAGTCCGGTTTCAGGTTAAGGAGTCCACTTACGTGAAATACTGGAATTTACTATATTCCTATATTATTCCGGAGCTTGGCAGGCTGGAATGGCAGGCTTTGAACCGGGAAACGGTAGAACTTTTCTGCGGCAGGATGCGTTCCGCAGGCGGACAGAAGCAGAATGGACTTTCAGCCAAGACCGTCACGGATATCATGTCTGTGCTGCGCCGGATCTTCTATTACGCAGCCGATCACGGAGAGGTTATGCCATTTAATATTTCTTCCGTTACCGTGAAAAAAGAGCAGAAAGAGATGAAAATACTGACCAGATATGAACAGGACAGACTATACAAATATCTCTGCGCGAACCGTTCCGAGCGGAACCTGGGGATCCTGATCTGCATGTTTACCGGGCTGCGGCTCGGTGAAATCTGTGCTCTTAAATGGGAGGACATTTCCTTTTCGGAACAGACGATCTTTGTGCACCGGACGATGCAGCGTCTCCAGACGAAGGATGACCCGGAGAGAAAGACGAAGATCATCATCACATCCCCCAAAAGCGGCAGTTCTGTCCGCAGGATTCCAATTCCAAAAGAACTGAATAAGATTCTTTCCGCCTGCCGCGGGAGAGGGAAAGGCTATATTCTGACTGGCAGGCAGGACGCTTATGTGGAACCACGGACGATGGAGAGGCATTTTGCGAAGGTTCTTGAGCAGGCGGGGATAGAGAAGGTGAATTTCCATGCGCTCCGCCATACGTTTGCGACGAGGTGCGTGGAGATGGAATTTGATGTGAAAAGCCTGAGCGAGATCCTGGGGCACGCGAATGTCAATATTACGCTGAACCGCTATGTCCATCCGACAATGGAACTTAAGAGGAAGAATATGCAGAAACTGTCAGTGCTGATGGCGATCGGATAGAATCGGCTGAGACGGAATCACAACTACAGGAAGGAACCTGTTGGACAGATGCCGGCAGCATGTAAAAATCAGATGGCGGCAGATATTGGCATACGAGCTGCGTTATCGTAGAGTGGTGTACTCTGCGACATATTTCGCCGGCAGTCGTGGGTATTTTCGCTATTATGTCATACGGGATACCAATATTATTATACTTCCGGAATTCTCTTTAGGCTGTAAGAAAATCTTTTTAGACGGCAAAACCTGGATGGGAATCGTGAGCCTTGGGTGATGTTTCCGCAGAAAGGGGTTATAGCGGCCACAGCGTTCCGTACCGTCCATGAGGACGGGACGGGATGGCGGAGCCTGTCTCTTTGAAATGCAGGGACGGGATGGCGAAGCTTGCTTTTTTCGGGCGGTTATGAGCATCTGCGGATGAACGGCACGGTTCCGGCTTCGGTTTGTTCGAAGCAGAAAGACAGGGAAGATGCGGAAGGGAGCGGCACAGGCCATGCTGTGGTACGCGATACAGACTTATACAGGAAAAGAAGAAAGGTTGGCGGGGATGATCCGCCTCATAATACCGAAGGAATGCATAGGAGAATGTTTCGTGCCCTACTTTGAGCAGCTGCACTGCTGGCATCAGCAAAACCAGATTCGGGTACTGCGGCTGTTTCCCGGCTACATTTTTCTCTCCACGGATGATATTGAGGGGCTCTTTCAGCATTTGAAAATGGTTCCGGCCATGTCGAAGATCATAACGGCCGGGGAATTTGAGTTTATCCCGATGTATGACGGCGAGGCGGAATTTCTTCTGCAGATGATGGACGCCGACCGCATTGTGCGGCTGACCTATGTGGCGACCGATGGGAAGAACCATGTGTCGTATATGTCCGGCCCCCTGGAGAAGTGCAGGGACTCTATCCAGAATTATCAGTTCAAAAAGCGGTTTGCCCGGATTCGGATGCAGATTGCCGGGCAGGAAAAGACGGCGCGTGTGGGGATCATCCTAAACGACGATGTGCGCCGGGAGATCGCCTACGGGAAAGTGGAAGCGCCGGTCCGCACCCCGGAGAAATATGAGACGCCTGCCCAGAAGAAAGCGGCGGCTGATCTCGCGCCGGGCGACCGGGTGACAGTGATCGAAGGGGCGTTTGAAGGAAATGTTGCTGTTATCAGCCAGGTGAAAAGCAGCAATGTCCAATTTGCCGTGCATATGTTCGGAAGGGATATATTAGTGGAAGTGCCGGCAGCGAGCGTAAGAAAGCTGAATTG
>CANPYE010000090.1 GCA_947588005.1 uncultured Lachnospiraceae bacterium | reverse complement strand
GCCATGGCGACGCCCTGCTTAACGGCCTCGACCAGCTTGTCGAGGTGCATATGGCCGGGAACGATCTCATTGTAGGAACTGACCACGCCGACTAAGGGGCGGGAGAGTTCTTCCTCGGTGAGGCCGAGCGCCCGGTAAAGGGAGCGGGCAGGGGCCTGCTGGAGACCGGATTTTGCGTTGTCGCTTCTCATTTTTTACTCCTCCTCGTTACTTCATTATGTAGGTGAAATAATTTCGTAGTAAATGTACGCGGATTGCTGGTGAACAGGGAATGCTGCAGTATGCGAATCGCGGAAGGTCCGCGGCAGCATTGGCAGTGTCGCAGCGGGTCCGCAGCAGCCCCATCGTCCGCCTGGGTTTCCGGTTTCGGATGGAAGTATTTCTAAGTTCACAGCAATTTGCTAAAAGCGTAAGAAAAATGGGTCCCGCGGGTTGGTTCATCCGATTGCTTAATGTCCTGGTTCCCCCATTTTTCTTACAACGCAAATCACTGTTCACTAAGAAATACTAACCATCCTGCAAAGTCAACCCAGGCGGACGATGGGGCTGCCGCTGCGTTGTTGGCGGGTCTGCAAAATGCAGGGGCCGGGTATTTCCGGAAAAGGCAGGATTTGCGTTTTCGACGTATAAATGGCTGAAAGTCTATGCGATAATGCGCTCCGCGATCAGGTCGCCCATCTGCGTAGTTCCGACCTTCATGCAGCCGTCGGAGTAAATGTCTCCGGTGCGGTAGCCTTCGGTGAGAACCTGCTGGACGGCGGCTTCGATGGCGGCGGCTTCCATGTCAAGATCGAAGGAATAGCGCAGCATCATCGCGGCGGACAGGATCGTGGCGATGGGGTTGGCAATATCTTGGCCGGCGATGTCGGGAGCGGAGCCGTGGCTGGGCTCGTACATGCCGAATTTGGTCTCGTTTAAGCTGGCGGAGGACAGCATGCCGATGGAACCGGTGATCATGCTGGCCTCGTCGGAGAGAATGTCGCCGAACATATTCTCGGTCAGGATCACGTCGAACTGGCCGGGATTCATCACAAGCTGCATGGCGCAGTTATCGACCAGCATATGGGTCAGCTTAACTTCCGGATAATCCTTCGCCACATCCTCGACCACTTTACGCCAGAGTCTGGAGGAATCCAGAACATTCGCCTTATCCACGCTGATCACGCTCTTACGGCGCTTCATCGCGATATCGAAGGCCTTGACGGCGATGCGGCGGATCTCATCTTCATTATAAATCAATGTGTCCACGGCGGTCGTGACGCCGCCTACTTCCTTCGTGTACCGGTCGCCGAAATAAAGACCGCCGGTGAGCTCGCGCATGATGACCATATCGAAACCGTCCCCGATGATCTTCTTCTTTAACGGACAGGCGTCGGAAAGTTCCTTATATAAATATGCCGGGCGGATATTTGCAAACAGGTTCAGGCCCTTGCGGATCGCCAGAAGACCGGCCTCGGGCCGCAGATTCGGAGCCACGTCGTACCAGCGGGAATTGCCTACATTGCCGCCGACGGCGCCCAGAAGCACCGCGTCGGCTGCCTTGGCCGTGGCCAGAGCCTCATCGGTCAGGGGCACTCCGTATTTGTCGATGGAGCAGCCGCCCATCAGGATCTCGGTATAATTCATAGTATGACCATAGACTTGGCCCACCCGGTCAAGTACCTTGCACGCCTCGCGGACGATCTCCGGGCCGATCCCGTCGCCGGGGATCGTGACGATATTCAGATTCATGTCGTTAACCTCTCTGTTCTGCACGCAGAGGGTAGGCCGTCGGCTTCTCCCGCGCACTGACATCATTCACGGCGCCTCTCCAGGGCCGTAATCCGGCCGCCGAACCGCGGAAAATACCGCTTCTCCGCCGTTTCCTACCATAATATCTTATTTGCCGGCAGATTTCAATATCCGTATGTTAAAAATTCTAAACATATTTGGAATTTATTTCATAACCATAAGTTATAGAACAGGTCAAAAAAAGAGGACATGCGGCATCGCCCGCAGTCCCCTCTACTGATTGACCGCATTCTCCAGTTCCTGGAGCGTGGCGGCCTGATACCACAGTTCGCCGCCGTGAACCAGTCCGCGCCAGGCACGTTCGATCACGGAAAATACAAGAACGCAGTCTTCCTTCTCGATATCGATCAGCATCAGAATAAAATGACGGCTGCCGTAGCGCGTATAGACGTCGCCTCCGCGCAGGGAGCGGCCGATTATGTCCTTGAGAATCTCCATCTGGCCCGAATCGCTGCGGCGTCCGCTGTGCGTCATCGTCAGAAACAGAAGCACGGCGCGGATATTGAAGTGACTGCGGCCGCGCACCAGAACGCGGCAGTGGTCGATGAAGCTGGGATATGTACAGTAATAAGCGCCGCCGGCGCCGTCATGCCGGAAAATGGCCCGGATGATATTGCCTTCGCGTCCCGTGAGAATAGCGTCTGCCGCCGCAAGCGAAGCCGCCTGGCGCTTCTCGCTGCGCCGGGCGCCCACCGTCTTGATTTCTTCGAAGCAGCGCTGCATCTCATCGGTTGGCGGGCTGCCCATGTCGCGGGCGTACATCTCTACGGTCCGGTTATAGATTTCCATCGCTTCTTCGTAGCGGCTCATCTCCAGATTACAGCGGATCTGCCTCACCTGCCAGTCCTCATAAGGATAGATGGCGGCCGCGCGGGTATAGAGATTCTGCAGATTCAGAAAATCCTCACGCCCGCGGTACTCCTTCTCCAGCTCACGGATCGTTCGGACATAGAGAGTCTTATAATACAGGTTCTTCTCAAAAATCCACTGAAACGATATATTCATGGGCAGAAGCTCGCCCACGTACATCTGGTTGGCCTTCTCGTAAGCAGCAACGCGCTCCGCTTCTTCGGAGCAGGCTCCGGCTGCGTCCACTGCCGCGGCGAACCTTCCCACATCCGTCTCCACCGGAAAGCTGCTGACAAAACGGCAGAGGCCCCCGCGGATCTCTACATAATTCTCCTTCGGCAGTCCGGCGCTGACCAGAATGCCCTTTAAGCGGTAGATCACATTATTCAGATTGCGGTTGCGGCTGACCACATCCAAGCCTTCATCCCAGCCGTAGAGATTGTCGATCAGCTCGCTCTTGGCAATCCCTTCGGGGCCTGCCACCAGCAGCATCTGGAACAGGCGGGCCGCCTTGGAGCTGTCGATCTTCTTAAGAAAGACCGGCCGATCGCCGTAACGCATTGCAAATCCGCCGAACATTTGTACATGCAGGGTTTCCATTCGTTCATCTCCAGCGTAAATAAATGAATGATTACCTTACAATCATACAACCGGCGTTTTTGTGTTGTCAACTCCTTTTTGATGGGTCGCGTGCCAGGTTGTCTGCTGAATTGTCTGCTCGGTTATCTGCCAGGTTGTCTGCTCGCTTATCTGCTGAGTTGTCTGCTCGGTTATCTGCTGAGTTGTCCGCTGAATTGTGTACTGCGGGCGCAGCTTCCGTTCTCTCTATGCTGCCGATATCCTCTGCAGGTCCGCCACTCCCCGGACGCGCCGCGCGTCCCGAGCCGCAGCCTCCCGCGCAGCCCACGCTGCCGGCACAGCCGGAACAGCCGCTGCAGCCGGCACAACCAGAACAACCGCTGCAGCCGGTCTTCCCGGCCCGCAGCTCCTTCACCTTCTTTATCAATACCGCGACAACCGCGCCGCCGATCAACACTACGATTATGATATCCGCTATCATGGATAATACCTCTCTTTCCGCGTACGGACGCGGCCGGAAGCAAAACATTTCCTCCGCTTCATCCGGTACGCATTTTATTATAACCGGACGAGTTTGGAAAGTCAATAATTTTGAGAATGATTTTCATTTATTGTGGTGCTCTCTTCGCCCGGAAATACAAAAAACACGTCACCGGCGCCTTGCCTGCATGGAAATACAGAAAACGCGCCCCAGTGCCTTGCTTGCGTGAAAATACAGAAAACACGCCGCCGGCGCCCTTTCTGCTTAGAGATAAGGGCCGCCCCTTTATGGGGCGGCCCTGCTCGCAGCGTATATTGTTTATTCCGCAGCCGGTTCTCCATTCTCCGGCGCTTCGTCCGCGAAGCTCTCCTCCGCGGTTTCTTCTTCATAACCCGCATCCTGGGCGGCAAGGGTCTCGCCGGAAGCTTCTTCCTGCATCTCCTCGTCCATATCTTCTTCATCCTCGCTGAGGCTGATCTCGTCCTGCTGGGCGATATCTGTGCTCAGCGCCACGGAACGGTAGCGCTTCATGCCGGTACCCGCCGGGATCGGCTTGCCGATCAGGACATTCTCCTTCAGACCGATCAGGTGATCGACGCGGCCGTTGATCGCGGCCTCGGTCAGAACCTTGGTAGTCTCCTGGAAGGACGCGGCGGACAGGAAGGAATCGGTGGCCAGGGAGGCCTTGGTGATGCCCAGCATGACCTGCTTGCCCTGGGCGGGCTCCTTTCCCTCCGCGATCAGGCGTTCGTTCATATCCTCGAACTCCAGCACATCCATGGACACGCCGGGGAGCAGATCGCTTTCGCCGCTTTCCTCTACTCTTATCTTCTTAAGCATCTGCCGGACGATGATCTCGATATGCTTATCATTGATCTCAACGCCCTGCAGACGGTATACTCTCTGCACCTCGCGGAGCATGTAATCCTGCACGGCGCGCACGCCCTTGATCCTTAAGATATCGTGCGGATTCACGCTTCCTTCGGTCAGTACGTCGCCGGCCTCGATCTCCTGTCCGTCGGCCACGCGCAGGCGGGACCCGTAGGGAATCAGGTAGGTCTTGGAATTACCGGTCTCATTATCCGTGACGACGACCTCGCGTTTCTTCTTGGTGTCACGGATAGCCACCACGCCGGGGATCTCAGTGATGATCGCCAGACCCTTGGGCTTACGGGCCTCGAACAGCTCCTCTACACGGGGAAGACCCTGTGTGATATCGCCGCCGGCCACGCCGCCGGTATGGAAGGTACGCATGGTCAGCTGGGTGCCGGGCTCGCCGATGGACTGAGCCGCAATGATGCCGACTGCCTCGCCTACCTGCACCGGCTGACCGGTCGCCAGGTTCGCTCCGTAGCACTTGGAGCAGACGCCGATGTGCGACTTGCAGGTCAGGACGGTACGGATCTTCACGCTGTCCCTGCCGGTCCGCTTAAACAGCTTCACGATCGCAGCTGCGCGGGCAGGCGTACACATATGGTTGGCCTTGACGATCACTTCTCCGGTATCCGGGTCCGTGATGGTCTCGGCAATGAATCTTCCTGTCAGTCTGGATTCCAGATCCTCGATCGTCTCGGTGCCGTCCATGAACGCCCTGATCTCCATATAGGGGATCTCCTTGCCTTCACAGCAGTCCACCTCGCGGATGATCAGGTCCTGGGACACGTCTACCAGACGCCTGGTCAGGTATCCGGAGTCGGCGGTACGCAGAGCCGTATCGGACAAACCCTTGCGGGCGCCGTGAGCAGAAATGAAATACTCCAGAACGTCCAGACCCTCACGGAAGTTGGACTTGATCGGCAGCTCGATGGTATGGCCCGTCGTATCGGCCATCAGTCCGCGCATGCCGGCCAGCTGCTTGATCTGCTTGTCGGAACCGCGGGCGCCGGAGTCAGCCATCATAAAGATGTTGTTATAGGTGTCCAGTCCGGCCATCAGGTCATGGGTCAGCTGTTCGTCGGTCTTCTTCCAGGTCTCGATCACTTCCTTATAACGCTCGTCCTCGGTGATCAGGCCGCGGCGGTAGTTCTTCGCGATCCGGTCCACCGTCGCCTGCGCATCCGCGATCAGCTGCGGCTTGCTGGCAGGAACGGTCATATCGGAAATGGAAACGGTCATGGCCGCCTTGGTGGAATATTTGTAGCCAATGGCCTTGATGTCGTCCAGGGTTTCCGCCGTCTGGCTGGCGCCGTGGACATTGATGACCTTCTCCAGGATCTGCTTGCACTGCTTCTTTCCTACGTGGAAATCGATCTCCAGCTTTAATTCATTGCCCGGGATCGTACGATCCACGAAGCCCAGATCCTGCGGAATGATCTCATTGAAAATAAAACGTCCCACGGTGGATTCGATGATGTCACTCTTTTGCTCGCCGTTCACCATGCCGGTAACGCGCACCTTCACCTTGGAATGAAGGGTCACGGCGCCGTTCTCATACGCCAGGATCGCCTCGTTGGGGCTCTTGAAGATCATGCCCTCGCCTTTGGCGCCCGGCCGCTCCTGGGTCAGATAGTAGATACCAAGGACCATATCCTGCGACGGAACCGCCACAGGGCCGCCGTCGGAAGGCTTAAGCAGGTTATTGGGCGACAGAAGCAGGAAGCGGCACTCCGCCTGCGCTTCTACGGACAGAGGCAGATGGACTGCCATCTGGTCGCCGTCGAAGTCGGCGTTGAACGCGGTACATACAAGCGGATGCAGCTTAATGGCCTTGCCTTCGACCAGGATCGGCTCGAAGGCCTGAATGCCCAGCCTGTGCAGTGTAGGAGCGCGGTTTAACATGACCGGATGCTCCTTGATGACCTCGTCGAGGACATCCCACACCTCCGGCTGGAGCCGCTCCACCATCTTCTTGGCGTTCTTGATGTTATGGGCGGTGCCGTTGGATACCAGCTCCTTCATAACGAAGGGCTTGAACAGTTCGATCGCCATCTCCTTCGGCAGACCGCACTGATAGATCTTAAGCTCAGGTCCGACCACGATAACGGAACGGCCGGAATAGTCCACACGCTTGCCCAGAAGGTTCTGGCGGAAGCGTCCCTGCTTGCCTTTGAGCATATCGGAAATGGACTTAAGGGCACGGTTTCCGGGGCCAGTCACGGGGCGTCCGCGCCTGCCGTTGTCGATCAGGGCGTCCACCGCCTCCTGAAGCATACGCTTTTCGTTGCGGACGATGATGTCCGGCGCGCCCAGCTCCAGAAGTCTGGCCAGACGGTTATTGCGGTTGATGATCCTTCTGTACAGGTCGTTCAGATCGGAGGTGGCGAAACGGCCGCCGTCCAGCTGTACCATCGGACGGATATCCGGCGGGATCACCGGGATCACGGTCATGATCATCCACTCCGGCTTATTGCCGGAATTGCGGAAGGCTTCCACTACTTCCAGTCTCTTGATGATCCTGGCGCGTTTCTGACCGCTGGAATCCTTAAGCTCTCTGCGCAGCTCCTCGGAATCCTTCTCCAGATCGATGGCTTTCAGAAGCTCCAGAATAGCCTCAGCGCCCATTCCCACACGGAACGCGCCGGTACCGTATTTCTCCAGCTCCTCACGGTATTCCTTCTCGGAGAGCACCTGCTTGTACTGAAGGTGGGTGTCGCCGGGATCCAGTACGATATAGGAAGCAAAATACAGCACCTTCTCCAGCACTCTCGGGGACAGATCCAGGATCAGACCCATCCGGCTGGGGATGCCCTTAAAATACCAGATATGGGACACCGGAGCGGCCAGGGCGATATGGCCCGTGCGCTCACGGCGGACGCTGGCTTTGGTTACTTCCACGCCGCAGCGGTCGCAGATGACGCCTTTGTAGCGGATCTTCTTATATTTGCCGCAATGGCACTCCCAGTCTTTGCTGGGCCCGAATATCCTTTCGCAGAACAGTCCTTCCTTCTCGGGCTTTAACGTTCTGTAGTTGATCGTCTCCGGCTTCTTCACTTCTCCGTGGGACCATTCCAGGATCTTCTCCGGAGATGCCAGACCAATCTTGATCGCATCGAATGTCATCGGCTGATAGGTTTCGTTCGTCTCAGGCATGAGTGATACTCCCTTCTATATGATTTTTCGATGGTCATTCTTCTTCGTCGAACAGGTCGCCGCCGGGTTCCAGATCGTCGTAGGAGTCGTCGTAATCGTCGTCGTCCTCGTCCTCATCTTCCGCGCCGGCATCGTCGTCTTCGTCGGCCACCAGCTCTCCGTCCTTGAATACCTGGGACTGGAAGCCGTAGCTCTCATAGGAATCGTCGCGCCCGTAGGAACGGTCGCCCTCAATAATCGCCCGCAGATCCGTATCGCCGTAATCCAGCGCTTCGCTCAGAACCACCTCTGTGTTGTCGTCGCGCAGCACGCGCACATCCAGTCCCAAGGACTGCAGCTCCTTAAGGAGCACCTTGAAGGACTCGGGAATGCCGGCCTCGGGGATGTTCTCGCCCTTGATAATGGCTTCGTAGGTCTTCACACGGCCCACCACATCGTCGGACTTGACGGTCAGGATCTCCTGCAGCGTATAGGACGCGCCGTAGGCCTCCAGAGCCCACACCTCCATCTCTCCGAAACGCTGTCCGCCGAACTGGGCCTTGCCGCCCAGCGGCTGCTGCGTAACCAGGGAGTATGGGCCGGTGGAACGGGCGTGGATCTTGTCGTCCACCAGGTGATGGAGCTTTAAGTAGTGCATGTGGCCGATCGTGACCGGGCTGTCAAAATACTCGCCGGTACGGCCGTCGCGCAGGCGAACCTTGCCGTCGCGGGTGATCGGAACGCCCTTCCAGAGCTCCCTGTGCTCCAGATGGGAGCCCAGATACTCCATAACGGAGGGATCCAGAGAATCTTTATACTTCTTTTGGAAATCTTCCCACTCGCCGTTGACGTAATCATTCGCCATATCCAGGGCGTCCATGATGTCTTTCTCGTCGGCGCCGTCGAATACCGGCGTGGAGACGTTAAAGCCAAGCGCCTTGGCGGCCAGGCTTAAGTGGGTCTCCAGGACCTGCCCGATGTTCATACGGGAAGGCACGCCCAGCGGGTTCAGTACAATATCCAGCGGCCGTCCGTTGGGAAGGAAAGGCATATCCTCTACCGGCAGCACGCGGGACACAACGCCCTTGTTGCCGTGGCGTCCGGCCATCTTGTCGCCGACGGAGATCTTTCTCTTCTGGGCAATATAGATGCGCACGGTCTGATTCACGCCGGGAGCCAGCTCGTCGCCGTTCTCGCGGGTAAATACCTTCGCGTCCACCACGATGCCGTAAGCGCCGTGAGGCACCTTCAGGGATGTGTCGCGGACTTCGCGGGCCTTCTCGCCGAAGATGGCGCGCAGCAGTCTCTCCTCCGCGGTCAGCTCGGTCTCGCCCTTGGGCGTTACCTTGCCTACCAGGATATCCTGGGCGCGGACCTCGGCGCCGATACGGATGATTCCGCGCTCGTCCAGATCCTTAAGCGCTTCCTCGCCGACACCCGGTACGTCGCGGGTAATTTCCTCCGGCCCCAGCTTGGTATCGCGAGCCTCGGCCTCATATTCTTCAATGTGCACGGATGTGTATACATCGTCCTGCACCAGTTTCTCACTCAAAAGAACCGCGTCCTCGTAGTTGTATCCTTCCCAGGTCATAAAGCCGATCAGCGGGTTCTTGCCCAGGGCGATCTCGCCGTTCTGCGTGGACGGACCGTCGGCGATGACCTCGCCGGCTTCCACATGGTCCCCCTTGTAAACGATCGGCTTCTGGTTATAGCAGTTGGACTGGTTGCTTCTCTTAAACTTGGTCAGATGATAGGTGTCGCGCACGCCGTCCGCGTCTCTCTTAATGATGATCTCATTCGAAGCGGACCGCTCGACAACGCCGGCGTTCTTAGCCACCACGCAGACGCCGGAATCCACCGCCGCCTTGCCCTCCATGCCGGTGCCTACCACAGGCGCCTCGGTACTGAGAAGCGGCACGGCCTGACGCTGCATGTTGGAACCCATCAGCGCGCGGTTGGCGTCGTCGTTCTCCAAAAACGGGATCATGGATGTGGCCACGGAGAACACCATCTTCGGGGATACGTCCATCAGATCCACGCTGGACTTCTGGAACGCGGATGTCTCTGTGCGGAAACGTCCGGAGACGTTATTATTTACAAAATGTCCGTCTTCGTCTAACGGCTCGTTCGCCTGGGCCACGACGAAATTATCTTCTTCGTCGGCGGTCAGATAGACTACCTCATCGGTTACCCGCGGATTCTTCGGATCGCTCTTATCCACCACACGGTAAGGCGCTTCCACGAAACCGTAGATGTTCACCCGGGCGTAGGTAGCCAGGGAGTTGATCAGACCGATGTTCGGACCTTCAGGGGTCTCGATGGGGCACATACGCCCGTAATGGGTGTAATGTACGTCGCGGACCTCGAATCCGGCGCGGTCCCTGGACAGACCGCCGGGGCCCAGAGCCGACAGGCGGCGCTTGTTGGTCAGCTCGGCCAGAGGGTTATTCTGATCCATGAACTGGGACAGCTGGGAGCTTCCGAAGAACTCCTTCACCGCCGCGGTCACCGGCTTGATATTGATCAGGGACTGGGGCGTAATGCCGTCCATATCCTGGGTCGTCATACGCTCGCGCACCACGCGCTCCATACGGGCCAGACCGATGCGGTACTGGTTCTGCAGAAGCTCGCCCACAGCGCGGATACGGCGGTTGCCCAGATGATCGATATCGTCGGAGTTGCCGATCTGCTGCTCTAAGTGCATATTATAATTAATGGAAGCGATGATATCCTCTTTCGTGATATGCTTCGGGATCAGCTCCCGCACGTTCTTGCGGATGACGCGCTTAAGCTCCTCCTCGTCGTCTCCATATTCATCCAGTATAGGCTTTAACACCGGGTAGAATACTAACTCCGTAACTCCTGCCTCGGAGGCCGGGAAATTCACGTAGTTCTCCAGGTTGACCATCATGTTGGAAATAACCTTCACATTCCGGTCGACGCCCTGGACCCAGACGCTCTTTACCGCCGCGTTCTGGATCGCCTCGGCGGTCTTCTTATCAAGCTGCTGCCCGGCCGTCGCCAGAACCTCGCCGGTAGCGGGATCGATCACGTCCTCCGCCAGCGTATGGCCTTTCAGACGGTTGCCGAAGGACAGCTTCTTATTGAACTTATAACGTCCCACCCGGGCCAGATCGTATCTTCTGGGATCGAAGAACATGCTGTTGAGCAGGCTCTCGGCGCTGTCCACAGACAGCGGCTCGCCCGGACGGATCTTTTTGTACAGCTCCAGCAGGCCGTCCTGATAATTGTCGGAGACGTCCTTGGTAAAGCTGGCCAGGATCTTGGGCTCCTCGCCGAAGATATCCAGGATCTCCGCGTTGGTCCCGTAGCCCAGTGCGCGCACGAGTACCGTGACCGGCACTTTCCTGGTCCGGTCCACGCGGACGTAGAAGACGTCGTTGGAATCGGTCTCATACTCCAGCCACGCGCCGCGGTTGGGAATCACCTGGCAGGAATACAGCTCTTTACCCACTTTATCGCGTGCGACGGTATAATAGATGCCAGGGGAACGGACCAGCTGGCTGACAATAACGCGTTCAGCGCCGTTGATCACAAAGGAGCCGGTGTCGGTCATGAGAGGAAGGTCTCCCATAAAGATCTCGTGCTCATTGATCTCGTCCTTATCTTTATTACAGAGCCTTACCTTCACCTTCAGCGGGGCCGCGTAGGTAGCGTCGCGCTCCTTGCACTCCTCGATGGTGTACTTAATGTCGTCCTTACATAATGTAAAATCGACAAATTCCAGGCTCAGGTGTCCCGCGAAATCCGCGATCGGAGAGATGTCTTCGAAAACTTCCTTAAGACCGTCTTCCAGAAACCACTGATACGAGGTCTTCTGGATTTCGATCAGGTTCGGCATCTCAAGAACTTCCTTCTGTCTTGAGAAGCTCATTCTTTCGCTTTTTCCTGCTTTCACAGGACGCATTCTGCTTTTCTCCATTGACATTTCACCCCTGTTTTCTAATCTTTGTTGCTGCAGTTTTTGGGCATAAAAAACCATTGCACGCTGGTATTCCACAATAGTGCATTTTTCATAATATCATAGCCCTGTCAACCTGTCAAGGTTTTTTCGCCCGTTTTTTACTAATTTTTCTTGCTTTTTCCTTAAGCAGGTGTTATAATATTTAGACTTGCTACCCGGCAGATTTTATATTTTACAGAATTTCCATTCTATATTGGAGGTATTGCCCGTGGACGGGTCTTCGACAGTTGTAACTGAATAAGATTCTAGCAAACCGCAGAAATGCGGCTTTTTTCTTGTCAAATTTTTTC
>CANPYE010000089.1 GCA_947588005.1 uncultured Lachnospiraceae bacterium | reverse complement strand
TGGAACGTGAGTGATATATTGGAAATGACGGCCGTCCAGCTGGGCGGTAAGATAAAGAGCCGCGAGGTGGGCGTCGCGGAAGCCGCGCGGGCGGCTCTCGGACAGATCCGGGCGGCGGAGCCTGTGGTCCACGCCTATGTGACGGTGGATGAAGCGGGCGCTCTGAAACGGGCGGAGGAAGTCCAGAAACGGATCGACGCGGGCGAGCTGACCGGGCCGCTGGCCGGCGTGCCGGTGGCGATCAAGGACAATATGTGTACGGAGGGTCTGCTTACTACCTGCAGCTCGAAGATTCTTTATAATTTCGTCCCCACCTACACGGCGGAGGCGGTACAGAATCTGGAGAAGGCGGGCGCGGTGATCCTGGGCAAGACGAATATGGATGAGTTCGCGATGGGAAGCACGACGGAGACGTCGGCCTTCGGCGTGACCAGAAACCCGTGGAACCCGGATCATGTGCCCGGCGGTTCCTCCGGCGGCTCCTGCGCGGCGGTGTCTGCCAATGAATGCTTCTATGCGCTGGGCTCGGACACCGGCGGCTCGATCCGCCAGCCCAGTTCCTTCTGCGGCGTGACAGGGATCAAGCCGACCTACGGGACTGTGTCCCGGTACGGGCTGATTGCCTATGGCTCGTCTTTGGATCAGATCGGACCGATCGCGAAGGACGTGACGGACTGCGCGGCGATCCTGGAGACGATCGCTTCCTATGACCGGAAGGACAGCACGTCGATCCCGCGGGACGACTGCGATTTCACATCCGCGCTGAAGGACGACGTGAAGGGGATGCGGATCGGGATCCCGCGCGACTATCTGGGCGAGGGCCTGGACGGCGAGGTGAAGGCGGCGATCCTTGCGGCGGCGAAGGTTCTGGAGGAAAAGGGCGCGGTCGTGGAGGAGTTCGATCTGAGCCTTGTGGAATACGCGATCCCGGCCTACTACGTGATCGCCTCGGCCGAGGCCAGCTCCAACCTGTCCCGGTTCGACGGCGTCAAGTACGGCCTGCGCGCGAAGGAGTACGAGGGCCTTCACAACATGTACAAGCGCAGCCGTTCCGAAGGCTTCGGGCCGGAGGTAAAGCGGCGCATCATGCTGGGCTCCTTCGTCTTAAGCTCCGGCTATTACGATGCGTATTATCTGAAAGCGCTGCGCACGAAGGCGCTGATCAAGAAAGCGTTTGACAAGGCGTTTGAGAAATATGATGTGATCCTGGGGCCGGCTTCGCCGTCTACGGCGCCGAAGCTGGGCGAGTCGTTAAGCGATCCATTGAAAATGTATCTGGGCGACATTTACACGATCTCCGTGAACCTGGCGGGACTGCCGGGCATGACGGTGCCCTGCGGGAAGGATTCGAAGGGACTGCCCATCGGCCTGCAGCTCATCGGGGACTGCTTCAAGGAGAAGAATATCATCCGCGCGGGCTACGCGTTTGAGCAGAGCCGGACGTATGAGAGTCCAAAGATCGCAAGGAATGCGCAGGCGGATGGAATGTCGGGAGATATTGCAGGCTGCGCCGCGGCCAATGCGGCGGAAAGCGGAACAGGCTGCGCCGCGGCCAATGCGGCGGAAAGCGGAACAGGCGGCGTCGCGGCCAATGCGGCGGAAGGCAGAACAGGCTGCGCCGCGGAAATTGCGGCGGAAGGAAGAGCAGTCTGCGCCGCGGAAAGCATCGGAAAGGAGGCGCGTTAGCATGACGAAGCAGTACGAGACCGTGATCGGTCTGGAAGTCCATGTGGAGCTGGCGACGAAGACGAAAATCTTCTGCGGCTGTTCCACGGCCTTCGGCGGCGCGCCGAACACCCATACATGTCCGGTCTGCACCGGAATGCCGGGTTCTCTGCCGGTACTGAATAAGCAGGTGGTGGAGTACGCCCTGGCTGTGGGCCTGGCCACCAACTGCAGCATTAACCAATACTGCAAATTCGACCGGAAGAATTATTTCTATCCGGATAACCCGCAGAACTACCAGATCTCCCAGCTCTATCTGCCCATCTGCCACGACGGCTGGGTGGAGATCGAGACAGCGGCAGGGACGAAGAAGATCGGTATTCACGAGATCCATATGGAGGAGGACGCCGGGAAGCTTATCCATGACGAGTGGGAGGACTGCTCCCTGGTGGATTATAACCGCAGCGGCGTGCCCTTAATTGAGATCGTGTCGGAACCGGATATGCGCAGCGCCGACGAGGTCATCGCCTATCTGGAAAAGCTTCGCCTGATCATCCAGTATCTGGGCGCGTCCGACTGTAAGCTGCAGGAGGGCTCCATGCGCGCCGACGTGAACCTTTCCGTTCGTGAGGCGGGAGCCGCGCAGTTCGGTACCAGGACCGAGATGAAGAACCTGAACTCCTTCAAGGCCATCGCGAGGGCCATCGAGGGGGAGCGGAAGCGCCAGATCGAGCTTTTAGAGGACGGCAAAAAGGTGATCCAGGAGACGCGGCGCTGGGATGACAATAAGGAATCCTCCCACGCGATGCGTTCCAAGGAAGACGCCCAGGATTATCGGTATTTCCCGGATCCGGACCTGACGCCGGTGGTGATCAGCGACGAGTGGCTGCAGGCGGTCCGTGACCGGCAGCCGGAGCTGCGCACGGAGAAGCTGGCCCGCTATCAGACGGAATTTCAGCTCCCGCGCTACGACGCGGAGATTTTGACGGGATCCAAGCATCTGGCGGATATCTTCGAGGCGACGGTGGCGCTCTGCGGCAGGCCGAAGGAAGTCTCAAACTGGCTGATGGTGGAAGCTATGCGTCTCCTTAAGGAGAAGGAGCAGGATCCGGAGGAGCTTTCATTTTCCCCGGAGAACCTGGCGAAGCTGATCGGTATGGTGGAGAAGAATACGATCAACCGGACCGTGGCCAAGACCGTCTTTGAGGAAATTTTCGCTAACGACGCAGATCCGGAGAAATATGTGGCCGAGAAGGGACTTGCCATGGTCAGCGACGAAGGCGCGCTGCGGCGGGCCGTCGAGGAGGTCATTGCGGCGAATCCACAGTCGGTGGAGGATTATAAGAACGGCAAGCAGAAGGCTATGGGATTTCTGGTGGGTCAGACCATGCGGGCTATGAAGGGCAAGGCGGATCCGGCGAAGGTGAACCAGATCGTGCGGGAGCTGCTGGAAGGGTGAAAATGGATAAGCCCGCCGGAGGGGTGAGGCTGGATAAGCGCGCGGGAGCCGCGGGAGAAGAAAATCTGTGACAAGTGCGGGAACCGGCCGGCCGGGAGAACCGCTGCGTTCACAGGCTGCGTTCCCGGCCAAGTAAGAGGTTGACAAACCGGAAACATGTACGATATAGTAGTTTGAAACAGAAGGAGGATATCATATGAAGCCATATGCGGAAATGACGAAAGAAGAACTGACGGCGCTCCATACGGAGCTGAAGGCGGCGTACAGGGAGTGCCAGAGCCAGGATCTGCACCTGGATATGTCCAGAGGCAAGCCCAGCATTGACCAGCTGGATCTGTCTATGGGCATGATGGACGTGCTGGACAGCGACTCGGACCTGACCTGCGACGACGGCACCGACTGCCGCAACTACGGCGTGCTGGACGGGATCAGCGAGGCCAAGGAGCTTCTGGCCGATATGATGGAGGTTCGCCCGGAGCAGATCATCATTTACGGCAACTCCAGTCTGAATGTCATGTTCGACACAATGTCCCGCTCCATGACTCACGGCGTTATGGGCAACACTCCCTGGTGCAAGCTGGACAAGGTGAAATTCCTCTGCCCGGTGCCGGGGTATGACCGTCATTTCGCGATGACTGAATATTTCGGGATCGAGATGATCAATGTGCCGATGGACGAGAACGGACCGGATATGGATATGGTGGAGCGGCTGGTTTCAAGCGATGATTCCATCAAGGGGATCTGGTGCGTGCCGAAATATTCCAATCCGACCGGCATCTCCTATTCGGACGATACGGTCCGCCGCTTTGCGAGACTGGAGCCGGCGGCTCCCGATTTCCGGATCTACTGGGATAACGCCTACACGGTCCACCATCTCTACGACATGGGGCAGGACCATCTTCTGGAGATCCTGGCGGAGTGCAAGCGGGCCGGCAATCCGGATCTGGCTATCAAGTTCGCCTCCACCTCCAAGATCAGCTTCCCGGGCTCCGGAATCGCGGCCCTGGCGGCGTCGGAGAATAACCTGGTGGATATCAAAAAACAGCTGAAATTCCAGACCATCGGCCACGACAAGGTGAACCAGCTGCGTCATGTGCGGTATTTTAAGGATATTCACGGCATGGTGGAGCATATGCGCAGGCACGCCGATATCCTGCGGCCCAAGTTTGAGGCGGTGGAGGAGATCCTGAGCCGGGAGCTTGGCGGTCTTGGCATCGGTACCTGGACCACGCCCAGGGGAGGATATTTCATTTCTTTCGATTCGATGGAAGGCTGCGCGAAGGACATCGTGGCCCGCTGCAAGAAGGCTGGGCTTGTGATGACCGGCGCCGGGGCGACCTATCCTTATGGAAAAGATCCCCGTGATACGAATATCCGCATCGCGCCGTCCTATCCGCCGCTGGATGATCTGCGTGAGGCCATGCAGCTGTTCGCGCTGTGCGTCAAGCTGGTGAGCGTGGATAAGCTGCTGGCGGGGATGGAGTAAGAGACGGGAAAATAACTTGACAAAGCAGAAAACTTGTGGGGCCACATTGCTGACTGCGGACAGCAATGTGGCTCCTGTAGATATCTGGTCACAATAGTCACCTTTTTACCATATTCGCCAAATTGGATACCAAATTTGCAATGAAAATCTTTTTGGAGGCGATTACTGATAAAATTGCAGAGAGGAAATCTGATATGACCATCCGGTATGGGCAAAAGCCCCCTTCTGCGATGCATCGACCGCTTTGTCCACAGGCAGCTGCTGAGCGCGGCTCTGGCTGTCAGCCGGACCAGGAGCAGCAGCTATACCTATGCAGGCGGTGTCGACACGGCGATCATTGTATTTAAAAAAGAAAGAGAGAGGTGCAGGGATCAATGTTGTCAATAGAAAAATTATTTCATGTAAAGGAAGCCGGCTCTACCGTGAAAACGGAAGCCCTGGCAGGAATTACGACCTTTATGACCATGGCATATATCCTCATGGTCAATTCCGGAATGTTTGCAGAGCTTCCAGGGGTGTCATACAACGCTATTTATATCGCGACCGCGATCTCCGCCTGTATCGGGACTGTGCTGATCGGACTTATGGCAAACCTGCCGCTGGCGCAGGCATCCGCCATGGGCTCCAATGCCTTCTTTGTCTATACGGTGTGTTTCGGGTTTGGGCTGAGCTACGCCAATGCCCTGTTACTCGTCCTGCTTGACGGCATCCTGTTCATACTGCTCACCGTGACGGGGCTCCGAAGGAAGATATTCGAGGCTATCCCGACGGCGGTAAGGGTGGCCATACCCGCGGGAGTCGGACTGTTTATCGCTTTCATCGGGCTGAAGGACGCCGGGATCGTGGTGGCGGATCCCTCCACCTTTGTCAGCCTTGCCTCCTTCAACCTTCTCTCCGGCAATGTGGCGTGGAAGGATATTATGCCGATGCTTGTCACGTTGGCCGCCGTGGTAGCGATAGCTGTCCTGACGTGCAGGAAGGTAAAGGGCGCCGTGCTCTGGGGAATACTCGGCGGAACGGCGCTGTATTACCTGCTGGGCCTTACAATTCCAGAATTTTACAGGGGAGTTGCAAGCAATCTGAACTTAAACCCGTTTGCGGCGTTCCGGGACTTTGGCACGCAGGCGTTTGGCAAAGTCTTTACGGAGGGATTTGACTTTTCGCACTATCTGGCGGATCACAGCACAATGGAGCTTGTGGTGTTGGTAGCGACGACCGCGCTGGCGTTCTGCCTCGTGGATATGTTTGACACCATCGGCACACTGTATGGAGCCTGCGCCAGGGGAAATCTTCTGACCGAAAAGGGAGAAGTGCCCAACCTGGACAAGGCGATGCTCGCGGATGCCATAGCCACCGCATGCGGCGCGGTCTGCGGCACGTCCACGGTAAGCTCTTATGTGGAGGCCTCCACGGGTATTGCGGAGGGCGGTAAGACAGGCCTGGCCGCAATGGTAACAGGAGCGCTTTTCTTTATCAGCATGTTTTTAAGCCCGGTCGCGATGCTTGTACCGGGATGCGCGACAGCGGCGGCGCTCATCTATGTGGGGATCATGATGATGAACTGCGCCAGAAATATAGACTGGCTGAAAACAGATGAGGCGGTTCCGGCGTTCCTGACCCTGGCGATGATGCCTATGACCTACAATATTTCTTACGGCATTGCCTTCGGCGTGATCTCTTATACGCTTATCAGCGTGTTTACCGGAAAGGCAGGGAGTGTAAAGGCGGGAACATGGGTGATTGCGGCGCTCTTTACCGTCATGTTCTTTGTGACGCATTAAGCACTGTCACGAAACAGCATCGTCAGACTGCTCAGACGGGCAAGCTGGCGATGCTGTCACAAGCTGTTTTCGAGGAGAAATTAGCGACATCGGCTACGCCGGACTTGCGGCATACAGGCAGTGGTGCGAGAAAGGTACCCCTTATGTCACGCTGGTGGACTGCGGAGACGCCCTGCAGGGGAATGTGATCGGAGCGGTTTCCAACGGGGAATATCCGGCGGAGCTTATGAACCGCGCGGGATATGACTTCGCGGTACTTGGAAACCATGAGTTTGACTATGGGACGGATGAGGCATCCTCGCCGTTCACATCCCGTGAGCTGATCGCAAATACAAGGGGGATCGACGCCGTGCTGGATGGCCATTCCCACAGCGAAATTCCATGTGATATTGTAAAAAACGCGGAGGGGGAGAATGTGCTTTTGTCCTCCACGGGCACGGGGCTTTGCAATATTGGCCGCCTTACCATTACCGCGAACGGGAATATCCAGACAGGGCTTATCGGTGCGTATCCGGAGACGGACAGCGAAATGTCAGGCTGCATAGAAAGCATGGAGGAAGGCGGGGACGGGCTGAATATGTTCATGGACAATGAGCTGACGGTTGATGAGGGAATGGTGGACTATGATATACTTGCGACGTATCTCACGGATGGACTTAACGGAACTGTGGGGGATGCGTACGCTCTGCCGCAGGAACGGATAAAAATCAGATAAAGACATAGGAGGAGAAAAAATATGATCACGTTTATCGCAGCACTGCTGGTTTTGCTTGTGGGATATCTCATATATGGGCGCGTAGTTGAAAGGATCGTCGTTCCCAGCGACGATCCCACGCCGGCGATGGCGCATCCGGATGGGGTAGACTTTACGCCCATGAAGAAGTGGCGGGTGTTTTTGATCCAGCTTCTCAATATAGCCGGAACGGGACCGATCTTCGGGCCGCTGATGGGGGCGGTCTTTGGACCGGTGGTGTTTTTGTGGATCGTGTTTGGATCCATACTTGGCGGAGCCGTGCATGATTATCTGTCCGGGATGGCGTCCGTAAGAAATGACGGCGCGTCCATATCGGAGATCGTTGGGAAATATCTGGGCGCCGCGGCCAAACAGGTGATGCGTATTTTTTCCGTCGTTCTGCTTGTGTGCGTAGGCGCGGTATTTACCACAAGCCCGGCGGGACTCCTCGCAAGGCTCACGCCGGATTATATGAATACCACATTCTGGATCGTCGTCATCATGGCCTATTATGTGCTGGCGACGCTCCTTCCCATTGACAAGGTGATCGGAAAGCTCTATCCCGTGTTCGGCGTGGTACTCATGTTTATGGCGGTCGGGATCGTCGGCGGCCTTGTTTTCGGAGGCTATACGCTTCCGGAGCTTACCTCCGGGACCTTTGCCAACCTGCATCCGGAAGGAAAACCGATTTGGTCCTATATGTTCGTCACGGTAGCCTGCGGCGCGGTATCGGGTTTTCATTCCACGCAGTCGCCCATGATGGCAAGGTGCATAGAGAGCGAGAAGCAGGGACGCGCGATTTTTTACGGCGCGATGCTTGTGGAGGCCGTGATCGCCATGGTATGGGCGGCGGCGGGTCTCGGTTTTTACGGCAATACAAAAGGTTTGTCGGGGGCTCTTGCGTCGCTTGGCCAGTCAGGGGTAGTTTATGACATTTCGGTGGGCGTGCTGGGAAAGATCGGCGGGGCGCTGGCTGTCATCGGCGTGGTTGTCTGCCCCATTTCCACGGGGGACACGGCGTTTCGAAGCGCGCGGCTTACCCTTGCGGACTGGTTTAAGCTGGATCAGTCGAGCCTTGGAAAAAGGCTTGTTTTAGCGGTTCCCCTCATAGGAACGGCCGCTGTTTTGACACAGATCGATTTTGACGTCATCTGGCGGTATTTTTCCTGGTCAAATCAGACGCTGGCCATGATCGTGCTGTGGGCGATGGCTGTCTATCTGGTCCAAAACGCCAAAAAAGTCTGGTATTCCCTAGTCTCGGCGGTCCCGGCGGCGTTTATGAGCGCGGTTTCCGCCACTTACATCCTCATGGCAGACGAGGGCTTCAGACTTTCCACAAAAATAGCCTATCCGGCGGGCATTGCGGCGGCAGCTTTCCTGCTTGTTGTATTCCTGCTGTATATGATCCGTTCGGGACGCGCGAAACAGCGGGAACTCTCATAACGCGATCACAAGCTTAAACCAGCCGTCCTCCGCGCTGAAGGAATAAAAAGCGTTATGCTTTTCGCAGAAAGCCATGATGGAGCGTGTGCCGATCCCGTGGCCGGGTTCATGCGATTGCGGGAGCCCGTTCCTTCCAAAGGAGATTCGGCCGCGGCAGGGGTTTTTGATCTCAAAGATGAACCGCGGCTTATGGATGCACCGGACGACGATTTTCCGCTGGTTTTCCGGAAGCTTTTCACAGGCGTTTATGGCGTTTTCCAGAGCGTTGGAGAAGCAGATCGCAAGCTCGGCGGAATCGACGGGCAAAGCTTCCGGAAAGGAAAGCCGCTCCTCTACCGTAATGCCGGAGCGCTCCGCCCGGCTTAACCATGCTGCAAGCGTGGCGTTTAAGATGGGATCGTTACAGTACCGAACAGGCGCGGCGATGTCGATTCGCGTGGACGCTTCTTTTATGTAATCAAGAATCGCTTCGGTATTTCCCTCCCGCGCAAGCCCGGAAACCTCAGACAGCATCTGCCGGATGTCCCGCCTTGCGCTGACCAGCTCCCGTGCTTTTCTTTCGTTGTCCTTTGCCTGTTTTCTGATGTTCTCTATCTGCAGTCTTAAAAGATCGCGGTCCTGTTCCTCCATCCGGTATCGGTACTGGAGCCGCAGGTATTGGAAGATGGCATAGTAGATGATGAGGAGGACCGCGCCTGACATGACAAACAGGATGGAAAAGGACGCGTTCTGCGTATAATGCGCCGGGTAGAGCACGAGCACCATGGTAAGTATGAAAAAAGAGCAGGGGATCAGGGCGAGGATACTAAAGCCCCCGGTAACCATGTCGGCGATATTTAAGAAAACAGTTCGCAGAAAGAAAGTATCCAGTAAAATTACGATCAGGTAGGCGGCAAGAAGCAGCAGGGAATTTGTCACAGAGCTGCCGCCGAACAGCGTATTAAGCTGCGTTACGCTGACGATCAGGTAAAGGGACATGAGAAGCTGCGACAGGCAGCAGAAAATATGCCTTGACAGGGACCCATCCGCGATCAGAAAGGTTATGACGACTCCTGGTATGGAAATCGTGAATATGACACTTCGCAGAAAAGGCAGGAAGCCAAGGAAACGTATGCAGAGGACGGAAAAGACGATCGCGTAAACAGCATATCCGCTGACGATTAGCAGATTTTTCCTTTTGTTTTCTTTTATCCTGCTGATGGAAACGACCATGCCGAGCGTGCCGAAGATGGAGACAAGGATTCGGTACGCCTGGTACGCGGTATCGTTATCAAAAATCATGCTCTTCTTGACCTTCTCCCTTCCAGTTATAGGGCCACAATGATCCGGAACTGGTTATTTTCAGCCGTAAACGAATAGACGGCGTCATGCCTTTCACAGAATGACGCTATGGAGCGGAAGCCGCTGTTTAAGCCTCCGTCCGGCGGTTTTGGAAGGCCCTTTTTATCGAGCGCCATTTTACCGTGAAAGGGATAAGTGACTTCAAGCATCAGCTTCGGACTGTGGATGCACCGGACGCTCATCTTCCTTTCACCTTCAGGAAGCTCCATACAGGCATGGATGCCGCTTTCCAGCATATTGGCAAAGCAGACGGAAAGCTCGGAGGAGTCCGCCGGAAGGACGTTCGGAATTGAAAGGAAGGTCTCAAGCTCGATACCCGCCTCACTTGCGGACGCAAGGTAACCGGAGAGTGTGGCGTCCAGAATGGGATCGCCGCAATACTGACGCGGCTTTGGAACATCCGCAGACATTCCCGCGGTATTTTCAACAACATCAAGAATCGCCTGTGTATCGCCGCTTTCCGCGAGGGCGGCGACCGTGGTGAGGATGTGGCGCAGGTCGTGCCGAATCATTTTTGTTTGCTTTTCAAGAGCCTCAATATCGGCGCTTTCCCTCCGTATATTGTCCAGCTGGAACTCCAGAATTTCCCTGTTCTGCTCTGACTGCAATCTGCCGTACTGCATGGACAGGTAGCTTCCGATGGAAAAGTAGACGGCAATAATGACGGCGCCAAGCAGGTAAATCGTGACAATGCTTAAAGGCCGTTTCGTATAATGCTCCGGGTAAAGGGCGACTGTCACGGAAAGGATGATGAACGCGCAGGGAATAAGGGAAAGGACGCCCCAGCCCTTTTTGACCGTGCCGGCAAAATCGAACAAGATATGCCTCACAAAGTGAAAATCAAACAACGTCGCAAGCAGATAGGAAAGCAGGCGCAGCAGGATGTCCGACAGCTCGTTGCCGTGCAGGGCGGTATTGATCAGGGTAACTGTGGCGGCGATGTACAGGGAAACCAGAATATGTGTCGCACGGGTAAATACAAGCTTTGCAAAGGGCTCGTCAGAAATATGGTGCAAAAGGAGGACCGCCGGGCATGATATGGTAAGGATAAATATCCGCAGGAAATGCTCGTAATCAAAATAATAGATGATCAAAAAGGCGGAGAGGACGACATAAACGGCATAGCCCCAAATAACCGCGATGCACACGGTTTTCTTTTGAATGATCTTAAAATTGGTCGTGGACGCCATCATGGCGATCGTGCCCGCAAAGGTGATCAGGACTTTCAGGACTAAAAAGGTAAGGTTATCCTCAAAAAGCAAGGTATTTTCCTCCGTTCAGCCAAAAGTCCGCCCACTCCTTTTTGACGGCGTCATATATGCGGCGCGGGATGGGAACGCGCAGGTTTCCCGTTAAAACCATGTCCGTTTTCGTTACTTCCATGACATGGGTCAGGTTTACCACGAATGAGGAACCGACAAGGAGCATCCCGTTATGGGAGAGGAGGTCTGATACCGCGTCAATAAAGGAGCCGTTGAAGGTAATGCCATGTATAATGCTCCCATCCGTCATATAGTAGCAGATTCGTTTCCCGGTGCGTTCCGCGTACCGGATATCGGCAACGGGAAGGATACGGATACTGCCCGCAGTTTTGACGGAAACCATCTCCCGCATAGTCCGGGAAAAATAGGAAAACGCTTTGTCGAGACTACGGAAGAAGAGCGGCTTATCCACAGGCTTTAAGAGGTAATCGAGGGCGTCCACCCGGTAGGAGTCCAGCGCAAAGTCGGGCGATGTGGTCAGATAGAAAAACATTCTCTGATCGCCGCGCCTGCGCAGTGCCGTTCCGAGCTCTATGCCGTCCATCTCCGGCATGATGCAGTCGAGGATATAGAGGTCGAAGCCGCCGTGCTCGTCCACATGGTTCAAAAGCTCCTTCCCGGAATAGAAAGATGACAGCGAAAGCGAGCGGTCAGAATTAGCCTGTTTGTACTGTCCGATCAGATTTTTTATTGTTTCGTGGCATGTTTTTTCATCATCGCATAATGCAATTTGCAAGGTTTTCGCCCCCTTTCTAATCCAAACGCTGCGGTATCCGACATGTTTTTACATTTACTGTTTATTCTTCTCAATCTCCGCCATCTTCATCGCGCGGACCTTTAGCGGCAGACCGAACAGAGTGATGAATCCGTCCGCGTCGTGGTGGTCGTACAGTTCGCCGGTCGTGAAGGACGCCAGGGACTCGCTGTACAGGGAGTAGGGAGAAGTGGTGCCGGCCTTGATGATGTTGCCCTTGTAGAGCTTGAACTTCACTTCGCCGGTCACGTACTTCTGGGTAGACTCCACGAAGGCCTGGACCGCCTCGCGCAGCGGCGTAAACCATTTGCCCTCATATACGATCTGGGCCATCTTGTTGCCCATATCCTTCTTCACTTCCATGGTGGCGCGGTCGAGAACCAGCTCCTCCAGCTGATCGTGGGCTTCCATCAGGATCGTGCCGCCGGGGGTCTCGTAGACGCCGCGGGACTTCATGCCGACCACGCGGTTCTCCACGATATCCACGATGCCGATGCCGTGCTTGCCGCCCAGGGCGTTTAATTTCTTAATGATATCGGAGACCTTCATCTTCTCGCCGTTGATGCTTTTGGGCACGCCCGCCTCGAAGGTCATGGTCACGTACTCCGGCTCGTCGGGAGCCTTCTCCGGGGTCACGCCCAGGACCAGCAGATGGTCGTAGTTTGGCTCGTTGGCCGGATCCTCCAGCTCCAGGCCCTCATGGCTGATATGCCACAGGTTCCGGTCGCGGCTGTAGCTGTTGTCCGCGGAGAAGGGGAGATGGATGCCGTGCTGCCGGCAGTATTCGATCTCGTCCTCACGGGACTTCATGGTCCAGATGTCGGTCATACGCCAGGGAGCGATGATCTTCAGATCCGGGGCCAGGGCCTTGATGCCCAGCTCGAAGCGGATCTGGTCGTTGCCTTTGCCGGTTGCGCCGTGGCAGATGGCGGAAGCGCCTTCCTTGCGGGCAATCTCTACCAGCCTTTTGGCGATAGCGGGACGCGCCATGGACGTGCCCAGCAGATATTTGTGCTCGTAGACCGCGCCGGCCTGGACGCAGGGAACGATGTAATTGTCGCA
>CANPYE010000088.1 GCA_947588005.1 uncultured Lachnospiraceae bacterium | reverse complement strand
AATGATAAGAGCCGGATTTTCCTTATTTTACGGGGAATTCCGGCTCTTTCCAATCATTCAAGTGTCGAAAACGGGATCTTAACACATTTCCCCTTGATTTGCTATCCTAAAATTGGTATGATGAAAGAAATGTTACAAAATCCGGAAGGAGGACGTTCTTATGCTGTCAGAACCAAAGACGCTTTATAAGCTGATGAATCTTTATATGTTAAAGCAGGTGAACTTTCCCCTGACCAACGCGCAGCTGACGGACTTCTTTCTGGAGCACGAATATACGACCTATTTCACCCTGCAGCAGGTGCTGAATGAGCTTCTGGAATCGGGACTTATAAAGACCCATTCGAACCACAATTCGACCCGGTACGAGATCACCCGTGAAGGCGAGGAGACGCTGGATTTCTTCGGAAATAACATTTCTCAGGCCATCATCGACGACATGGACCAGTATCTGAAGAAGAACCGGATCAAGATCCGCAATGAAGCGGGCGTCCTGGCGGATTATTACAAATCGACCAGCCAGGATTTCGTGGTGCACATGGAAATCCGGGAAGGTAAGAACTCCCTGATGGAGCTGAGTCTTTCGGTGCCGACCCGGGAGCAGGCGGAAGCCATCTGCGCCCAGTGGCAGGGAAAGAGCCCGGAGGTATATTCCTATCTTATGAAAACTTTAATGAGCGGAGAGTGAGAAGATGAAACGGAAAGCGAATACGGATCCTGTAGAGATGTGGATAAAAGCCGCGAAGAAGAAGCTTAAGAAAAAGGCGTTCCGGATGAAGGCAAAGATCATTCTGTCGGTGGTGCTTCCGGGACTGATCGTGCTGCTGGGGACGGCGGCGGCCCGGATCTTCCTGCGGATGGCGCTGCGCAGGGCAGGAAGCGGAATTAAGGCAGGCCCCAGAGAAAAGACGCACAAAAAAGAACACAAAAGCGGGATCCTGGAGTGGCCGGCGCATGAAGACGCGGCAGAAAAGGCAGCGGACTCGGAAGGCGCGGCAGAAAAGACGGCCGGGCCGAAGGGCACAGAAGTAAGCGCGGCAGAAAATGCGGCCGGGCCGGAAGGCGCAGCGGAAAGCTCGACGGCAGGCGCAGGCCCGGAGACGACGGACACGGAATGTGCCGGCACCACGGACGCGGCGGTCACCGTCGCCGCAGACCAGCCCGCCCAGATCAAGCCGGAGCCGGTCGTCTTAGAAAGCTCCCGCCCGGAATTCGTGACGCCGGAAGCGGTTCAGACGGAGCTTCCTACAGCGATTTCCGAAAACGGCTTATCTCCCCGGCGAGAAGCCTGACATTCTCCAAAAAGGAATTGAAAACGCCGTATTCGTAAAGATTGATGGCGATGATCCCTAACGGCACGGCGAGGATCATGCCGGAGATACCGCGGATCTTAAAGCCGATATAGAGCAGAAAGAGCGTGGTCAGAGGCGGGACCCCCAGGGAATCGCCCACGATCTTGGGCTGAATGACCTGCCTGACGACCTG
Organism: uncultured Lachnospiraceae bacterium; assembly: GCA_947588005.1. Classification (GTDB taxonomy): domain Bacteria; phylum Bacillota; class Clostridia; order Lachnospirales; family Lachnospiraceae; genus UBA3402. The sequence goes on along the minus strand of CANPYE010000088.1, from coordinate 11,536 downwards.
CGTCAGCAGATACAGAAAGACCAGTCCCGCCGCGAAGGGCCACTCGCCGGAGAGCAGCTTGACCAGCGCCCACGGGAACAGGGCGGTCCCGGTTCCAAACAGCGGCAGGAAATCCAAAAGGGCGATCAGGACGGCCCAGATAACGCCGTAATTGACCCCCAGGATCAGAAAGCCTATGGCCAGGATCACAGCCACCACGAACATGATCCGAAACTGCGCCAGGAAGTATCCCCCGAGAAGCTTCAGCATATCGTTCTTGAGAAAATGAAAATAATCCCAGACCGACGCGGGAATGAACTTCCTCATACCCGCAAGGATCTGTTCGCGCTCCACGATGAAGAAATAAGCCGACAGGATCGTCACGATCGCGTAGACCAGCGCGCTTGGAACGGCGCGGGCCACATTGCCGGCCGCTGTCATAGTAGGCGTCGCGATTCCCTGCAAGAGCTCGCCGATGGCGCTGCCCAGATCGTCGTTCAGCCGCCCGAACCAGTCGCGGACGCCCTGCGGCAGTATCTGCACAAAGCGGGACATGCGCGACAGAGCGCCGGCGATCTCCCCCTTAAGCGCTTCAACCATCTCCGGAAGATCCCGGATCAGGCCGACGGTCTCCAAAAACAGCCTGGAACACACCAGATAAAGGACGCCGATGACCAGCGCCAGCACCAGTACCACGATCACTGCCGAGCTGTGCCGCCGCACGATCTTCAAATGTTTCTCCAGAAATCGCACCAGCGGATTGGCGATCATCGCAATGATCCAGCCGATCACAAATGGCATAAAGAATTTCAGAAGCCAGGGGCCCAGAAGGCATACCAGAAGAACCCCCGCCGCCGGTATCAGAATATTCAGTATAATTTTCAGGATCCGGCTGCTGCCTTCACTCATTTCGTCTCACTCACCTTTCGCCGCATACGCAGGCCGTCATTTCTGACCGGCCTACTTCTGTCTGCTCCCCCGTTTTGCCGGCGCATCCAGATATTCCTCCAGGAATCGAAGCAGTTCTTCCATCTCCCCGTCCGTTCCAATCGTTACCCGCAGATAATCGCTCACCCGCGGACCGGAGAAATACCGCACATAAATCTGCTTTGAACGAAGGGCGTCATAAAGCTCCTTCGCCCCGACCGTCCTGTGACGGATAAAAAGGAAATTCGCCTTCGAATCCGGGAATGTAAATCCCAGCTCCGCAAGCCTCCTCTTGGCGTTCTCGCGGGTCCGTATGATCTTTTCCACACTTTCCCTGAAATATGCTTCGTCCTTCACAGCCGCCTCTCCCGCCAGGATCGACGGCAGGCTCATCGTATAGGAGTTATAAGAGTATTTCACATCCTGCATCGCTTTAATCAGCCCGGGCGAACCAAGCGCGTAACCGATCCGCATCCCGGCCATGGCGCGGGACTTGGAAAATGTCTGCACCACCAGCAGATTTTCATACCGGCCGAGCAGACTTACCGCCGACTCTCCGCCGAAATCGATATAGGCCTCGTCCACGATCACTACCACGTCCTGATTGTGCCGCAGGATTTCCTCCACCTGCCGAAGCGGCAGGAAACACCCGGTCGGCGCATTGGGATTCGGGAAAATGACGCCGCCGTTTGCCCGGTCGTAATCCAGGGGATCGATGGTGAAATCCGCGTTAAGCGGACACGTCTCATAGGGGATCCCGAAAAGCTCCGCCCAAACCGGATAAAAGGAATAGGTCACATCCGGGAACAGCACCGGCCGGTCTGAATTAAAAAAGGTCAGAAAGGCCATGCCCAGCACATCGTCGGAGCCGACCCCCACGAAGACCTGCTCCGGATTCAGACCATAATATCCGGCCAGAGCATTTACAAGCGCCGACGCCGACGGATCCGGATATTTGCGCAGCATATCAGGCTCCATCGCCTTAAGAACCTCTCTTACGGCGGGGGACGGCGGGTACGGATTCTCGTTCGTATTCAGCTTGATCAGGCGGCCTCCCTGAGGCTGTTCGCCGGGAACGTAAGGGGTAACCCGGCGGATGTTTTTCTCCCACGGACGCGCGGCGTGCGCTGTCCGCGCCTCCGCTTTGCCGGCCACGGCGCGCTCTCTCCCGTTCACAGCCCGTATTCCTCCGCCACCGCCTTAAACGCCTTCAGGGACCGCTCGATCTGCTCATAGGAGACACAGTAGGAGATCCGCACGTAGCCGGGACAGGCGAAGGACGAGCCGGGAACCACCAGTATATTATGTTTCTTGCAGACGGCGCAGAACGCCTTCTCGTCCGGCTCCGGCGACTTTAGGAACAGGTAAAAGGCCCCCTGCGGCTTAATGCAGGTAAAGCCGTATTCCAGAAGCGACGTATACAGAAGGTTGCGGTTACGGTCGTAAGCAGCTACATTGGCTTTTGCGCCCAGGCAGCGCATGACCACCCGCTGCATCAGGGACGGGGCGTTGACACAGCCCAGCACCCGGTTGGCAATGGTGGCCGCCGCGAAAACGGTCTTACTGTCCGCAAGCGCGTCCGGGATCACCAGATAACCGATCCGCTCGCCGGGCAGGGACAGGGATTTGCTGTAGGAATAGCATACCACGGTATTCGCGTAATACTTCGTCACATAAGGGACTTCCACGCCGTCGTAAGCCAGCTCCCGGTAAGGCTCATCGGAGACCAGCACGATCTCCGTTCCCAGCTCAGTCTGCTTCTCCGTAAGGATCTGCGCAATCTTCTTAAGCGTCGCGTCGGAATACACCACGCCGGTGGGATTGTTGGGCGTATTGATAATGACCGCCTTCGTCTTTTCGCCGATCCGCTCCTTAAAGGCTTCCATATTCGGCTGGAACGTCTCCGTATCCGGCGGAACTACCACAAGCTTCCCGTCATAATTGCGCACATAATTGCCGTACTCCAGGAAATAGGGCGCGAACGCGATCACCTCGTCGCCGGGATTTAAGATCGTCTTAAACAGCACGTTCATCCCGCTGGCGGCGCCTACAGTCATCAGAATATTGTCCTGATGGAAAGCGGTGCCGAAGCGCTCATTCAAGGAAGCAGCGATGGCCGAGCGCACATCCTCGTAGCCGGAATTGCTCATATAACCGTGGACGAAGGTGGATTCCTCCTCATCCAGTATGGCGCGGATCGCCGCGTCCACCTCCGGCGGCGCCGGAACGTTGGGATTGCCGAGGCTGAAATCATAGACGTTCTCCCGGCCGTAGATCTTCGCCAGGCGGTTGCCTTCCTCGAACATCTCCCGGATCGCCGAGTTATTCTGCACAAGCGGTTTCATTTTCTCTGAGATCATGACTTAATTCCTCCTTAGATTAAATCCGGCGCTCCCCAGGGCCTTACACCACCCAGTAGCAGCCGAATGCGATCAGCCCCATCACCGCGAAATAGAACCACGTGGTCGGATTGCTGAACCATGTCGTAAAGAACGAGAGCACCATATAAAAGGCAAACTGCGCGTAGAGCACGAATCCCATCGGATTGCGCATCCGTTTCAGCCTGCTGTCCAGCCAGGCGGCAGCGGCTCCCAATATGCAGGAAAAGGCAGCCACTCCCAACACGCTGAAATCATAGTAGGCGTCATAGAACAGCGTCAGCGTCGTCAGTTCTTCCTTGTCGATATAGATCGGAAAGCTGATCAGATACGGGAAGAAAAATTTAAGTCCCGTAAGCGTCCACAGCGGGAACAGCATCCGGATCCCGAAGGTATGAGCCGGCAGCGCATCGACGAGACAGTTGAAATTCTCGTAATTATTGGCTATATAGATATAAGGCTGGGAAATGAAGATCGGCGTCGACGGATCCTTCATTTCAAAAATGCCGTTCAGGTATGTGATATCATGGCTCCTGGCAATGGTCAGGATCACATAGAGCGGGAGCATCGCGGCCGACAGGATCAGCACGGTCCTTAGGCGCACCCTTCCCGAATAGGCTATGTAAGTAAACAGGGCTGTCACCACCGCGAAGATCAGCTGGAAGCGCGACACGCAGAGAATCGGTATCAGAAGGCAGATCACCGTCATCACAACGACCGCGGTATTGCGATAGGATCTCCTGGAACCGCCCTGCCTGAAGAAGATCACAGCCATGGACGGCACCAGCACGCAGGCTACGGTAAAATAATGCACCCCTGTCACGTGGAACGCGGAATAGGCGTGAGGCACGCCGCGCAAAAACAGCGGAACGAAGCCCAGATAGACAGCTTCGAACAGGAACGCGGCCACGGATACCGCCGTAACCGCGATCATACTGTAATACAGAGGGCGCACAGAATCTCTCTCCCTGCGCCTTCTCACCTGCAGGCCCTCATCCCCGGCCGCCAGCGATAGCAGTCCGAAGCAGCACCAGAAACCGGCAAACGCCAGAAAGAAACAGATCCATGTCTTTATGGACCAGTCCGTCTGCAGACGGCTCAGCTTAAGACACGCCACGCCCTGTCCTCCGACCCAGAAGGCGGAAAAAAGCCCCCGCAGCTGCAAAAGATTGCCGGTGCGGCGGTAGTCGTACCAGTAGAGATAGGCCGCGGCCAGCATAAGAGACGCCCCGGACAGGTAATACTGTCCCAGACGGGCCGTCAGATAAGCAGCCGCATAACAGATACAGTAAACAATCATGAACTTATTCTCCCAGGCCGTCCTCCACAACCTGTATCATGGCCTTTAGTGCATCTTCCTCATCTTCTCCGTCGCAGATGAATTCGATCTCGTCCCCGTATTTGACACAGGCTCCCAGAACGCTCAGCACGCTTTTGGCGTTGGCCGATACGTTTCCCATCGTAAAATGGATGCTGGACTTGTAAAGGAGCGCCTTATTGCAAAGGACCCCCGCCGGCCGCAGATGCAGGCCGGTCAGGTTCCTGATTGCCGCTTTTGCTTTTACCATACTTTTCCTCACTGCTTTCTTACAGGTCTATCTGGACGATGCCGTCTCCTGCTCCGGTACGGATTCCCCGATGTCCGCATCTCCGCTGCCGCCCGCTGCTTCCTCTCCGTCCTCAGTCTCTCCGCCGTTTACAGCCGCATCACCGCTTCCCGGCTCCGTTCTTCCGATCGGACCGGCAGCGCCGGCGTTTTCCGAATCAGCCGGGGCCGTCAGATCCTCGATACTCACGTTAACCGCCGACGCGCTCACGAAATCAAAACCATCCATAAGCTCCGCTTCCAGTCTGAGCGGATGAACCCCCGGTTCCAGCTCTCCCACATCGGCCCTCACCCGGATATCGTCCGCATCCAGCGTGTCCAGATCCTCAGCCAGTCCGCGGATCTGGAGCGTCAGAGACGGCGCGTCAAGCGTATACTCATATCCGTCCTTTTGGCCGGTCAGCTCGATATCGTCCGCGTCATACTCGAAGCTTCGGATCTCCAGTCTCTCCACCAGCATAGTCACCGTCGCCGTTACCGGCTGGTCGCCGACAATGGATACATTCTCCGGCAGATAGTCGTTCAGATTCACCTCGACCACCACATTCCCGGTAGCACGGTTCAAATTCAGGGCCGGATCCGGAATTTCCAGCGTACTTAAGCCTGCCAGCACGGACCGGAGTCCTACCACGGAAATCACCCGGACGTCGCTCTCCACACCGGTAAACCGGTAACCGGCAGCCACTGTTCCGGTAATCTTATAATCCAGGGTCAGATCCTTCACTCGCAGCACGGATACGCTGTAGGCTGCCTGCTGGACATTCAGTTCTACTCCTTCCGCCTGCTCCATCCGGTTGCCGTTGGCGTCATAGAAGAAGATCAGAGCCTCGCCGGTAATATCGGTATCCACGCCCTCTACATTGATCTCAACGCCGACGGAACTGATCTGCCCGATGGCGGATTCCGCGCCGGTAACCGTGACCCGGGACGGCGTCAGCTTTATCTCGCCGATATCGTAACCGTCCGCCTCCGTTCCGCTCACACGCGCCTCAAGCACAAAGGTCTTCGTCTGGATCGGTTCCGTCTGGATCCGCACCACGGAAGGATTCACCGTCACCGAGCCGGACTGGACAAGGGACCGCGCCGTATAGGAGGTAATTTCCGTCTGCACCGGGATCGAGCCCGTCACGTCGTAGAGCTGGGCCAGATCCGCGTACGCGGAAAAATCACTGGCCGACACTCTCGCCTCATCCCTCACATGGATCTTATAGCTGACCGTCACCGTGTTCCTGCTTAAAGGCTCATAGGTCAACCCGGCGTTCTTAAGCACATCCTCATTGGTAAATTCCACCGGGATCGAATGCATGACCGTCATCATCGGATTGGAAACATTGACCATGATCAGCCATGTAAACAGCGCCAGAACTACGGAGAGGATCTTAAGCCCGAGATTATTCGTCAGCATTCGCTTCAGCTTTTCTTTCATCCTTCTGCCTTCCCTTCCATATTCTGAACCGCCGTCCCTGGCCGCCGCTGTCCGCGGCGTTCGCTTCCAGAATCCTGCGAAGTTCCTCCGGGCCGGTGATCCTGGTCAGCTTCCCATCCTCCGCGAGGGAAATATGGCCTGTCTCCTCGGACACGACGATCGTTAAGCTGTCGGTCACTTCGCTGATGCCTGCAGCGGCCCTGTGTCTGGTCCCTAAATCCTTGCTGATATCTCCGTTATCGGACAGAGGGAGATAGCAGGTAGCCGCGGTCACGCGGTTCCCGCGTATCACTACCGCGCCGTCATGGAGCGGCGTATTATGCTCGAAAATATTGATCAGAAGCTGACTGGTCACCACGCCGTCGATCTCGATACCGGTTCTCTCAATATCCTTAAGGGACGCTTCGCGCTCAATGACCATCAGCGCTCCCGTCCTCGCCTTGGCCAGCTCCATGGACGCGCGGACAAGTTCGTTCACCGTCTTCTCAGTGAATCTGGACGCAGTCTCCCGGTCGCCCTCAAAAGGCAGAAGATTCGTCAGAAGGTTCCGGCTGCCCAGCTGCTCCAGCGCGCGCCTGAGCTCCGGCTGGAAAATGATGACCAGCGCCGTCGTCGCCACAAAAGCCACGTTCTGCATGATCCAGAGGATCGTATACAGCTTCAGCATCCAGGCGATCGCAGCGAAAACCAGGATGACCACAATGCCCTTCAAAAGCGTCCAGGCCCTTGTATTCTTGATCCAGACCAGTATCTCATAGATCAGAAAGGCGATGATGATGATCTCCAGGATATTCGTCCTGGTAATCTGTGGCAGAAATGAAAGCCATTCATATAATGTATCGATCAGCTGCGCCACGTTATCACCGTCCTTTCCTCAGTCAGATAAATGTCTATTCGTCAAAATCGTTCCCATGCCGCCCGTCGTTGAATCTCTGCACCTTGATATCCGGCAGAGAAACGGCGATCTTCGGAACCGCTTTCACATAGTAATAATAATCGTCGTCCTCGAACTGGACGTATTCCGTCCGCGTGTAATCCACAGCGAACACGAAGAAATGGTAGACCGCCGCCAGCGCCATCGACAGGATCAGCCCGGCCACGAGCTGTCCCATGGGCACCGACACATCGAACAGGAAATCCCCGATGAAGATAGCCGCGATCTGCGTCAGGGCGCCTGCCACAATGGCGATCGCCCAGGAGAAATTCACCGGCAGCCTGCGGATCAGGTAGACAACCAGGATCCCCGCCGCGCAGGTGACCATCATTACGACCATCAGGCGGTTAGAAAGCAGGGTCCGTATGATCTGCATCAGCTGTTCCACCATACCCAGCGTCGCGTCCCCGCTCAGCGTCCCCATGTTCTGCCTGATATACTGCATCACATAGAACAGCACCACACCGCAGCAGACCGCCGCCACGGACGACAGTCCGCAGGAAAGTCCCACCAGAATCGGGATCGCGTACGGGATCTTCAGGTGGAAGAAAATCGGCGTCAGAAGCAGCAGGTAGCTGTCCTTCGGCTGCAGCCCGAAATACAGGATCAGAATAAACAGCAGAAGGACGAAAAGGATCATCGTCATCTCGAGCGATATGCTGCTCACATGCGCCAGCAGCAGAACGCCCGCCAGAAATACCATAACGCCGTACGGGAGCACGCTGCACACAAGCGCCAGCACCAGCTCCACCAGAATATGATTCAGCCTCGCCATGGCTCCCAGATTGCTGTTCAGAAGATGAAAGGTGAACAGTCCGAAGCAGAACCGGATCAGAGGATTGATGAACACATCAAACCTGGCGTAAAAACCTTTCAGTTTTTCCCGAAACACCCATAATCCTATCACGATCTCTGAACCCCCTTGCCCTGCTCTTTCGCTCTGTCCTGAAACTCGTAACGCCTCTGCAGGCGCTTCAGTCTCGCCGTATAGACCTTCATGCCGCGGGCTGCATAGCTGTATCTCCGGCTGCACACAATAAACGTAACGATCAGATAGACAACAAGCCCAAGCAGGTACCACACGCCGTAATCCACAAACGGGAAAACCACGTCTTCCAGCGCCACAATGGAAAGAATATCCTCCAGCCTGCAGACCACTGCCAGGGCCAGTCCGAGAATCCAGCAAAGCGTATAGCCAAGAAACGACCGCAGCAGATTCCGGCTGATATAATCTGACTTAAAATACCGCTTCACCAGCGAAAGGTTACGTCCCTCCGCTTTCTCAAATATGGCGATGCTGGTCATAAGCTTGATCTTTTCTTCATTCAACATATACGATCACCCCGTATGCCCATAACATATCAATTTAGTATAACACAGTTTTAGAATCTTGGCGATAGGATACTTTAAATTTTCACAGAAATTTTCCTTTCTTTTTTCTTGCAATACGGACAAGGCGTCACTGGCGCGTTTTTTCATACTGACGTAATACGGGCAGGACGTTACGGCGCCTTGCCCGCATGGAAATACGGGCAGGACGTTACGGCGTCTTTGCGCGAAACGCACCTTCCGGAGCGCCTGGCGCGGGCGGCTGGCGCGCAGCCCGCGTGAAAAAAGCAGGCGCTCAGTCCTGCTCTTTCATCTTCTGTCTTTTTCTTTTTTTCGTTTTCTCGACCGGTATCACGCCGATATGGATAAATATGGGATACAGGTAACTGGCCCCGAAGGTTCCCAGCTTCTTCGGGCCGCTTACAGGCACATCCTCTCGCAGAAGCTTCATAGCCATTCCGAACGCCAGATTCACCGTGGAGCGGGTGATGGATTTATCCTTCCGGCTTACGAACATCTCGTAACCGCGTATAGAATATGTAAACTGCAGGTTTTTAGAGGTTACAAAGGGTACATCCTGGTAGAGGATCAGCGCGTTCCACAGAAGCGTCTCCGCCTTCGCCGTCTCCGGGCTTTCCCCCGCCAGCTCCCTGCCAATGGCATCCTGAAGCTTCTCCGACGCCTGCTGTCTTCTCTTTTCCAGCTGCCTGTCGCGCTGCGCAAGCCCGTCCGTGTTCCCGGACCTGTCCTCGGACTCCGCTGTCTGCGTCAAACTGCCTGTGCTCTCAGGCCTGTCCCCGACAGCCACCGTTTCCGTCAAACCGCCCGTGCTCTCAGGCCTGTCCCCGACAGCCACCGTTTCCGTCAAACCGCCCGCATTCTCAGATTTCAACAATTCATACTCTCCCATCGTATATTCCTCTCGTCCGCCGGGGAACTTACCGCCTCTTATGCAGCTCCATTCTGTCTCTTTTGCTCCCGCCTGCGGCCATATGACTGACCGGCCTATACGCTGATTTCCGCCTTCATGCCGAGAACGTCTTTATTTTCCTCCAGTATGGGTTTCACGACCTCCGCCAGGAATTCTTCCACCTGCTTTGGCGCACGTCCCACATACAAAGCCGGATCCATCGTCTTCTTCAGATTCTCCATCGTCAGGCCAAAAGCCGGATCCACCGCGATCAGCTCCAGAAGATTGTTATCAAGCCCCTTCTCCTTTACATTCCGTCCGGCCTCCATGGACAGCTGCCGGATCCGCTCATGCAGCTCCTGCCGATCGCCGCCGGCTTTCACCGCGTCCATCATGATATTCTCCGTGGCCATGAACGGCAGCTCCGCCAGGAAATGCTTTTCGATGACCTTCGGGTACACCACCAGGCCGTCCACCACATTCAGATAAAGATCCAGGATGCCGTCGACCGCCAGGAAACCTTCCGGAATGCTTAAGCGTTTATTGGCCGAATCATCCAGCGTCCGCTCGAACCATTGGGTGGACGCCACCAGCATCGGATTCATCACGTCGCTCATCACATAATTGGAAAGAGACGCGATCCGCTCGCTGCGCATCGGATTCCGCTTATAGGCCATCGCCGAGGAACCGATCTGGTTCTTCTCAAAAGGCTCCTCCACTTCCTTCAGATGCTGCAGCAGCCGGATGTCGTTGGAGAACTTATGGGCGCTCTGGGCGATCTGGGCCAGAACATTGACCACCCGCGTATCGATCTTGCGGGAGTAGGTCTGCCCGGATACCGGATAGCACTCCGCAAAGCCCATTTTCCGGGCGATCATCTGATCGGCCAGGCGGCATTTCTCATGATCGCCGTCAAACAGCTCCAGGAAACTGGCCTGCGTGCCGGTGGTTCCTTTGGACCCCAGCATCTTCATGCTGCCCAGGACGTGATCCAGATCCTCCAGATCCAGGCACAGGTCATGGAGCCAAAGGGTGGCCCGCTTTCCCACGGTCGTGGGCTGAGCCGGCTGGAAATGGGTGAACGCCAGCGTGGGCTGGTTCTTATATTTCTCCGCGAACGCGGCCAGCTCCGCCATCACGTTTAAAAGCTTCGCGCGAACCAGTCGCAGGGCTTCCGTCATGATGATGATGTCGGTATTGTCGCCCACATAGCAGGACGTAGCGCCAAGATGGATAATGCCTTTGGCGTTCGGGCACTGCTGTCCGTAGGCGTAGACGTGGGACATGACGTCGTGGCGCACCAGGCGCTCCCGCTCCTTCGCCACATCGTAATTGATATCGTCCTGATGGGCCTTAAGTTCGTCGATCTGCTCCTGGGTGATCGGAAGGCCCAGCTCCTTCTCCGTCTCCGCCAGGGCGATCCAGAGCCGGCGCCAGGTCTTAAACTTCTTGTCCGGTGAGAAAATGTACTGCATCTCCTTACTGGCGTACCGCTCGGAGAGCGGGCTTTGATATCTGTCGTTCATGAAAACCTCCATAAAAATCTCCGAATAATGTGCATAGTCGTAAAAGGCCGCAGCTGTCTGCAGTCATTGTTCCGCTCTCAGACTCGCTCCCGGCTGCGTAAGCACGCAGCGATACCTTTGAAGCGTCACACAAACCATACATATAGTACAAAGGCGCCTAATCCTTTCCGCAAAGGCACTGCACATTAAGAACTTATGCTTAAATGAAATACGAGAGCCTGCAATATCCGATGCCTCCCGGGGATTTGCACGCCTTATGTCCCCCTCGATTATTCCTAACGTAAGTAGTCTCCCCGTATATCCTCCGTGGGCGGTTCGATCGGATAATCGCCGGTGAAGCAGGCGGTGCAGATCGGCAGTCCCTCGGCCATCTCCTTCAGCCGCTCCACCCGCAGGTAGGACAGGGAATCCGCGCCGATCAGGAAACGGATCTCATCCAGGGTCTTGCCGTGGGCGATCAGCTGCTCCTCCGACGGAATGTCCGTGCCGAAGTAGCAGGGGTGCAGAAACGGCGGCGCGCC